>DATDQZ010000104.1:0-3318 GCA_035292005.1 Bathyarchaeia archaeon | reverse complement strand
CTCATAGCCATATCAGTCTCGCCCAAAACCATGGACAAAGGCGTGCCAAGAAGAGAAGGCCACCTCCGCAAGGGTTTGCAAGAGTACTATTACCCGCACAAATACGCCATACAAATAACCACCGACTCGCCTCAATGGGGCGGCCTGTCAGGTTGCACGTTGGAAGAAGCCATAAGCTGGGGTAAAATCAACAGCGAAAGCGGAAAAAGAGCCGTGTGCTACTGCGACGCAACCATCGCTCTGCCGCTGATAACGCACGCGCTTAACGAGCGAGTGAAAACAAAGCGCGAAGCACCAGACCTGTCATGGCTCTTCAAAGCCGTGTGTTAAACTTTCCCGAGCCTAGTCACCAGCGCGCTTACCATTACTGGCAGTATCAGTGAAGCGTCCCCTTCAATCATGACGCGTTTTGCTTTTGCGCTTATTTTTCCCCATGAAACCGCTTCTCGCGGTCTCGCCCCAGAGAGGCTGCCGTCCCACTCGTCCGCCGTGCTCACGTACACAACATAGTCTAAGCCATCTTTAAACTGGTTCCACCAAATCGTGTGGTGCTTTGATATTCCCCCGCCGACAATCAGGGCGCCTGTCTTCTTCGCAGTGAAGACCAAATCGTTTAACTCGCCCGAATCCTTCAGCAAATTAAGCTTAAAATCGTGGTCTTGAGAGAAAAGCCATGTTTGGTATCCCACTGCGCCGTCGGTGATGCCGGGCACGTAAACCGGTATGCCGTTTTTCGCCGCCCAATATAGTATTGAGCTTTCGTTGCAGATGCGTTTGCCTATTTCGCGGCACAGTTGGCTGGTTGAAACCTCTCTCATGTTTTCTTTCCACAGGCTTTCCAGCAGAGCCTGCATCTTCTCCTCTATTATCTTGCCATAACTGTCATTTGGCACCAAGACGTTTCCTAAGCGGTTTATGCCTTTTTCGTGAAGTCTGGCGTCGTTCATTATGAATGAGCCTCTGTAATAGTCTCTCCAGCACCGTGCCACGTCGTGGTCAAGCGTTCCGCAAGTCGTGATAACAACGTCAACGAGTTTTCGTTTAACAAGCTCCTTCAAAGCGCCTCGTGTGCCCGTTGCCACGAGGTTTCCGGTGAACGAGAGAAACTTGAGGCAATCCTGCATTTTCATCATGTGTTCTAGAATCGTCACGCCGACGGCGACTTTTCCAGCCGTGAAACCCCACGCTTTTTCCATTTGCATGACGAGTTCTTCCACGGACATTTTTTCGGAGAACTCGTAATCCTTGATGGCGTTTTTCAACATGCTTTTTCCCTCTTGTAATCTCAAATTGTCGATGTAGAGATAAATAGGTGTCGAAGAATTATGCGTCTTTTTCGGGTGGTTACTCAGTTAAGTACGTGATGATTTTTTGGTACAAGTCTTTGTCTCTCAAGTCTTCATAGCCCGCGTAAATGCTAGGGTTATCATTTACTTCAACCACGACGTATTCGCCATCGACCTCTTTGATGTCCACTCCGTAGAGTCCTTTTCCAACAACTTTGCAGGCTTTTAACGCGACTTCTCTAAGCCTGACAGGCGCGTTTTGTTTCTTCATCGAAACGGTTCTGCCCCAGATGAACGTAGGCTTGCCTCTGAGTTTGGCGCCGTGTTTCCATTTGCCTTTCGGAATCATGTATTTGCACACGTACAAAACTTCATCGTTCAGAACGCCGATTCTCCAGTCAAAGGCTGTGGGCATAAACTTCTGCACTGCCAAAACGTCGGATCTTTTGAAGAATCTTTTGGCGACTTCTCTGAAGCTTGTTTCGCAGGCTGCTTTTTCCACGAAGCGGGAAAAGCTGGTGTACGGTGCTTTTATTACTGCTGGTTTTCCTAAAGCGTCGAATATTTCCGTGATTTTTTTGTGGTGCAGTTCGTCCTTGTTTAAGAAGACTGTTGGGATATGGGGCACATCGAACTTCTCGAATAAAGCGTACTGGTGAATCTTGTTGGCGCAGATTTTTATGGATTCTGGGTCGTCGATGACTTTCAGCCCGAGTTCCCAAGCGGTTTTGGAAACGATGTACGCGGTGTAAAGGGGATCGGTGGTTGCCCTGATGAACACGGCGTTGTAGTTAGGTATTTCTGAGATGTCTTCTCTGAACAGGAAATCGAACTCTTGCCCTGACTTTTCCGCTGCGAGTTTAAAGTTGTGAAGGGCAGCTTCCTCTCGGGGATCGGAGAAATTGTATTTTTCGACGAAACAGGCGATTTTAGACACCTAAGTGTTCACCTTGCTTCGAAAGTGACGAAGCTTCGTTGGAAATAATTTCTAAATCGCACGGGGATAACTCGTCTTTTCTTATGGGTTGGAGTCCGCAAAGGTACGCTTTCTCTTCGACTTTCTGAACATGCAGTTTGCACAGTGGGATTCTGAATAGTTCGTAAACCTTTTCCGAGATGATTCTTGCTTCCTCGTCTTGGTTGCATTTGCCGAAAATAGATTTGAACGAAACCATTTCGCCTCTGAGGGGTTGGGCGCACACGGTGAACTTGTAGTTCATGCCTAGGCTTTTCATGGCGCGGTACAGTGCGCTTTTGTTGTTGGCGGTTTTGTAGCCGTCGTAGATGAAGGGGTTGACGGCGAAAACGATTATTGGAAAATTAAGCTCAGCCATTATTTTTTTCACCGAATCCGTCACCAGAAATGGCAATGTTGGGATTCCCGCTCTTGCGGCTCTGAGCAGTAGCAGAGGGGTTCTGTTCGCGTCTATTATGTTTTCGCTTGTCGGAATCACCATGTTGCCCAGAACTTCCGCGTGCAAGGACACGTAGTAGCCTGTTTTCATGTAGCGATAATCGTTGTTGATGTTGAGAGTAAAATCTTTAATCGACGATTCAAGAAACTGGGAAGGTCTCATCACGTGAAGATTAGGGGTTAGGTCGATGTTTGAAACGACCAACACTCATGGAACACCAGACAATCGAAAAGTCGATATTACCACAGTCATATTTAAAATTAACTGTGCAGGTTTTTGTTTCTGGGATGTTTTTAGAGGAGCCTTAGGGCTCTAGTGCTCGGAAAAAACTATACCCCTCTATAAATAGGTAGAACTAGAGCTTCACTGAACGCGATGCTTTGGTGACTAGCTGCTCTGCAGAGACTATAGCCCTCTTATATATGGAAAGGCTGTTGTGAACGCTTTATCTTTCTGAAAGGTATTTCCACAAAAACTAATTATCCGTTACTCACAATTCCAATTGGTGATTGAATTGGGAATGAAAAGTGCAAAGAATAAACCGTTGACTAAGAAAGAGCGAAAAGAGAAGAAGAAAAAACGCAAAGAAAAGCAAGCAAAGTAGCAGGCTTCTGTTC
>DATDQZ010000103.1:0-4959 GCA_035292005.1 Bathyarchaeia archaeon | reverse complement strand
GTAAACAACTGGGTCAATGTCAGACTTGAGCGTGTGTAACCCAACCAGCAAAGAGCCTGAAACCCCCATGGAACTCCAAGGAATATCGGCAGCTTCTTTCACAGCCTCAGCAAGCTGCACGGCTTTCCTTTCCAAGCCTCCCAACGTTTTGGATAAGCGCAACTCCCTGAGCTTTCCAATCGGCTTATAGTGCTTTTTGATGGTGCCAATTGGGACTTCGCATAAAACTTCATCAAAAACTGGGTCATGCACTATCAGCTCTGGTGATTTCTGTTCCAGAAATTTGAAACGTTCAGTGAAGCTGTAAACTTTACCGTACAAGTCCTTTCGAAGCCCACGGCTGCCCTGAGGCGAAGGGATGAACCTTGGAAACGCGATTACCTTGTTTGGAGGATGCACCAGCCCTTTAACATCGAAGATTACGTTGTCTTTTGTTTTGATTAAGTCGCCTTCGCGGGCTCGCATGGAGAAATCCCCTGCTGAACTCATTATGTAAGAGACTTCAACTGTTTGTAGTTTTTTACACAACGTTAATAAACCTTTTTTGAACCACCTTTCCTTATGCTCATCCGCGAAAAGGCAAAGCACATCTCCAAATGCCTAGAACTCGCCATACTGCTCGAGGTCAGCGCCGACAAGCCTGGAAACGTGAACTTCGCTGTGGGCTTTGAAGGCACACGGATTGAACACTTTCTCGCTTCTGCTGTGGCTGCAGCACCCTCTTTTGAAGAAGTAGCTAACCGTGGAATCGCCGTGTCAAACAATAAACTGTGCATCAGCGAAGTCAGCCTCGGTCAAATCATAAAAAAATGCGTTGCTGATATTAACGCGTGGCAAAAGGGCGGAAACACTCTGCTCGGCACTGTCATTTTGTTCGCGCCCCTCGCTGTTGCCGCGGGTATGACCCCCACAAAAGGAAACTTTGCCTTTGAGATTCCGCGGTTAAGAGAAAACGCAAAGTTGGCGGTTGAATCGACAACGCCTGAAGATGCGGTTAACCTTTACGAAGCTATAGACATAGCAAAACCAAGTGGCCTTAATGGTGCTCCAGACCTCGACGTTCACGACCCCCACTCTAAGGAGCGGATACTAAAGGGTAATGTTTCCCTCTATCAGGTTTTCAAAATAGCCGCTGGCTACGATGACGTGTGTTCTGAATGGGTTAACAATTACCCGATAACCTTCAATCTGGCTTATCCCTATCTGATGGAGCAGCTCAAGAACAGCGACTTGAACACAGCCATCATCCACACTTTCCTGAAAGTCCTGTCTGAGCATCCAGACACTTTTATAGCCCGAAAAGTCGGCTTTAAGAAGGCAAGTGAAATCTCCTTAGACGCTAAGAAAGTTCTGCAGTTAGGCGGCGTGGAAACCTCAGATGGAAGAAGAAGCATCTTGGAGTTTGATAGAAATCTCAGAGAATCTGGAAACCTTTTTAATCCAGGAACGACCGCTGACTTAACTGCGGCTGCGTTGGCTTTGTGCACCCTCAGCGGATATCGACCTTGATGTTGAATTTCACTGTTTCTTCAAACTTACTCTTAAATATTAGCCGAATCATTAGTGGAATAAAGGTTTAAGGGCATGTTGCAGCAAAAACTGCGAGTAATTTTGCTTACAGGGCGAACAATCGAGCAAGGTGTAGGCAAGGAACGCGGAAAAAGCTCAAAAGAATACTTCGAAGCAGTCTCCATGTGCTACATGGACGCAGGAGACATGAAGAAACTCGGAATTAAAGACAACGCGAAAATTCTGGTTTCGACAGAATACGGCTCGGTAGTGATAAGAGCCATAAAATATCCGAGAGCAGCAACCCCTGGAATAATCTATATTCCATATGGTCCTTGGGCGAATGTTATTTGCAGCAACAAAACCAGCAGCATCGGTATGCCCTCTTTCAAGGGAATCCCTGCCGAAGTTGAACCAGCCCTGGATAGGCCTCTTTTAAGCATGGAGGAACTTCTTAGAAGCGAATTTGGAAGGTAATCACGTGTCAATCGTTAAAGCAGTCGCTTGTCCTGTTTGCGGTTGTTTGTGTGACGACATTGAATTAACCATCGAAGATGGAAAAATAGTTAAAGTGAAAAACGGTTGCTCCATGTGCGAATCCAAATTCCTAGGCTATAGAAACGAACACAGAACGCGCAAACCGCTGATAAGGAAGAACGGCGAACTTGTTGAGGTTTCGATTGAGGAAGCTCTACGCAAAGCTGCCGAAATCCTCGCCGACGCGAACTATCCAATATTGTACGGTTGGAGCTCAACAAGTTGCGAAGCACAACGTGTGGGCATGGAATTAGCGGAAGAAGTTGGCGGAGTTATCGACAACACTTCCGTTGTCTGCCATGGTCCGTCAGTTTTAAGCATTCAAGAAGTGGGTCTTCCCTCATGTACCCTTGGACAGATTAGGCACCGTGCAGACCTCGTTATTTACTGGGGATGCGACCCGTGGAGTGCTCATCCCAGACACCTTGAAAGGTACACCACTTTCACCGAAGGAAGATTTGAAAAGAGCGACTGGAAGGGCTACATGAAAAAAGTCAAGGCCTCTACGGGTAAGAAAAAAGTGCAGAGCGCCCTGAGAAGGAAATTTGTGAAGAACCCGCCTCAGCTTATGCTTCAACCAGAAACTATGAGCAAGCCTCCGCCAGCAATGATGAAAGAAGGACGCAAACTGATAATTGTTGATGTTAGGAAAACGATGTCTGCCGAGATGGCTGACTATTTCATTCAAGTCGAACCCAACAAGGATTACGAGCTGATGCAGGCGTTAAGGGCTTTGATTCGAGATCAAGAGCTTGATGTCGACACGGTTGCCGGCGTTCCTGTGGAGTATCTGGAAGAATTGGCTGACGCCATGATACAATGCGAATTTGGCGTTATCTTCTTTGGACTTGGCTTAACGATGACCGCGGGCAAATTAAGGAACGTCGACGTAGCCATTTCGCTTGTACGCGATTTGAATATGCGAACTAAATTCGCGATCATGCCCATGAGAGGGCACTTCAACGTCACGGGCGCAAATGTCGTTTCCACTTGGCAGAGCGGATATCCTTATGCCGTTGATTTTTCACTGGGCTATCCCAGATATAACCCTGGAGAGACAACGGTTATGGATATTCTCCTGCGCCAAGAATCAGACGCTGCGTTAATAGTCGCGTCAGACCCAGTTGCCAACTTTCCAAAGAAAGCCGTTGAGCACCTCGTTAAGAATCCGTTAATAGTGATTGATCCTCACATGAACGCCACCGCGTTGATGGGCGATGTGGTTTTTCCTTCAGCATTCGCCGGAATAGAAGTGGGCGGCACTGCCTACCGAATGGACCATGTGCCTCTCCCGCTTAAAAAAGTCGTTGAACCTCCAGAAGGAATTCTCACAGATGAGGATATTCTAAAACGGATTCTCGAAGAAACGCGAATAGTAAAATGGCGAATGATGGAGGCGTCCTAGAATGGAGCTGCTGATTAAGAACGGTTACGTTTACGACCCAATCAACGGCGTTGACGGCGAAAAAATGGACATCGCCATCAGGAATGGAAAAATCGTTAAAAGCGTCCGCGGACGTAGAGCAAAGAAAATAGACGCTTCTGGAATGACTGTAATGCCTGGCGGCGTGGACATCCACTGCCACATCGCTGGTTCAGAAGTAAATACAGGCAGAATGTTGAGGCCAGAGGATCACGCGAAGGATTTTGAACGGAAAACGGTTTTAACACGGTCTGGCGTTGGTTATTCGGTTCCGTCAACTTTTACAACTGGCTACCGTTATTCGCGGATGGGCTATACTACGCTGATGAATCCTTCTATGCCGCCTTTGGAAGCCAAGCACACGCATGAAGAACTGAACGATACGCCTATGTTGGATAAGGCGAGTTATCCGCTTCTCGGTGACTGGTGGTTTGTGCTTGAATTCCTTCAGAAAGGAGATTTGGAAGAATGCGCACGGTACGTCGCGTGGATGATGGACACGACGAAAGGATACGCCATAAAAATCGTTAACCCAGGCGGGTTAGAGGCTTGGGGTTTCGGACGGAACGTCCACAGTATAGATGATCAAGTTCCAGGTTTCTGCATAACTCCTCGCGAGATAATCCGCGGCTTGTGCAAGGTAAACAAGATGTTGAATTTGCCTCACACAATCCATCTTCACACGAATAACCTTGGAGTACCAGGAAACTACGTCACTACGCTAGAGACGATGAAGTGCGTTGAAGATTTAGCTACTGACGATAAGCCCGTGATGCACGTAACTCACTGTCAATTCAGCGGTTTCAAAGGCGATAGTTGGACAACCATGGAGTCTGGCGCAGAGGAAATCGCCAACTACGTCAACCATCACAATCACCTAACCTTAGACATGGGGCAAGTCATATTCACAGACACGACGACAATGACGGCTGACGGGCCATTCCAATACACGCTTCACGAGTTGAGCGGGCACAAATGGGTGAATCATGATGTAGAAACTGAAACAAGCGCTGGCATCGTGCCCTTCCATTACCGCCGCAAGAACTACGTTAACGCCACACAGTGGTCAATAGGATTAGAACTTGCACTCTTAATCAATGATCCTTGGAAAATCTTCATGACCACAGATCATCCGAACGGCGGTCCCTTCACAGCTTACCCGAAAATCATCGCGTGGCTCATCAGCAAGAAAGCACGGATGGCAACGTTGAAAAGGACACATCCAAAAGCTCAAAAAAGAAGTCTTCTTCCCTCGATAGAGCGCGAATTAAGCCTTTACGAAATTGCCATCGTCACCCGAGCAGGACAGGCAAAAGCTTTGGGACTTAAAGATAAAGGACACCTAGGCATAGGCGCCGACGCGGATGTAGCCATATACAACGTGAATCCCGAGATAGACCTGTCTCGAAAGTACAAGACTGTGCGAAGAGCTTTCACCAATGCTGCTTACACCATTAAAGACGGCAAGGTCGTGGTTAAGGATGGCGAAA
>DATDQZ010000102.1:0-7155 GCA_035292005.1 Bathyarchaeia archaeon | reverse complement strand
ACCTTCCTAATAATTTTTTCAATTATGGTCTTTGCCAAACTCTTTGGTCAAACGTGCGTGATTGGCGCTTTGGTACGCAACAGTTTAATTTCGCCAAGTTTTTTCTAATAATGAGAATGGTGCTTGAGTGTTGCAGGTTTCAGTTCGTTTCTTCACCAGCCTGAGAGAAATTACCGACAAAAAAGAGGAAACGCTCAAGTTTCCGAAGGGCGAAAAAGTCACCGTAGACAGTGTTCTAAAGGCGTTGGCTCAGCGTTACGGTAAACGTTTCGTCGAGTACGTTTACAACTCCAAAGGCGGAGAAGTTAGGAGTTTTCTCCAGTTTCTCGTTAACGGAAAAAGCGCCGCGACCCTCAACGGGCTACAAACAGAGCTGGAAAACGGCGATGTCTTGGCGATACTGCCACCTGTGGGCGGCGGCTGACACCATGGAGGAAATGTCTGGTTTGCGGCCTGAAAAACTCCCATATTACTCGGAGTAACAACGCTAGAATTGCTGGGCTTGCAGGTGAACGCTGTTACTGGAGAGTTGGCACCCCTAGAACTTATGATTCTGTAAGTCCATTGTTATGCTGCCCAGAACGGTGTTTTCTTTCGCATAGCCTCTACGTATTCTTTTAACGCTTCCTGTTCTTCTGCTGTCAACTTATCCACGTAAGTTGTCAGCAGAGCCTTTGCGTCGGGTTCGGGCACTTTCACGTAGAGGATGTCTTTTTCGAAAATGTGCCTTCCAACTGTGGGTTTGTCCATGGACACTGCCACTTGCATGCCTTGCTTAGCCTCGGGCAGGGCTTTGCCTTTATCTTGGATTTGCTGCACTTCGCCCATGTCCGCGCCGTCTTCAGCCCTTACAAGAACGTATTTTGGCTTAATCTGCCCGCCAAGAATTTCAACGCCGAATATTGCTGGTTTTGCTCTTCGAAAGATGTAGCCTTCCATGACGCGGATTTTTCCAGGTCTCACTAGTTTTTCGAATTCCTGCTCAATTTTCGCTTCACGTTGCGATTTAAGCCATTTTAAGTAATTATCTATTAAATGGTAGATTATTTGCTCCTTAAATATTTGAACGCCCCTGTTTTGTGCTTCTTCTTCTGCGTCTGGCAGAATTTTAACGTTGAAAGCCAAGATAACTCCGTACAAGGGCTCATGCTCCTTCACCACGGAAGCCTCTATCACGTCGCGTTTGGAAACGTCACCCACATCCGCAATTCTAACTTGCACGTTGTTCTGTTTCAGAATTTCCGCAATAGCCTCTAAAGAGCCAAGCGTGTCAGTCTTAAGCACTACGCCTTCAACTTCAGTGGCTATACGGATTTTTTCAATTTCTTCTGTAACGAGTTTAGCGTATTTCTCTGGCTCTTCGCCTATGGGAACAGCGTATAATGGCGCGCCTGCAAGGGCACCTTCCAAACCAGAGGCGACTATTTTCACTCCCGCAGCCGCAATGACGGAGTCTACTGAAGAAAATCTGTCGCGCGGGTCTCTAATCTCATCCAAGGGTTTGGGAACCAGAATCGCCCTTATGCGTGTTACAATGGGTTTTTCTTTGCCGCCCACAACTATTAAATCGTCCTTTTGCAGTGTGCCATCATAAATTACCGTGTTAAGTGTCAAGCCCAAGCCTGGTTCCTCTTTGACTTCGAGAACCGAGCCTTTTGCTGGGCCTGCCGTGGTCTGCAACTGTTTCTTCAAGTATTGCTGCGTCAGACCGACGAGAACCATGAGAAGTTCCGTGATGCCCTCGCCTGTTTTTGCGCTGGTAGGCACCAAGGCGATTGTTGAGGTGAAGTCTTTTACGTGGTCGAAGCGGTCGGTGCTAAAGCCCAACCGCGAGAAGGTGCCCATAATCTCGTAGAGCCTGTTATCCAAGTCTTCTTTGACATAAGAGTCTTGAGAGGCGTAAGTCTTCAAGAAAGGCGCAGCAGCTTGGGCCTTCCAGCCTGGAACACGGTCTATTTTGTTCACGGCGACTATGAAGGGCGTTTTACGCGCTTTCAGGATTTCTATACACTCGTAAGTTTGCGCTTCAAAACCGCGCAGTATGTCGATCACGAGGATGGCGATGTCTGCTACGCTTCCGCCTCTCCGCCGTAAGTTGGTGAAAGCCTCGTGCCCAGGCGTGTCGATGATGAGCAAGCCTGGGATTTCTATTTCGCCTTTGAGCGTGGAAAGCATTGGGCCTATGAGTTGCTTGAGCGTTTCTACGGGGAAGAAGCTTGCGCCTATGTGCTGTGTTATGCCGCCTGCTTCTCTTGCTTGCACGCTTGTCTTGCGAATTTTGTCCAAGAGCAGAGTCTTGCCAGTGTCCACGTGACCGAGAACGCATACGATTGGTTGGCGAATGGGCATTTGAACGCATCTCTCATTTTTTGGCTATGCAAACAAGCGTGGCTGCTCCCGAAAATAATAAGGGTTTTGCTTAATAAACACTCAGCCTTGAGTTTAACAATGTTTTTAAGTGTGCTGCAAACTCTGAGCACTGCGAGGTGAAGAACTTGATTTATTGCACGAAGTGCGGTGCGCCTCTGAAAGAGGACGATAAGTTCTGCCCTGTCTGCGGCGCTCCTGTAGCCAAACTCACTAGAGAAGAATTCAGCGTTTCAGCCAGCAACCTCGTTGACCGAGTTAGAGAGTTGCTTCACGAAGGAAACGTAACGAGAATAATCGTAAAAGATGACAAAGGGAAAACGTTGCTTGAGATTCCGGCAACTGTAGGCGTGATAGGCACGGTTCTGGTTCCGTGGCTGACAGCCTTAGGCGTGGTAGCCGCGCTGGTTACGAAGTGCAGAATAGTGGTTGAAAGAAGAGAATAGCGCATACTTAGCTATTCGGGTGGTCTGACCAAAAGCAGAAACAAGCCAACCGCCAGAAGCACGATGCCCAAAAACCCGAAGAACGCGGTGAACACTCCCAAAACGGTGGTGCTTGTGACTGTGAAGTACAGGAACAAAGCGCCGATGATTGTGAGCAGTAAGCCGAAAAACTTCTCGGCAAGTGATGCCCAGAAAGTACCTTCCTCACTCATGCCAGTCCTTCCTTTTTTAATGTGCTTCCTACATAAAACAAGAAGAGTTATTTTAAATTTTTCTAGCTATTTGGTCTCTTCCAGCTTGGTTGGCAAATACTCGTCAACGATGTACGTTAAACCGTAGCGACTAAACGCCTCCTGCTCCGCCTTTCGCTTGATTTTCAGGAAAGTTTTGATTTCTCTCTCCCACAACGGGTCTTCCTTGTACCGCGGGTCCTTCTGTAGCTCATAAAGCCTTTTGATGTCCATGTCGTCCAGCGGGTCAGTGGGCAACTTGTAGTTAACAATGTCCGTGGCCCACACGCCGCTCCATTTCGCGTCAGGCGTGTTCAACTCTCGCAAGTGCGCCGCGTTGGCGGAGCCAGAGATTATGACCATGGCAATGTGCATTCCCCACGGGTCGCCATCAGTGAAAATGTAAACGGGCAAATTCAGTTCGTCGTGAAGCCTTCTTATGAACTGCCTCGTTTGCCTGGGAGCTTGACCCGCCGTCAGAACCAGCACCGCATTATGTTTCTTGTGGACGTTCTCCTCAATGAACCTGGTGAACAACCCACCTTTCTCTATGGCTATAACTTTGTCAGCAGTCGTGCCCGCAAACTCGGAAGAAGTCAACGCTGGACCAATCAAGACCCCATCTGGGTGCGAAGTCAAGTTCAGGGTCTTGCCTTCGTAGCCTGGAACCGTATATTCTATGGTCAGGTCGCCGAAAACCGCCGAGCGCTCTTCAGGAAAGATATTGAAGTCCTCCCGAGAATAACCAGTCACAGTCTCCAGGTCAGTGATTATATTGTTTGATTCCTGTTGATCCGTGAACGTCATTTCGTAAGCTTGTGCAGAATAGTAAACATCCCTTAAAGTCGACGTTTTGCGTTGCGAAGTGAGTTCGTTCGAGAACATTGCAGCCCAAGCTAACTGGGTAAACGGCTTCACATGACGTATATTTCGGGCACTCCTACTAACGCTTTTCTCGCCAAGTATAAACTGCCTAAGAATCGGATCGTAGTTAATGTTCTCTGTGGAACGGCTGGGCATGCTGATGGTTGGAAATACCCCATGGTCTAACTGATCATAAATCTTGGTACCGAAGTCCTTCAGACTGCCAATCACTTCGTTCTTTTTTTCAATCATACTGGTTTTATGTTTCTTCTGCTCCAAACTTCTGCACACTCTTTAATAGTTTTTCTATATCTGGAAGCTTCTCCTTTCCAGCGAGGTCAGATGAAAACTGGGCGATTTTCGGCAGGTACTTGGCGAAAATTCCAAGTCGCTTTCTCTCCTTATCCACGTGCTCTCTTCGAGTTAAGAAGTGCTGCAGCTGGCGTCCGACCTCGCGCAGCGCATTCGCCACTTCCCGCTTGACCTCGGGTCTATCAGCTATGAATTCTTTACCCACAGTTTTGTAAGGAACCTTCGTGCTGCAAATGTGCACCACGATGGCTATGGGCATGTCAGGCGAAACCTTGTACCTGCGCCAATTCATAGAGTTTATAACCCTAAACGAAACATCGCTTGCCTCATCATAAAGCAACGGGATTCTGTTGGCGAAACGGTAAATTACGAAGTTCCCTCTTTTCGGGACTTCGCCGCCGTAGGCTATGCCCATTTCGACAATGAACGGGTGACCAGCATAGGTTGAGGGTTTACGCTGATGAACAACCAAGTATTCGGGTTTCAGCTCCTTCATGATTCCAGCTTTCAGGAGGTCTTCGCTTAAGGGCGATAGGCAACTGGCGTCTGGCGGCAGAAACTCTTTGAACTTCTTCAGATTCTGCATCAGCCTGACGATTTCTTCGTGGGACAACCTCTTCGGGTTTTTAGACGAGCTAAGTTTGGCTTCCTTGCCGCAGCGGGAACAAGTCGGTTTGCCCTCAACCCAGTTTATCTGGTCTGGTGAAAGTGCGCCGTGTTCAGGGCAAGAAGCGGTAACTAAGTCGCTGAATATCAGGAACTTCTGCGCGGTGATTTCGCCGACCCTGTGAAAATGATGCCGCAAAAACTCCAGCATATTCTTGTAAGGGGTTATCTGAATGAGCCGCTGAAGAAGCTCCACATCCACGCCGTACGGGTGCGGCAACGTTTCCTTCGGAGGTCCAGGCATCTCCGTCGTGGCTCGTGTGAACTTGTAGAGCCTGCCCTTTGGGTCTACAAACGTCAAATTCGCGTACGGGTTCACCATGGCAGTCTGCTTAAAATACTCTATAATCTTCGGCATAGCCCGCAGATAGTCGCCTTCAAGGCTGAATTCCACTATGGTTCCGCGCCACTTCTCCTTGTTTATGAGCACTTTGCGGTCGATGATTATCGGACGGTTTCGCTGAATGTCAATCATCAGCTTAAACGAGTAAATCTTGCTCGCGCCAGTGCTCGAAACAACGTACGCAGGCTGATGCGTCATGATTTGCCCGTACAACACGGCCATTTTGCCGCCTAAACCGAAAGTGCCGCGTTGCTGTTTCAACTTGTACTTTGAACCGTAAAGGACCTGCCCGAAAGCGGAAGGTATGTGTCTAGGCGTTATTCCCGAGCCGTTGTCTTCGACTCTTAACTTGTAAACTTGCGTTTCTTTGCTGACGCCGCCCTCGAAAGAAAGCCGCACATAAATGTCTGGCGGTATCTTGAGGCTTTCAGCAGCATCCAACGAGTTCTCCACAAGCTCCCTTACTGCCGCGAAGATGGCGCGGGACGGATTAGTGAAGCCAGCAAGGTCGCGATTACGATAGAAAAAATCGGACGCACTTATTTCTTCAAAGGTTGCTTGAGCCACTTTCTGCCTCCACCACTTAAGCCTTTTCTCATCATTGATTCGCTTAGGATATGTTTTTGCTCATTTTTTAAGTTAACTACGCTTTTTGGAGAAAACCTTCGTTTCTCGAAAGGAGAAAGACAGCATTTTGCCTCTTGTTTCTTCGGGTTTAGCCGTGACTGGGACTTATTTCGCTTCATTTTTGCTTCAAACGTGTATAATAGTATTCGCCAATCTGCTTCTGGAAAGTGTCAAGTTTTGAGCCTTCCTTGTTAACCCTTGGGCGTCTCGTTATTGAGTCTCGGCGGAATGTGACAGCCATTTCTTTCAGGAACATGTTCATTCCCTTTCTCAGGCTTGTAGGCGGGTTCGCTGTGCCGTTCACGCCTGGTTCGCCGCTGAAAACCATGAGGCGATCCGCGATGAAGTCTTGAGTTACCACGTCATGTTCAACAACGAAAGCTGCCACGCCGTGGGCTTCGATAACTCGCCTTAAGGTTCGCGCCATGTTAAGCCGCTCTTCAACATCCAAATAAGCACTAGGCTCGTCGAGCAGGAACAAATCAGCTTTGCGGGATAAGCAGGCGGCAATGGCGACTTTTTGCAGTTCTCCACCGCTGAGCTCCATCACGTTTCTGTCCAAAAACACATTAACCTTTAACGGTTGAAGGATTTCTGTTTTGTACCAGCTTGACACAAAGTTCTCTTTGGCAACGCTTAAGAGAAGCTCCTGAACAGTGCCCTCGTACTCTGCAGCGATGTACTGGGGCTTGTAGCTCACCGTTAACTCGCCCAGTTTTTGCTCATCATCAGCCTCTTCAAGTCCAGCCAAAATCTTCACGAAAGTTGTTTTCCCAATGCCGTTCGGCCCGAGGATGCCGATGATTTCGCCGCGCTTTATTTCGCCAGGTTGGGTAGCGAGTTTGAAGCCCTCGAAAGTTTTTTCCATTCGGTCCCATTTCAACAGTGTTTCGCCAGCGCTCACGCCTGCTGCGGGCGGTTTTTCGTGAAACATGATGGATTCTTTCCTGAACAATATGTTCTCGTCGGGAATGTAGCCTTGTAGGTAAATGTTTATGCCCGTTCTGACGCCGTGCACGTGGGAGACAACGCCGTAGACGCTGGGTTCTCCGTAGAAAAGGCAGATTTGGTCAGACAAGTAATCGATTATGGCTAAATCGTGCTCGGCCACGATTATTGTTTTTTGATAGTCTTTTAGGCTTCTTATGGCTTTAGCCACTTGCAGTCTTTGTTTCACGTCCAAGTAGCTGGATGGCTCGTCAAAGAGGTACATGTCTGCCTCTCGGCAGAGGGCAGCGGTCACTGCCACGCGTTGGAGTTCGCCTCCGCTGAGCACTTCTAAAGGTCTGTCCCAAACCTG
>DATDQZ010000101.1:0-24139 GCA_035292005.1 Bathyarchaeia archaeon | reverse complement strand
AAACACTCCACAGAGAACACTTTAAGACACGTATATTCTCTGGAGAAAAGTATTGTTTATATTTTCCATTGCAGTGGATACTTCATGTGACGGCTTGATGAATCAGCGGGAAATGGAAAACGCGGTCACCCTCGGCATCGCGTTGAAAGAAGCAGGCTTCCAAGTTTCCCAAATATGCTGTTCACGCCCAAGCTGCTTCGACCTCGCAGCAAAAAAAGACAACAAACCAGTCCTAATAAAAATCCACTCCGACATAGACACCTTTCCCCCTCAAGACTCCAACGAACTCAAAACAATAGCCAACCACATTTCCGCCGCCACACTAATAATCAGCCAAAAAACACACGATAAAACCCTAGCAGACGACACCGTCTATTCAAGACACGCCATCTTCGTAGTCACCGAAAAAACCATCAAGAGCATAGCGCTCCAAACAGCAAACCCACTAGTCTACGCAGGACCAGGCGGTTACTTCGTTGAAATCGACGGCGCACTTGTTGAAAAACGACGAAAAGAACTAGGCCTCTCCGTTGGCAAGCTTGCAGAGATGATAGGTGTCTCCCGCAGAACCCTCTATGGCTATGAAAGAGGCATGGCAAAAGCCTCCGTAACATCAGCGTACAACTTAGCCAAGACTCTGGGCATTCCAGTGGCGAAGCCCATAAACATTCTTGAAAAAACCCGAAAACAGCACCAATGTCTCCTCATGAAAGCGAAACATGCCATCGCTGGACAAGCGCTTCTCAATAAAATTTTCAGGAAATTCGCTTTCTGCGACATCTCTCCCATCCAAAAAGCGCCCTTCGACTTCATCATGAACGTTCCAAACGAAAAGTACGTAATCGTGGGCAGCATCGCCATAAACGGCGAAAAACACTTGGGCAAAAGGATGGAAGAAATCTTAAGCCTGTGCCAAGTGGTCAACGCGCATCCAGTTTTAATCACGGAAAAACATAAACCCTTCAACAAGGACATATCCTGCGTTTGCATGGACGAATTATCCGCCATGCGCACACCTGAAGACTTGATTGCCAGCATTTAAGCGAGTTTCTTTTGCACCGTGCCCTTTTCGTTTTTTGCTCGCTTTGCAGGTTTCCACGATTTTCTCACACAGTCAGGGTACTCACCGTGCGTTTGCAGCCACTGCTTCAGGAACCTCATAGTTTTCGGGTCTGTCAAGTAGCCACTACCGAAGTCGCCGTAGTGGACAGTTAAAGCGGCTATTTCCCTGTCACGCTCCACCTTCGCGATGATAGACGCAGCTGAAACCACTGGATACGTCCTGTCGGCTTTGTGTTTCGAAACAATTTTCGCCTTAAATGGCAAGCCTTCTTGAATGTGATGTTTGAAGCGTTCTTCCAGCACATCGGCTGCATCCACATAAGCCTCATCGGGCTTTAAAGCTTCTATTATCATCGCCATCGTCTGCGCCTCCAGCCTGTTCAGCTTGTGCAGTTTTCTTCCGCTTTCAACTGCGCGGTCGATTTCCACGGGCGACAGCTTCATGACCATGTGCTTTTCTGCTAAACGCACGATTTCCACGGCTAGCGCCTCACGTTTTTTCGATGATAAGAGCTTCGAGTCTTTCACGCCTAACCGCGTTAGAATAGGCATTCTCTCTTCTTTGATTAGGACCCCTGCAATGACTAAAGGACCGATTACGCAACCGCGACCTGCCTCGTCAACACCCGCAACCAACACGTGCAAACTTCCCCTAAAGAATGGCTTAGAAATTGTAAGCTATAAAACTTTAGAAAAGCGTGGCTCATCTATAGAACTTGTTTCCATCTCTGTTTCTTTCTTGCGTGTCAGCGTGGGCTTTTTGGTGAAGGAAGACTTATATGTACTGTTGCGCGTAGGTAGTACTGTGAATGAAGTTGGAAAATGAAGTGGTAGTAACTAGGAAAGGGCAGACAACAATTCCCGTCAAGCTTCGTGCTAAATACAAGATTGAAGAGGGAACGCGGCTTGAAGTCGTCGACACGGAAGAGGGCATTCTTTTCAAGCCTAAGAAATCAACGGTTGACTTAGCTGGCTCTGGAGCCAAATACGCTACGCCAGAGGAAATGAAGAAACTTCTGGATAAGCTCAGGGAAGAAGATGCCTAGAACAGTTTATGACACGAGATTTTTCATGGAGCATTATTATTCCCAAGACGACGCCATTTTGAAGAAAACTAAAGAGGCCATACGAAAAGCTAGGGAACGGTTCATTTCAGCCATTGTTATACATGAGGTTTATCAGCTCACGCTGAAACAGGAAGGACGTGAAACCGCAATCTTGAGAACTGCCTTGCTGGAAAAAGATTTCAAAGTAGTAAAGATAGACGCCGAAATTGCAAAGAGCTCAGCCGAGTTAAGGCACAAGTATAAAATGTCTATGGCTGACAGCATAATTGCTGCCACCGCTTTATCTTTAAACGCAACATGCCTTTCTGATGACCCCCACTTTAAGTCAGTAAAGGAAATAAAAACCACATGGATTTAAGACTCGCCTTCAAGAATTAATGTAATATAATTTCAGTGTATGCCTACATCAGATTTATTTGAGAATTTTCAGAGCTTTCTCAACTATTGCCTCATGAAGTTTTTCCCTGTTTTCATAGGTCACTGTAATTATCTCTGCGTCTTCTCTCTTTTTCGCTTCGCTTATTAGCACATCTTGTGCTTTCCAATGGATAATGGCTATGACTAATTTGCGGTTCTCCAGCGTTTTTCGGACGGCCTCTTTAAACTTTTCAGAAAACAGCTCCATTGGCCCAATCTCGTCTATCGCGATAACGTCACAGTTTTCCACAGCGTCCATTATGGCTTGAGCGCCGATGGTGTTGAGGTCTTCGATGTTAACGCGGTATTTGCCAACTTGCTTGCCGCTTTTCTGGTTTATGTGCGCGAGCCATCCGCGTTTGGAACTGTTCAAGTCTAGAATTTCGAAGCCAACACGCGTTCCGCCTTCGCGTACTTCGCGGCTTATCATGCCGCCGACTTTGTAGCCGCTTTCTTTCAGCGCATTAACAGTCTTTATCAGAACCGTTGTTTTTCCGACGCCTGGGTTTCCAGTCAAAAGTAACACACGCTTTGGCAAGTCATCTTCACCACTAGACCAGAAGTCTAATATTCCCATAAATTTCTTCTCATACCCAACACAGCAGCTCAAAGGCTAAGGGCATGAGTGAAAAACACTGGGGCAAGCCGAACTATGATAGAAAATGATTTCAAAACGGATTTTCCAAGCGAAATGGTGAAAGAAGGCAAAGTGAAAGTATTGGTTCCGAAACTCGCAGCCTTCGTGAAGCAGCCTTCCGACTACGCGCCTTCCAAGGCACCAGTGTTCTACAACCCAGTTATGGAGTTGAACCGTGACATAGCCATATTAGCATTGCAAGCCTATCAACGAATTGTTAACAGGGAACTTTCCATATGTGAACCCTTAACGAGTACGGGAATCAGGGGCGTGCGCTTCGCAGCCGAAATCCACGACGTCAAAAAAGTGCTGATCAGCGACATCAACGAGAGAGCTTTCAACCTGGCAAAACACAACACGCGTTTGAACGGGCTTCAGGAACGAGTCACGGTGCAGCACAAGGACGCGAACTGCCTCTTAAGCTGTCACGGCGCACCCCATAAAAGATTTGATGTCGTGGATGTGGATCCCTTTGGTTCTCCCGTGCCCTACTTGGACTCAGCCATCAGGGCTTTACGCAATAACGGTCTCTTAGCCGTAACGGCGACGGACTTGGCGCCTCTGTGCGGGGTCCACTCAAAAGCCTGCGTACGGAAGTACGGCGGAAAACCCCTGCGCACCGAGTACTGCCATGAACTTGCTGTTCGGCTTTTAGCTGGATGCGTAGCCACGTTAGCGGCGAAGCATGACATCGGCATCCGCGTAGTCTTCAGCCACTGCACCGACCACTACATCCGAGTTTACGCTGAAATAGGCTATGGCGCGAAAAAGGCGGATGAAAGCGTCAAAAACCTCGGGTACGTGCTACACTGCTTCAACTGTTTGCACAGAGAAACTGCAAAAGGCTCCTTCACTAAGCACATCGAGAAATGCCCCGAGTGCGGTTCCAAAATGGACTATGCAGGACCTTTATGGCTGGAAAGAATATTTGATAGACAGTTCTGCGAGTTAATGGCGAAAGAAAACACGCATGCGGCGTTCAGAAACAGCGGAAAAATAGCAAAGCTCCTGTCTCTAGCCAAAGCCGAGGCTGAGGCTCCTGCAACATATTATGTTCTCGACAGAATCAGCGGCAAATTAGCCTTGCCAGTGCCTTCAGTTGACGCTTTGCTCCAAATTCTGCGTGATAGCGGTTTTCAGGCTTTTCCAACACATTTTAGTTCGCGAGGCATAAGAACGGATGCTCCCGCTTTGACCGTGCAGAATTTGCTGCAGAAGCTTGTAGTAGCTGCTTAGACAAGTGTTTTCTTAAAAAAATGCAACAAAGATTTAAGAGTGGCATGGTAAGAAGTTAAAGGAAGAGTGTGATTGCCAATGACCGAGAACATTAGTGTAATAGGCGTGGGAATGATTGGCGGTGCCATAGTGAAAAGCCTGTTGAAAAGCGGATACTCAGGCAAGATTTCAGCGGCTGACTGTCAATCAGAGAGAATCAGAGCAATGGAAGAGTTAGGCGTAGCTGCAACCGCGGATAACCGGAAAGCCGCAGTTCACGCGGACATTGTTTTCGTCTGCGTCAAACCAGGTGATGTGGAAAAGGTCCTGAAGGAAATAAGCAAAGAAATCGAAGGCAAACTCGTGATCTCCACAGCCGCCACCATACCACTAAAGTTTTACAAGAAAATAGTTCCCAAGGCCAAGTTCGTCAGGATCATGCCGAACATTGCCGTTATGGTGCAAGCGTCCTATACGGCGTACTGTTGTGATGAAGACGTAACCCAAGAAGACAAAAAGAAAGCTAAAGCCCTCTTTAACATGATGGGAATATGCGAGGAAGTTGACGAAAAATACATGGACGCCATAACCGCCCTGAGCGGCAGCGGACCAGGATATCTCTCCATAATAATCGAGGCTTTGATGTACGCTGGGTTAAAAGTGGGCTTGCCCAGAAACGTGGCGTTATACAGCGCAGCGCAAACCGTCTTGGGAACAGGAAAACTCGTTATAGAGTTGCAGGAGCATCCAGCCAGAATAAAGGACATGGTCACAACCCCCGGCGGAACAACCATCGAGGCGATATACGAGCTTGAGGGAAGCCAGATCAGGCAGGCGCTGATGCGTGCGGTTGAAGAAGCAACCAAAAAAAGCCAGTTGATTCGAGAAAAAATAAGCATAAACTCAAAGTAAAAACAGGAACGCGGAATGTTCGAAGCGGTTATCTTTGACTGGGACGGCACTCTAGCAGACACCAGACGAGTGGTCGTGGCTTCTTTCCAGAAAGCTCTCAGCGATGTGCACTGCAAGATCAGCGATGAGTTCATTGAGCGGCGCATCGGGATTGGTGTGAAAGAAATTTTCAGAGAAATACTACGAGTATCGAAGACACGTTTCGACGAGACATTAATTACGAGCCTTGTGGGAAAAAAGATTCAAGTCGAAATCGATTTGAGCAGCAAGGTGAAACTGTTCGAAGGGGCAATGGAGCTGCTGGAATTTCTGCGCGGCAAGGTTAAACTGGCTTTGGCTTCTATGAGCAACCGTGATGTTATTGACTACATGCTCAACGCAATGAACCTACAAAGGTTTTTTGATGTCGTCCTCACGGTAGACGAGGTTGACAACGCTAAACCTGATCCTGAAATTTTCTTAAAGTGCGCACTGAAAATAGGAAGCCGCCCAGAAAAATGCGTGGTTGTGGAAGACTCTATTTTCGGCGTTAAAGCTGCTAAGGCAGCAAAAATGGGTTGTATCGCGGTTCTTACAGGCGTATACAACAGAGAAGAGCTTAAAAAAGCAAATCCAGACTTAATCGTCAACTCATTAAAGGAAAGAGACGAAATTCTCGATTTCATTCTCCAATAAGCTGGCTACTATCCTCACCGTACTTTGGGCAAGTGGCGCACATCTAACAAGCTTCCCTTTCTCATTTCTCGTTGATTTCAGCCTGTTTAGTGATATTGTGGCGTCTTGGCTAAAGTCCCATGCCGAATAGAGGATTCTTTCATAAGAGTTATTTGGACATGTGCATAAGAGTGAATGGCGGGGAAGGGAGAATGGACGAAGGGCGGCTGACTTCTGCCAGTCAAGTTATCTGTGATCATGCGAAACAGAGTCGATACGTGCAGAGGCGCTTCGATATACTTAACGGGTTTGAGCTTGTTGTGACAAGATGCTGTAATTGCCATAAAATCCTCGCTTTAAAAGTGAAAAAGCTAAGCTAATGAATCTTCTAAATCTATTTATATTTAATCGGAAAAAAGGAAATGGGCGAAAAAATGGCTGAGAGTTCAAGAAGCTATTTCAATATACGATATGCCGCGCCTGGATACACTTTCATCCTAATTATTGTTTTGATTACTCTTCCTCAATTGATCGAAATCTTTTCTAAATTTAATATCAAACTACTTTCGGGAGGAATTACTACAGAGTTACTTGCAGTTTTACTGGCGTTTGTTTCTCTATTAGGCGGCTTTGCAATGGGCTTTTTGGTTTCTCAAGTCTGGTACGTGTTTTTCAGTTATTTTATACGTGAGCATTATGGACGATATCCGCAAATACGGAATTTTTTAGAAGGCACACTTGACAGAAGAATTAATGACCGTTATCTGCGATTTTTTATCATTGATTATATTCATCGTTTTTCCGACGAAAAAACTCTAACGTACACGCAAAGGCGCTGGGACTTAATGAATACCTGCAGTTCAACATTTGCTGCGACAGCGCTTGGCGCATTATTTGGATACGTCATTAGGTTCTGTATCTTGGGCAACAAGATTGATTTAGTTCCTACAAGTTCAATTGCAATTATGATGGTGATCTTCGCGATTTTTCTCATATTTCTTGCTTTATATATTTCCAGATTCAATGAATTAGAAAAACGGGGTTGGACAACGCGAAACATTGCGATTACAATGACCTTTTTTGGTCCATTATTTATAATAGCTCTAACTGCACTCTATTTATCGGGGTCGCCATATGATGGTACAGTTGTTTTATTTGTGACCTTTTTATTGGTTGTACTGTTTGTTAGTTCATGGACTGCAGGCAGAGCGCATGCCGTAGCATCAGAGTTTTCTATAAGAGACGCAGTGACTTCAAGTGCTGTTCCAATTGTATTTATCCAAAGTTTGTTGCAAGACCATTACGGAGATGCCTCTGAACCACTACTCACAAACTAATCCCTTGTGCTATGTTCGAATCTTCAATTTACTTTAACCCTTTTTTCTAAATCGTCAACAAATTGATACCACACTTATCCTAACACTCTTATTGTGGTTATTCTGCAGCGCGCAAAAAAGGTCGTCAGGTTGGTACTGGTGTTAGAAACAACGGTGCTGGTGGACCGGGCGGGATTTGAACCCGCGGCCTCCTGATTGCGAATCAGGCGTTCATACCAGACTGAACTACCGGCCCAAATACTTTCCATCCGAAGGAGAACATGCATCAAAAGAATTTAGCGTTTTCGGAGTTTATCCGCTTTGGCTTAGGAGATTTCGCAGTGTTTGCTCTTGGCTTGCCTTTTTTCGTTAACCAGTCTGCAGTTTTCACCTGTCGTACATGCAATCACAAATATTGACACTGTTCAGATACGCTTTGCGCGTGTAAAGAAAAATAATGAGGGTTGAAGTTGAAGAATTAGACGTATTTTTTGTCGTTGTAGCAGTACCATCTCTGGTATTCTTTGACGTAGGTTAGCGGGCGACCGCATGTTGGGCATGTCGGCTGAGTTGGTTGAGCAACTTGCACTGGTTGTGCTGCAATTGAAGGTTGAGCTGCGGCTGGCTTCAGAAGCACAAAGTCTCCTGCTCCTTGAATGTTGTCCCAAGATACATCTCGAATGTCGCCGTCCTTGTCTTCAACGCTCAGTGAAATGCCGGCTTTTCCAACTGTGAAGCCTACGTCCTTAACTGTTCCCACTATGTTTCCTTCTGAGTCAATAACTGTCATGCCTACAAGTCTGTCCTTGGTTACGCTTTTTTCTTTTTGTGATCTAGCCAATGAAACACCTCAGAGATAGTATCTAACGGTGCAGGGTTTTATAAGCTTTAACCCACTCATGCAGCAAATTTCTGATGGCAATCGGACAATAAACCGCTTAAAAAAGGAAATGTGTAGTCTGTAGCTCGCGCTAATTCTTGATAGAAAATGATAATAATACCTTGCTACGAAATAGCATGGGAGTTGAAAAAAGATGGCAACAGGAAGCAGTTCAGAACTTGACATGAATCATTGGCTCTATCGCTTTCTCGCAGCCCTCATTGACGGCATAATAATCGGCATTCCTGGATACATTATATACATTGTAATTGTAGGAATCCTATGGCCCGTTCCAGCTTGGGCAGGCTGGTATTGGGGCGGATGGGCACCATGGTGGGCGATGTGGCTCTTGTTTCCACTACTCTGGGGCTTAATATGGGTCATTTACAGTGCATTCTTGGACACTTCTTGGGGTGCTTCAGTAGGAAAGAGAGTCTTAGGATTACAGGTGCAGATGGTAGACGGCAGCAAAGTACTATTCGGCAAAGCATTCATCCGCAACATAAGCAAGATCTTGTGGTTTGTCCTCTTGATAGATTGGATAATGGGAATCGCTACGCCTGGACCTGACCGCCGCCAGAAATATACCGATCGTATGGCAGGAACCACTGTCGTTCAAGTGAGGCAAGCATTCGCGTCTGCTGCGCCGCCTCCGCCACCTCCACCACCAAGCTAATAAGCAGCTGGGCTGATGTTCCAAGAAGAGCCAAACTTCCCTTTTTTAATTTTTTTGAAGATGTTTAAACTTAGTTTTCGGCTATTCTTTTGCTAGCCCATTCAGCGTCCTCATAGTTCGATTCGGTAAGAAGTCTTATAAGCTAACCATTAGAAAATGGGATGCAAGGAGAATAACACTTTGAAACCAAACATCATCGGAATTGTTGGTGGCATATTGGCGTTCGTTAGCTTGGCGTTGCCATGGTGGACGATGTCCCTCTCAAGCCTCGGCGTTTCAATGGATGTCTCAGTGTACCCGTATATGGCAAGCATGTCTGGAATTGGAGTGGCGGCAATGGATCTTTGGTATGGTTGGGTTGCTCTAGCTCTCATCATAGTAGGTGGATTGTTAGGAATCGTAGGCGGCGTAAAATCTGATAAGACAAAACTTCTGTCAGCAGGTGGGGCGCTTGCTTTGGTTTCCATCATAATCTTCGCGGTAGGATTGCAGGTTACGCTTCTTCAAGGATTACTAGGCACGAATGTATATCTATTCGGTAGCGGCACAATTGATTCCGTAAATTATTTCGCCTACCTGTCTTTCGGCTTCTGGATAGCCTTGGTTGCGGCAATAATGATGTTCGTCGCCTCAAGGAAGAAGCCTGCTGAAGCTGCTGTGTCTCCTCTGCCACCTCCGCCTCCAGTTGCGTATTAGTGAGCCTCTAATTCTCCATTGTTTTTTTTATTTTTCGACAATTTTGAGTGAAGACTGCATGCCCTTTCTGCTGTGCGCGTGTCTAGTGGACGGCAACGTAGATTTTCTTGTCATCAACCTGATACTCGCACCATTCTACTTCAACTTCGCTGCGGCTGCGGTGCAGGTACACTTTTTTAGCGCGAACCAACTCCGCCATCTCCTGCAAATAAGACTCCAAAAGCCCAATGCTCTCGCTATCAAGTTCAGCAACGTGAACCGCGTCCAAAACATCCGTCGGCACATAACCAAGCTCCTTCCTCAAGGCTTGAACACGACGGGCCAAGTCGCGCATAAGTCCTTCACCCAACAGCTTTTCGTCGCGTTGCCCACTCACGAACACGTTTACTTCGCCTTCTGAAGCGGAAACCCAGTTTTCACCTGAAACGTACTCTGGAACCTGCTGAGCATAATCTGCCGCTTTAACGTTCGTCAGCTCTAAGAACAAGGATTCCACTTTTCGCAGGGTGTCGGAAACCTTTTCTGGCGCGACAACGATGACCGTGTTGAGAGGCCATCTTCTCTTCAGTTTTGCTTGTTGCCTAGCAGCGTAAACCAAGGAAACGCACTTGAAAAGGGTCTCAAACTCTTCTTCCAATGTTTGGTTTCGCATTTTCTCGTCTGGTTCAGGCCAACTTTCAAAGTTTATCGACACGGGCAGTTTTCGGTCGAGCCTCCTGTAGACCTTCTGGTAAAGTGCTTCGCTGAGATACGGCGTAACAGGGTTGAAAAGCAGCGTAACCGTCTTCAGCGTGTAATGCAAAATCGCGTATATGCTCATCCGCCTGTCAAGGGTTTCAGGGTCGTCTGTCCAAAGTTCTTTCCGTATCATGGGCACGTAGAGCCTGCTCAACGTGTCGATGACGAAAGTCTCCAAAACGGCAAGCGCAGAGTTAAACTCGCATGTTCCCAGCTTGTCTGCGTATTCTTTGGTTGTCCATTGCAGTTTAGAGAGCAGCCACCTGTCTGGAGGTTGCAGCGTACCCAAGATTTTGCCCAATATTAACTGGTCCTTTGCAGGTTTGAAACCGTCGAACTCGGCGTTCTGCAAGAAAAATCTGCTCAGATGATACAGCGTAGACAGCACTTGGTAAGAGCGGCGGTTAAGTTCTTGCAGGTCAAAGTTCATGAAGTCTATGGGCGAGCACTTCCGCATCATGTAGAACCTGCACAAGTCCGCTGAATATTTCTCCAGAAGCTTGTTCGCTTCCACCACGTTGCCCAAGCTCTTGCTCATCTTTCTGCCTTTTGCATCTTGTGTTAAACCTTGGAACAAGAAAGCGTGATACGGACTTTCAGGCTTTCCTGTCAATATGACGTATTCTAAGAGGAGCGAGTTAGCCCACCCGCGGGTTTGGTCTATGCCTTCCGTTAGGAAATCCGTGGGCACAAACTTCTCGAATTCGTCGTCAGCAAACCTTGCGTACGGTGAGGCACCGCTGTTATGCCACGTGTCCAAAACGTAATCTTCTCTGCGCATTATGCCGCCGCACTCTTCGCATTTGAACGTGACGCGGTCAACCCACGGCTTGTGCAACTCGAAATTCGCAGGCACCTTCTCCAAAGCATTCATCATTAACTCCTTTTTGCTGGTCACTAACCTTTTTTGCCCGCAGCTTTCGCAAGTCCATATCGGCAAGGGCGTTCCCCAAACTCGCTCTCGGGAGACACACCATGGCTTGCCTTCTTTAAGGAAAGCAATGAAGCGGTTTTTGGGCTCTTCAAAGTAATACTCAATTTTTTCCGCGGCTTCAAGGACCTTACTGTTTATTTTGTCGGTTCTCAGGAAATACTCTTTCCTCGCCAGCCAAACCAGCTTGTGATGCGACCGCCAGCACGTCGGATACTCATGCTTGACCGTTTTGACTTCCACAAAAGCGTTTCTACTGCGAAGTTCTTCAACCACCAAGTAGTCTGCATCTCTGGCGAAAACGCCGTTGAATACGCCTGCGTCTCTTGTGAATTTGACTTCATCGTCGAAAGGCGCGAATACAGGAACGCCGCGTTTCTGTGCAGCCCAGAAGTCCTCTTCGCCGTTTCCAGGCGAGAGGTGGACAACACCAGTTGCGGTGTTAACGTCCACGAAGTCTTCGCAAATAACCTTATGCACAAGCGAGTGCTTGCCTTCAAGTTCCGCCTGTTTTGGGATTATATCCTTAAGCGGGTAATCGTATTTTGTTCCTTCGAGGCTTTTGCCCGCAACTGTCGCTGCGACCTCGTATTTTTTTATGTCGAGTTCCTGCATGACTGGCTCAACGCGTTGCCGCGCCATAATCCATAGCTCATCGCCGACTTTCACTTTAGCGTATTCTGCTTCTGGATGCACTGCCAGCATAGTATCCGTTATAATCGTGAAGGGCATAGTCGTCCATATGAGGAAGTACTCGTTTTGGCTGTCTGCTACTTTGAACTTGAAGTACACGGAAGGGTCTTCCACTTCCTTGTAAGAGCCTTCGTAGCCCACTTCGGCGCTGCTCAATGATGTTTGGCAGCCGGGACAGTAAGCCACCACGTAGTAGCCCTCTTCAAGTAGGTTCTGCTCCCACGCGCTTTTGAGGTACTGCCATTCTCTTTCGATGTACTCGTCGAGGTAGGTCCAGTACGCCTTTTTCTGGTTTATGAAAATCCCCAAGCGCCTGTCGGCTTCCACCCATTCGCGGTGATATTTCAGGATGACTTTCTTGCATTCTTCTATGAAGCGTTCTTCGCCTACGCGCTCCATCAGTTCCCGCTTGTTCTTCACGCCTAAAAGCCTTTCAACTTCCAATTCAACGGGTAAGCCTTGGCAGTCCCATCCAGCCCAGAAGGGCACGTAGTAGCCCTGCATGGTTTTCCAACGATAGCGAATGTCTTTCATCACGCGCCCTCTGGCGTGGCCGATGTGTGGGATTCCGTTCAAAGTGGGCGGTCCTTCAACATAACCCAAAACGCCCTTGCAGTCTTTTTCTCGGAGTTCTAGTTTGTCGCGTATCTGGTTTTTTTCCCAGAATTCGCGGATTTCCTTTTCCAGTTCAAGCGGGTGATAATCTGTCGTAAGGCTGAGGCTAGAATCGGCTTTGGATTTGGCAGTCACCTTTCATCCCAGTACACCCGCAAATACAATGAAACTGCATATAAAAGTATTAAGCTTTGAGCTTGCGCTTTGCTAAAGGTGACTGAATCGGATGAAGACGACCACCAACTTTGAGAGGCGGAACTCAAAGGGAAGTGAACTTTTATCATGAAGCATTAGGCGATATCGCGTAATATTAACATGTGACGTCTAAGGCCTTTGCCAGACGTTTCAGGTCGCTATCGCTCATCCACTCAGTTTTCAGGTACTGGCAAATCCTCTCGTCGCTGAGTCCCAGTCGCCGCGCTTCCTTCACCGTGTAGCTATAGGCTTCGATTTCAGTGGGTCGTTCAATGTACTCGTATTGGCTGTCGAAAAGCTCCTTTCCTTCCATAAACTGTTTAACATGGCATAGCTCATGGATAACGTCTAAGTAAATGTCAACTCTGTTGCCATTATTCAGATAACGCGCGTTAACCATCAAATGCCCGTTCGTGTCGTCAACGCCCATGTAACCGCCGAACCCCATGAACTCAATCTTGAGGTTGCGAAGGACTTCTTCTGTTTTTTCGCCGAAAATCTCCCTCACGGCTTCTACTTTTTCGAAACCCTTGAAGTACTCTGTAAACCTGCGGGTTGAGGTACCCACCCGAATTATCCTGCGCAACCGCAGTCTCCTGAACAAGCGGAAAATACTGAACACGATGTACTCAAGCCACTCCATAATCGCTAACCGCTCCTATTTGAAGGCTGAAAGGTATTCAATTTTCATGCCCATGCGAGCTAAATCCGCAGGGTTTTCTACGCAGCCTATGCTGGCGTCTATGTTGCGGTGCACGGGGTGAACCCACATGCCTTCTGGCGCGAGGTTAAATTGCAGCGGAACTTCCGTGCTTACTCCATACCTCTCTTTTAAATCCTTGATTAACTGCCCTTTACTGCAAGCAACGCGGGCGGATGCATAGCTCCGCAGCAGTTGCGGCGAGGCAAAGGCTCCGATGCCATGCCACAATGCCGCGTTTTCAGGCGAACCCAGCGAGTAAAGGAAGAACTGCGGCGAAGACGGCGTTTCTGAGAAGCTGTAGTCAGCAAGTTTTTCGCCTGTTACTTCAAAGTCGTCTTCAGCCTGTGCGATGCTGGCGTCATCTGGGTCAATCGCGTTCGGATAAAGCCGCGTGGTTCGATATTTGACGCTGACGCTTTCGAGTTTGGCTTCGTTGAAGTGGATTTTGCCTCGGGCGGCGCGTTTGGAACCGTAGCCCTTCTTCGAGTGCGGCACAGTCAGCAATGTTGTTCGGTTTGCCATGCTTCTTCCCATGCAATCATACGCTTGCTTAACAGCCTCGTAGTCTCTATGAGTCTCGCTGATTATGTGGTGCAGTAAGCCATCCTTTGCTTCGGCTTGCAGGGTCGCTAAAGGCATGCGCAACGCGTAAAGCGATAAATCGATTCCGAAAGCTTCTGAGAGATTTTCCATCTGTGCGCACTTTACTGAGTCCACCAAATCCAAGTAAGAGCCTCTGGCGCTTTCAAGATAGTGGTTTACGAGTGCCGCTTCGCTTTTTGAGATTAATGTTCCTTCATACTTGTTTACGAACTGTTGGTCTACCATTAGGCTTTCTGTTTTGACGTAGGCTGCTGGAAAGGCGCTTTGGCCGCTGGTTACGATTGATTCTCTCAGGGGGTTCATGGAGTACCTGTCTGGCTCTGTATCGTCAGTGTTAAGCAGAAACGGGATTATGGGTCCTTGAGGCGGTTTTTTCAGTGCTTCGCATATTTGGGCAACGTCATTGGCGTCTGGCTTGTGTAAGCCGTAATCGTGAAAGTAGTTCCCGCAAGCTTCGAGCATGCGCGCGCCTATGATTCCTTGAACTTCCTCCACGGTTAACTGCGGGTTTGAATACTCAACTGAGCTTCGCAGAAAGAAGCGGTTTCCTTCAAAAGTTGAGTTGACTCTGCTGCCGTTTTTGAATCGAAACATGGCTACGGGTTTTCCGTTTTTTTCTTCCTTGAAACTGGCGAGCTTTTCAACGATGGTTTTCACGCAGGGCCATGAGCTTCCAAGGAAACTCTCCACGAGCATGCGGCACAGGTCCTCAGTCACTGGGCATCATCCTCTTTCCAAAGATTCCGCTATGTATGTGCAGTTTTTAGCGACGGCGGGACCTAAAAACATTCTCGTTACGCGAAAATTTTCTCGAAACCCCGCTTTGAACAGCGTTCCAAGAAGGGCAGTCTCTTCTGCTGGCACGCAAGTGAAGACATCGAGGTTTCTTAACTTGCCGAGGACGGTTTTAAGGAGCGTCACCGCAGCATCCACACGGTTTTGACGGCACATTAGAGGTCCAATCTCAGCCATTTCCTCGTAAACTTTGGCCGCACAATACCCTGTGATTTCATGGTTGTCAGCCGAGATGTAACATAAATTGCCCGTGTTAAGAAGAATGGGCTTCAGCAACTTCTTCCTGTGCGCTCCGAAACATTGACAATCAAATTCCATTAACGCAGAGACATCCTGCTTCTTTGCCTCCCGTAATTGTAGCGTTCCTTCAGTTGCGGAAGAAATGGCTTTTCCTTGAAGAACCAGAAAATCCACGTCGGGTTTGAAACCAAAATTCTCGTAGAACTCGATTAAGTGCGGGTAAGCATAAAGCCCGATTGTCTCCGTGCCTGTGCTTTTTAAATAGTCTACAGCGTGCTTCACCAAAAAGGCTCCAGCGCCCCTTCTTCTGCAATCTTCCTTGACTATGAGGTTGCCAAACCATCCCACTTTTCCAAAACTGACACTCGTGGCGATGCCTACGCGTTCTGGACCGTGAAACAGCACAAAGCAGCCTTTGGGTTCGAGCTTCGCCATGAACCCGAAATCCTCAAACGCCATGTTCCAGTCCATCGTGTTGGCAAGTTGAACCGCAAACGAAAAATCGTCAACGCCCATTCGCTCTACACGAAACATATGGCTACACTCTTAGCTCTATCACATAAGCCTATTCCAACACCTTACGGGTCCCTTTTTCTTTGCTTGAATCAACTGAAGTCGTCTTTCGTTAGATTAAAGCGCAAAGAATCTTGAATGGTGGGGCTGCCCATACCCACGCCCAAAAGGGTTCAGACCCTTAGTCAAACTTGAGGATTGCCTTGGGAAAGGTTCTAAAATCGATTTCACGGGAATTATTCCGGTGTCTGTTAACGCTAAGTTAAGAACAATGGCGTCCTGTAGAGACAAGGCTATTGGATTAGCCATCTTTTTGTTTCACTTTACGCCGTGGAAACTCGATAGGGATATTTCAAATTCGATGTGTACTGTGTTTGACCTGTTAGGAACAATAACTGTATCGTCAAATTGGAGTTCCGTGTTAAATTGAGGAAACGGGAAGTTAGCGGTAAGAGGCGGGTTAGATTGTGTTTCTATTGGCAAAGTGAAACTGTCATTTAAGCTTAAGTTGAAGCCTGCTGATCTCCCGACAAACATGTACACTTCGCCTTTATTGAAAAAAGCATTCTGGAAACTTACCATAGAATAACCGATTGCTATAGCTGAAAGAATCAGTACACATGACAGAAACAAGACCGCAATAATGTTATTCAATTTTGGTTTTGTTTTCAACGATAGTCTGTTAATATTATGAACTCTATAGGCTATTTGCGGATGCGCCGCAAGTATTTGAGGTCTGCGAGCAAGGGGCGATACTAGAAACATGCTGCTCGAAAGCCGTGCTGCCAGATGCTCCTTTGGAAATGATTGTAGCGTGTTTCCTATCTTTGTGAGTACTTTTACCATTAAGTTCGGTTGGCCAATCGATTTTGCGCCCCTTTCATCAGCAAGCAGTTCTCTTTCTTTTTGAGCTTCAGAAAGGGCAAAGTAAGAAAAAGGGTTAAAAAAGGATAACAGGCTTAACGAGTGCGAGAGGTTCTTGAAGAAAACATCTTTCGCTTTGACATGGGATAGTTCATGAGATACAACAGCCATTAACTCTTCAGAATCAAGCAGATTCAAAAGGCCAAGCGAAAAAACCAGCATCGTTCGTCGCCCATACCCTAACGTGAAAGCGTTTGGTCTCAAGTCCTCAATCAATCCAACTTTTGGTGTGGAAACACGCATTTTCTGCGAGACTTCAAGGACTTTTTCTTGAAGATTGGTGTACTCTTCAGGGGATAGCGAAATTACGTGAAAAATCCTTGTAGCAATTTTATGCCCGAAAATTGTGGTTATTGCAAAATAACCTGTTGCCGCAAACAATCCAGCTAGGCACAAAATGCCTGTTATCGATGGAATCTCTATTGAAGGGATGGCCTTTTCAAACGTCTCCGTTGCAGAGGGTATGACTGAGGGTGAAAGAGAAGGCTGCAAAGTTTGTGGCAGAGCAATCACTAATCCAGGATGGAAAATTGCCAGAATGAAAACTGGAACAAAAAGTGGGATTAACCAAAATATGCTACGAGCTTTTTTGCCCATGTAGGGATTAAACTTTAAGAAAATTTTGACAAAGACAAACGATAGCGCAAGAAATACTAACGAATAGCTGAAATAAGGCTGTAGAACTTGCGTAAGTACATCGTCGAAGCCAACCATCCATTTCACTTCTTCTTTTCTTTTACACTAGTTTCTGATTGTTCTTTCAGTGTCCTTAGCTTGTCGTTCTTTATTGCAGTCTTTTCAACCAGACAATTCGTGACGATATCTCCGAAGTTTTCTATGAGACTGTCTATTATTTCGCGGACTGCGGATTCTTTGAAATTCTGTTCTTCAAGCTTTGGCCAGTATACATAATACATACCGCCTTTTCCCTTCTCAATTCGCCTGTCAAGCAAGCCTTTGTTGTGGAGCCTATCCATTGTGGACATTACTGTTGTGTATGCAATTTTCTTATCTTTTTTGAGTGTCTCATGAACTTCTCTGACTGTTAGCGGTCTTTTTTTGGAACACCAGATTGTCTCGATGATGCTTGCTTCTAATGGTCCAAGGAGTGCTTCGAGTTTTTTTCCTTCGATGTTGTATTGTGAAATCGTGGTCTTTTTCGCTTCGGACAATTCTTTCCCTGTTTACTATTGCTTATAGTAGCTTTTAATGTTTTCCAAATACTGTTTGATGTTTTTTATGCCCAATGATTTAGAGGTTTTGCTAATCGTACAATTTTGATCATGCTACTATCATAAATAGTAACTCTTATAAATAGCTACTACTGGTAATAGTAGCTAAATAAAAGGAGACAAAAAACATGGGCATAATGACAAGAGCGTATAGAAACATCTCAAGAAGAAAAACCCGCGCAATACTTGTGATATTAGCACTTGCCGTTTCAATGGCAATCATGACCTCAATTCCAGCAGGCATTAATGCTAACCAAATTGCTATGCAGCAAACCACAGAAAACTACAGCAAACTGACAGCCGAAATGCAACAGACCATTAACGAGACCATGAAATTGATTACGTGTGAATATCCTTATGTAGACCCATCAATATTTCCCGGCGCCGAAAGCTACTATTTCAGTGAGACTGACTTAAACTACATCGCTTCTATTAGAGGCGTCAAAGAAATCGTGCCTTTTTTACAGTATGACAATGTAGAAATGCAGTCAACTTCCACGCAAGATGGCAGACAAATGATGCAAGGGGGACTGGTTTACAGGATTAAGGGCATAGATTTGAACGCATCACTGCTAATAAATTATCTACCTGGCAACATAACGGAAGGTCGAAATCTGCAGAAAGGCGAAAGCTCGGCGGTTGTTATCGGTAAAGACCTAAAGGAATACTTCCATGCAGACCTCGGGGACACGATAAACATCAAGGGAAAGTCCTTCACTATAGTAGGCATACACGAACTCACAGGCATGGATCCCAGAAATATATACATGAGTCTCACAGATGCACAGGAATTACTGAACCTAACAGGAAAGGTGAACACGCTAGATGTATACGCTGAAGATTCCTCATTAGTCGGAGACATAACGAACACGATAGACACTGCATATCCGTATCTGGTCGTTACTGGTTATCAGCAAAGGCTTCAGCAACTTAACCAATTGCAAGGAATGTATGATAAGGCTTTGAAAAATGCTGAGTCATCCCTTAACCAGACTGAAGGGACGGCACGGGGCGAAATAGCGCTCGCAGTTACAGCCACAAGCCTGATAGTGCTCTTAATGATGTTCTACGCGGTACGTGAAAGAACAAAAGAAATCGGCACGCTCAAAGCGATAGGCTTTAGCAACTGGGACGTAATGAGCCAGTTCATACTAGAAGGAGTCTTAATCAGCATGTTAGCGGGACTGGTCGGAATTGCAGTAGGAACCTTTGCCACACCGATGCTTTCTTCGCTTCTCCTCCCTCAAATAAACACCAACCTTGGGACAGGCGGCAGTCCACTTGGCGGCGGAACTATTCCACTTGGAAACCAAAGTTCAATCACGGCTACTGCGGACTTACAAGTCGCATTCATCATGTTCGGCGTAATTGTTCTACTTGGAGCAATAGGCAGTCTGTATCCAGCATGGCGTGCAGCCAAGACGAGACCAGTAGAGGCACTGAAATATGAGTGAGACCATCTTGAAAACTGAAAAGCTCTGCAAAATCTACAGCATGGGAAAACGTAAGGTTCACGCTCTTCAAGGATTGACTCTCCAAGTGGTCAAAGGCGAATTCATTGCCATAATGGGCTCATCAGGGTCTGGGAAGACTACGCTGCTAAATATGCTGGGCTGTCTCGACAAGCCCACCAGTGGAAAAATCCTGCTAGACCAACAAGATGTCGCAAGTCTGCCTGAGAAAAAACTCTGCGAAATAAGGAGGAACAAGATCGGTTTCGTCTTCCAAACCTTCAACCTCCTCCCTTACTTAAACGCCGAAGAAAACGTAGAACTCCCTATGGAACACTCCCAAAAGTCAAAAGTTGAAAGAAAGAAGAGGGCACGTGAGCTGCTACAGATGGTTGGATTATCTGGAAGAGAAAATCATAGACCAAACCGATTAAGTGCAGGCGAGCAGCAAAGAGTAGCCATCGCCAGAGCCTTAGCAAACAATCCATCTATTATCTTGGCAGATGAACCCACGGGAAACTTGGATTCAGCAAACAAGTTCGAGATTGTTAAGTTGCTGGCTAGACTAAACATGAGTCAAGGCACTACTATAATAATGGTAACTCATGACGGTCAAGTGGCATCACACACCGAGAAGATGCTTCTGCTATCAGACGGAAGAATAACCAAAGAGAAGCAAGGTCTTCACCTAGCAAAAAAGAACCAACAGTGCCCCTACTGCGGAAACAAAATCCAAATAGACAACGACAGATGCCCTTCATGCGGAAAAAGAATCTGAAAACACCGAGTCGTTGAGGAATTTAGCACTTTCTCTTTCTTTTTGTAGTAGATATCGCCTTTATTGGGCATCGTGAACTGCAAAACTTACACTTCTTGTAGCAAAGAACTGTTCTCACGAATGGCTCAACTTTAAATAATCAGTAACTAGCCGTTACCAACAGTTATCAAAAATTACCAAAAATAACCAATTTGCTTTTCAACAGTTCAACAGTAAATGGTGGGGCTGGAGAGATTTGAACTCTCGTCTATAGAGCCCGAGTCTACAAGCCTAGACCAAGCTAGCCGACAGCCCCTGCTTCACGTTTTCCTTGCGGATTGCAGAGAACATAATTTTGTTTGCATCATAAAAACTTTAAGCTAAACTGTGGCTGGTTTTGTAGCGTTGGGGCAGTGCTGTTTCTAGATTGATGGGAAGTTTTAAATGAGCGTTTGTCCCACTTAGTAGCGGTGGGAAATTGGAGCAAGTGCACCTAAAAATAGACTCGAAAGGCAGGCTTTGCATCCCATCGGAGATACGAGCGGAACTAGGAGACACAGCCATACTCAAGAAGACCTCTGAGGGTTACCTCCTAATTCCTGGCAAGTCTACCGATTTTCTGGAAGAGTTCAGAAAGGTTATTTCCTCAGAACCAAAACGAAAAGGCAAACCCAAACTCGTTTCGCCGAAAGAAATGAAGTCAATTTGGAGAACACCAAAGTGATAATCGGGCTGGATACAAACATTTTATGTTACGCTCTTGACCCAGCCTACCCTGAGCACAACAACGTAAAGGACCTGCTAACCAACCTGTCACCTGAGAACACTATTGCGTTAAACCCAACCGTGCTACATGAAACGTATCACACGCTTGTCTTTAGCTTGGAATGGCTTCCAGAAGAAGCAGCAAGAAGGCTGTCAATGCTGCTGAAACATCCGTACATAGAATTTTTTAATCAAACGAAAAAGACCACGCAAATCGCGTTAAACCTCTCAGTAAAACACAATCTTGGCGGAAGAGACGCTCTAATGATGGCCAATTTCTTAGCGAATAAAGTCCACACGATTTACACTCACGATGAGGAACTCCTGAGGCTGCAGAAACTGTTATGGAAAAACTTCAGCGTCACCTTCAAAGACCCCTTAACTGGAACCTGACAAAACACATTATGCATTTCTTAGAAGCAGACGAAACAAGATAGGCGACAGCCCCTTTCGCCGCTGCTTGCAGCTCTATCTTCATTGAGAAGTCATAAAAATAAGTATAAGCCATAGTTCACTGCACATTTCAATCTATATATAAGGGGGCTATAGTCTTTTCCGAGCGCTAGAGTTTCGCGCTTTTATTCTCTGAAAGGCGTGCCCAAAACCTCTTTGACCTTGTTGCTTATAACTGGCCCAAGCCCGTGAACCGTTTTCGACCAGTCATCAACGTTAATCAATGCGTTCAAGGGCGTTTGATACGACCTCAGAATGGCCACAGCTTTCTCCCTTCCAATGTTCGGCAAGCTCGCCACAAAATAGATTTGAGAATCAGTCAGAGTATCACACTTCTTAAAAGCGTGAACCGTTGGAATCCTCTTCTCAACGATCTGCTCCTGCCTAGCAGCCACGTAAAGAAAATCAATCGTCTCCTTGTACGACGTCGTGTTGACGATTGCTATGCCGTTCTTCGCCAAATTAAACATGGCACCCCAAATCGCCACAGGCTGAATATGACTAAACTTGTAGATAATCGGCAGATAACCCTCTAATAGTATAAGCGACTTCGGATAAGCCTCCTTAAGCCTAAATAACTGCTCAAAAAGGTATCTCCGCGTGAGCGTGTAAACAAAATCTTGAACCGTTTTTCTTTCCACAGCGCACTGGTCGCTCAAGATGTAATCACCTTTTTCAAGGTTTGCGGTTTTGACATTGACGCCACGTTCTATAAGTCCCTTGACGATTTTGGCTGCAGTGCTAGCTTCACGGCTGTCAACAATGATCGTTGGTTCTTCGTCAGTTTTCTTTTTCTCTTTTAGGTATGGAAGTAGGGTTTCAGTTCCAGACATAAGCTCAACTCTGGTAAACTAAGCGCAACTTTCATGTTTATTTTACTTCCGCTTTCTGAATAATTTATCTCTCCGCTGAAATCACGGTTATATTCAAGGTTTTCAATAATAGAGCAGAATGCATCAGAGAGCGATTCGCACTTTCAGTGCCAATTCTGCTCATGGCGGATTGTGTGGTTTACCAAAAATTCAGCGTCTTTTCTAGCGCAATGCACTCCAGTCTTATGAACAGAGAATCGTGATTACTCGTATCTTGCTAAGTATAACGGTTTTTGCGCTTCCCTTCGTCTTTCTTCCAAAGGCACATCTTTTAATGAAACAGTCTCCAGCATTTCACTTAAGCGTTCTTCGCTAGATTTTTTCTCTAGGCTGGAGCGAAGTTCCTCATCTATGAGAGACCTTCTCAATTTCCTAACACGAGAACCCATCGACACTCACTTATTGCTTAAACAATCCAAAAAAATATTAGTCTATGCAAAATAATAAAGTTTTTTGATTGCAACACTACAATAACAAACAGTCGTCATCATGGAATAGACAAAAAAATGCTTAAGTTAATGATGCATAAACTGTTAAAAGAATTTAAAAAAATGGGAGAGTTTAGGGTCCCTTTTTGGTAATTTCCTTCACGACGCCAGCAGCTACAGTTGTGCCCATGTCTCTGATGGCAAAGCGGCCGAGCTCTGGAAAGTCTTGGTACGTTTCTAAAGCTATTGGATGCAGAGGTTCCATTCTCACCCAAGCAGCGTCGCCTGTTTTGAGAAAACTCGGTTTCTCTTCTACAACTTGTCCTGAGCGTGGATCTATCTTTCTTACCAGTTCAGTGAATCTGCAAGCGACTTGTCCTGTGTGGTAGTGGAGAACTGGCGTGTATCCCGCGGCAATTGCGGTTGGGTGGTAAATCACGATTATTTGTCCGATGAATTCTTTGGCTACTGCTGGCGGGTTGTCTACTGGTCCTGCTACGTCTCCGCGGTGGATGTCCGTCTTGGCTGCGCCTCTCACGTTGAAGCCTATGTTGTCGCCTGGCTCTGCCCGTGGAATTCGCGAGTGATGCATCTCGATGGATTTCACTTCTGCCGTCTTGTTGGATGGCATGAAAATAACGTTGTCGCCTTCTTTGAGCACGCCTGTCTCAACTCTGCCAACAGGCACCGTGCCTATACCCGTGATGCTGTAAACGTCTTGGACGGGAACGCGCAAAGGTTTGTTAGTGGGTTTAGGAGGCAATTCAAAGGTGTCCAACGCGTCCATCAAAGTTGGCCCAGTGTACCATGGCATTTTGTCGCTTTTTTTAACCAAGTTGTCGCCTGTCCATCCTGAAACGGGCACAAAGGGGATCTTTTCAGCCTTAAAGCCTACCATCTTGAGCATACGTGAAATTTCGTTTTTGATCTCGTTGTACCTCTCTTGGCTCCAGTTGACGGATGCATCGTCCATTTTGTTAACTGCAACGACCATTTGACGAACGCCTAGGGTGAAAGCCAAAAACGCGTGCTCTCGTGTTTGACCGCCTGGACCAATACCTGCTTCAAATTCGCCTCTTTTGGCTGAACAGAAAAGCATGGCGCCGTCAGCTTGGCTTGCGCCTGTAATCATGTTCTTGACGAAGTCCCTGTGTCCCGGCGCGTCTATGACTGTGAAATAATATTTCTTGGTTTCGAATTTCAGGAACCGCAGGTCAATTGTTAAGCCTCGTTCTCGTTCTTCCTTGAGGTTGTCGAGAACCCATGCGTACTTGAAAGTGCTCTTGCCCATTTTTGCGGCTTCTTCTTCGTAAGCTTTTATTGTTCTTTCATCAACCGCTCCTGCTAGGTAAAGCAGGTGTCCTGTGGTGGTGGATTTTCCGTGGTCTACGTGCCCCATGATTACGAGGTTTAAGTGTGGTTTCGCGCTTTTGCTCATTCCTTTTTCCTTCCTTTATTCTTTCGATTTTTCCTTAAATTTTAGTGATTTCGTTAACACAACTGTTCTTTCAATTATTTTAAGTTTATGTTGACATAATTGCATGAAACGCGGCGAAAGTAGAAATGATATTAAACTTGATTTTGGAAATATCTAGCGAGTGCGCTTGAAGTATGCCGACGAATTTGCCTCCTGACGCAATAAAAAAGTGGGCGGAAGTCGAAGCCACACATAATCCCAGGGAAAAGCTTGAGCGCATGC
>DATDQZ010000100.1:0-4236 GCA_035292005.1 Bathyarchaeia archaeon | reverse complement strand
GGGTTTGTTGTGGCTTCGTATGTTTCCGCCATTGCCCTTGCGAGTATGCAAGAGGCGCATTCTGCTTCGACTTTCAAGGTGCTCACACATACTATTGTTTTGTTGCGTCTGCAAATTCACGTAATATGCTATATGGGTCTTTCGCTTTCACGATGCCGCTTGCAACGAGCACGCCCTGCGTTCCGAGCTTTAGGGCTACTGCAACGTCTTCGCCGCGGCTTATGCCCGCGCCGCATAGAATAGTGACTTCGGCGTTAATTTCACGCACAAGCTTAACGGTGTCTGTGACCACTTCGGGCTGAGCTTTGGAAACCGCGATGCCAGTGCCTATAAGCTCAGGCGGTTCAACAGAAACAATGTCAGGCTTTAAAGCCGCAACAGCAGCGCTTACGCTGGGATTATTAGCGCACACGCACGAAACCAAGCCTTTTTCTCGTGCCAGCTTTATCGCCGCATCAATGTCTGACAGTTTAAGTTGCCGTTCAGAATGGTTAATCAGCGTCCCAGTCGCGCCTGCTTCCTTGACGGATTCCGCGAGCACATGCCCCGTGTAGCCTCCAGGCGTTATCGGGTCTATGTGCTGAGCGAAAACGGGAATCTCAACGGCTTCTGCCACGGTGGCGATGTCTGCAAATTGAGGCGCCACGGCAATGTGCACGCTGGTTTCTTTGCTTACTTTTTCGGCTTTCTCGGCGAGTTCAACGGCTTTTCTGCCTGTTGCCTCCGAGTACGTTTTGAAGTTTACTATTATAATAGGCGTCTGAAGTTTAGGCTTCAAAGGGTTATTCACCGACCTATGGTTAGCGTCAAACGTTAATATCCGTTTACCTTGCGCTGAAGCTTTGTCCTTGGAGTGCCAGCGTATTAAGTGTTGAGGTGAGGTTTCACCTTTCCACGTTTGATTGGTTCCTTTTCAGATGTGCGCCAAAAAATAAATCAAGTAGTACTATACATATATTATGAAGAGAAACAAATGAATAAGAAACTTATCATGCTGACCTTAACCGCCGTTTTACTAGTTTCAGCTTTTTTCATTGGTATTCATTTGCTTTCAACGGCACCAGAGAATGAGGAAGTTCCTTCGCCCACGTCATCACCAACAGCCACGCCGTCTTCCACACCTACGCTCACGCCAACTCCATCAGGGGAGTATCTGCATTATCGCACAAGTTGTGAAGGAGGAGCAGAAACCAAGGCTTTCTTGGTCAATTCACAGCTATACTACGGCGTTTATGAAGAAAACATAACACGTCCAGGTTATGGCACGAATTCTACGTGGTGCACGGCTAATGCAGGCGACCCCTGTGTCATTATAAGTGGAACTATCAGGAACGACTATGATAAAGATTATTATTTTGCCATAACGGCAGATGTCTATAATTCTAAAGGAGAGATAATCGGGCCCTTTGGGAGTGAATGGCCCATTCTTACTTCCAGTGCGCCGATGCCAGGCTTCACGGTGGCACATGTTCATAGTGGGGCTGTAGGGTCTTTTGAGATGCAAATTAAATACGATGCAGAAGACATCGTGAGCTACACTCTTTTTCTTGCGTGGCAACCCACCGAAATTCACCCACCTTAAGCAAAAATTGCCCATTCACTTCTCCGCGTTTTTCTTGCACATAGCGATGTAATCTTTAATCATCACAACATTTTCAAAAGCGAGAATTTCTGGCAGCGGGCTTAAGCTGAACAGTCTAATCTCTTCGATTTCGCTTTCTTGTTTCTCGATTTCTCCGCTAACAGTTTTTACAAGAAAACACGTGGGATAGTAGTCATACTCTACGCCGCCTTGAACGCCCTGCTCGTGGTAATCACCTATTTTACGTACTATTTCGACGGCGAGACCTGTTTCCTCCTTCACCTCTCTCACTACCGTGTGCTCAACCGTTTCTCCTTGGTCAACTCTTCCGCCAGGCAAAGCCCAAAAGCCCTTGAATGGCACCGTGGCTCTTTTGATTAGCAGAATCTTGTCAGGTGGGAATGGTATAATGGCGGTTGCTGTTCTTCCGCTGAACTTCATGCTGCATTGCGCCTCGCTAAGTGGTTATCTTCATTCTCCAGTTTATCACTATAGTAACGGCGAAAATGGCGATTCCTGAAAAGACCACCATTGGTCCAGGAGGCAAACTCAAATAGCTTGAAAAGGCGATTCCTGAGAATGCGGCTACTGCACCGAAAACTGCGCTGAGTAAAGAGTATCTGAGCATGTCTGAGCTTAAGTTTTTCGCTGCTATCGCTGGCACAATTACCAAGAAGCCAACCAGCAGGGTTCCAACTATCTTGATGCCTATAGCCACCACGACAGATACCAAGAAAAGATACAGCAGGTTCGTTTTGGCGACGTCGATGCCTTTTGAAACGGCAAGGTCTTCCGAAATCATGGCCAACACCAGTTTCCTGTAAACCGCCCTCGTCAAGAGAACCGTGACAGCAGAAATAACTGCTGCCGCAATCACGTCGGTCAAAACAACCTTTGTTATATCGCCGAAAAGCGCTTCAAGCAACTCTGGTTCCGGAATTATCATTATACCAATCGCCAAAGCCAAGGTGAACGCTGCGCCTACTAATGCCTCAAAAGAAATACGCGTTACTCTCTGCACGTGCCAGATTATGGCTGCTGACGCGAACAGAAAGATGAATGCGCCTATGAATGGGTCAAAATGGAATAGATAGCCTATAGCGAGACCTGGCAGAGCCACGTGAGACAGCGCGTCACCAACCAGTGCCATCTTCTCCAGAACCATTATGGAACCTAAGTAGCCCGAGGCGATTCCAACAAAAATTGCTATCAGAAGACTAAAGATGACTGTGTCGAGCATGGGATTAGTCCTCCGCCTTCAGCGACTCAACGCATACGGGTTCGCCATATATTGCCCGTTGGGTCTCAAGGTTCGCTATTGCTTCTGATTTTCCGAAAAACGTGACGCACTTGTTCAGTGCAAGCAGATAATCTGAATATTCTTGGACAATGTGAATGTCATGCGTTATTAGGAGTATAGTTATCTTCTTGTCCTTTTTGATACCGTTAAGCATTAGGAATATGGGTTCTTCGCTGCCAACATCGATGCCGCTCGTAGGCTCGTCCAAAAACAGAATATTGGGTTCATCGACAAGAGCCCACGCGATTAAGACTCTTCTTAACTGCCCTCCAGAGAGAGCACCCAACCTCTTATTCAGCACGCTTTTGTCATCTAGTCTTACCAGTTTTAGGGCGCTCTCTGCATCTGTCTCGTTTTTCCCAATCGTAAGAAACTCTTTCACTGAAAGGGGAACATCGCTCACAGCCACGTTTTGCGGTACATAGCCTATTCTAACTTTTTCGTTCCATTCAACGTTCCCCGTGTACGGCAATAAGTTAAGCAACGCCCTGAAAAGCACTGATTTGCCAGCGCCGTTTGGTCCAAGAATTGCCAAGGTTGTTCCTTTCTTAACGCTGAAGTTTATGTTGTCCAGTATGATTTGGTTCTGAAGTTTCACATTCAAATTTGACACTCTTAACAAGTAATCTTCAGTTGTGGTCATGCTTCATCTCTGCTCCTTCGTCGTCACAGACTTGATGCGCCTAGAGAAGAACAGGTGTTGAGCGCAATAAGTTTTTTGACTCAGCCGCCCGCACTGCCGATTCCTACATTAAACCTGGGGGCTTCTCGGCTAGCTGCATCCTTTTTAGGAGACTAGTAAAATGGCGATTATTATGAAAAAAGCCCCTACGCCAGAAATTACCGTTAAGACTTCGCCGAGTGCCAGAGTGGCGATTGCCACGGCAACTATTACTTCAGTTAAGAGAACCACACTGGAAGTCACAGCCGAGATATGCTTCAAGCCTTTGAGCCAAAGATAATAGGGAATCACCCAGCAGAAAACTGCGGTGTAAAAGATGGCGAGCCAAGCGTCTAACGGCAAGGAAACGAAAGTGCCAGCCGAAAAAGATGCAGGCAGCAATAAGGGCAACAAAGTGAAGAGCAAAAGCCACGTCATAGACTGAACTATGTTACTGCTTTCTTTGACCAGCGGTTTGTTGTAAACCATGAAGAAAGCCCATATGACGCCAGCGCCGATAACAAGAAGGTCGCCCATGACTGCGCCTTGGCTTAAGGATGAAAAATCCAGGTTAGTCGTCATCAACAGCACGCCGAGAAGGCTCACCATCACGCCTACGATTTTCTTGCTGCCTAAATGCTCCTTTAACACCATCGGGCTTAACAAAGCAACCCATACAGCACTGAGATTGAT
>DATDQZ010000099.1:0-2407 GCA_035292005.1 Bathyarchaeia archaeon | reverse complement strand
CGGGGCACCTGTGCGCTTTGAGGGCGAAGCCGCTGGAAAAATAACAAACGAAGAGCGAAGAGGAAACGGCAAAGCAGGTTTTGGCTTTGACCCAATCTTTCAACCCGCTGGAAGCGCAAAGACGTTTGCCGAAATGACCGTCGAAGAGAAGAATGGCTTTTCGCACCGAGCAAAAGCTGTTCACAAATTCGCCGAATGGTACAAGAAATTACGATAGTTGAAAAGTTAAGCCCCTTCGTCTAGCAAGGGCTCTCGGCAAAATGAGAAACAGGAAGAGGCGCAATCCAAGATAAACATCCATATTTTGATTACGTTCTAAAGCTCTATTTGAATTCCTCGGACAGCGTCAATCATATCTGTTCGTTGGGAGCCATCTTCGGTTTTCAAGTAACACACATAATACGGGTAGTATAATACTGACATGTTGTTTACTTTAGCATTCCAATAAAATTCTATCCGTTTTATTATATCACTTGCCTCTATTCTTGGTGGTACGAATTTTGCATCGGTTCTGGGAACCTCTTGTAGTTTTAGAACATTGGAAATTGAACATAAAAAACGGGGGTCTCGTGGAAATGATACCTTAGGTCGGTACTCCATTACACCTCTGTAGCCTCTACGAGAGGCAACCGCACCTGCATTAACAAGTCCGTTCAAAATTTTTCTAGCTTTTCCTTCAGAAAAGCCTGCCCCGACAATACTGTGCATATTATACCATGCCCCTTCTTGCATCATCCTAAAAACCTTAATTTCATCTTCATTGAGAAGTTTCAGAAAAGGATAAGGAGATGACACACCTCTTTCGTTTACTTCTACTATGTCGCCATCTGAAGCGTCAATGCTTATCTGGGCAGTGACAAGTTTCTGAACAATCCTTTTGCTCAGCAAACCAGTTTTTTCAACTTCGTTTACCACCGTTTGGATTTCCGCCTCATAATATGGAAAATATTGCAGAGTTATCGAATAAAGACGCTCGATAATTTTTCCTACGCCTAGAAAACCTCCTTTCGCCCGTTGTTCCAAGACATTTGCCTCTATCTTCTCTGCATCTTGCACGGTTAAGACAGGCTTAACTACACGTTCTTTAACAGATACCTCTTTTGGTAAACCCTTCTCAGCAGCCACAATTTCAATTTCTCCCAGAAATTTAACAAGTTGTTCTCTATCCCATAACTCGACATTACGCCCCTCCGAAGTCTTAATGGCCCCAGGAGTAAAATAGCTGGTAGTTACGATGATGCCACGATCTGCACCTATGTCATCTACTATTTGAATAAGCTTCATAATTCTGTCTTTGTCTATAGGCGAATCATACGATTTTGCTTCAATAACTAATGTAGAAGTGTGAAGAGGACATCGATATTCGGCTAGTAAGTCTATTTGATGCTCTGCACCAGACCTGCCAACTTTTTTCGTATTATGAATCACATCATAATTCATCTTTCTAAACAGTTCCATCAACTTTAGTTCTAAAGCCAAACCTTTTTCATAAGTTGAAGGATTTTCAGTCAAGATTAACCCTCTCAATATTATTATTAAACTTTCCAATCGGAAAAGACTTTTCCTTATTACCACAGAAAAATGATGCAAAACTACCTCAAACTATGATTTTAGGTTTCATCAAAACCAACAAAACATTTAATATGTACGGAAAGAAGGCAGCGAGAATAAATAACAAAAAGACACATATTATCTTTTTGCCGAAATGGCAATCGAAAAGAAAAACGTTTTTTGCACCGTGCAAGCGCTGTCCGCAAGTTCGCTGAGTGGTATAAGAAACAGAGTTCAACCACCTCAAGCTTCCCTAACTAAACTTCCTCCAAAACAGCAGAGTTGCAGAACCAACGCTACTAGTCTATTTATAGTTTCTTTATATAAGGGGGTATAGTCTTTTCCGAGCACAACAGTACAAACCCTTCATATTTGGAGCCTAATAGCAGTTCTATGCAGAAACCTATAGAGGGTCTATCCCCACTGGCACTTTCAACGCTATTTAAAGTATTTAAAAGGGGGCTATAGTCTTCTCTGAGCATAACCATTACAATTTCTAACATGCAAAGCAAGTATCCGCCAAGTGCGAATGGCACCAGCATTTTTAAATATTCGTGTACTGTGGGTTTTAATGCTTAAGTGACAAAGGATGCCAAAACAGGAAAAAGGAAAATCCCACTCAATAAGACCCGTAAGCAGACGCCCACCAAGCTGGTGCAAGTACCAGCCAGAAGAAGTTGAAGCCTTCATCATCAAACTCGCCAAAGAAGGGCACTCACTCAGCAGCATAGGCACTATCCTCCGTGATCAGTACGCGATTCCCTTAGTGAAACCGCTAACCGGCAAAAGCATAAGCGACACCCTCCGCGCTGCAAACTTGGCGCCATCAATGCCTGAAGACCTTGCCAACCTAATC
>DATDQZ010000098.1:0-3169 GCA_035292005.1 Bathyarchaeia archaeon | reverse complement strand
GAAGACACGGTCCTCCTGCTTGGTTTGGGTTTAAGTCTTAATCAGGCAAGGGTTTACTTAGCAATACTTAAACTGGAAAAAACTACGGTGGGACAGGTAGCGAAGTTTTCAAAAGTGCGCAGGGAAGACGTCTATAGAATTTTGCCGACACTCGAAAAAATGGGCTTGATTGAAAGATTGCTGGGTAAGCCAGCTAAGATTCGGGCTACTCCTGTTTCGGATGCCTTAACTTTCCTATTGGCGGAAGAAAAAAAGAAACTTGAAGAACGGTTGTCGGGTATGAGGGTTACGGTCAAGAGGCTGTCCCTTAAAGATTGGAAGCAGCCGCTTCCTGAAGAAGAAAGCATCTACATACTGATAGCGGAAAAGAAAGCAATTTTGGCTAAGACTTCAGGACTGATTAGAAATTCGAGAAAAGAAGTCGCGTTAAGTGCAGACAAGGAAAGAATCATACTGATTCTGTCTCAGTTTTCAGATGAATGTAAGCAGGCAATAAAGAATGGTGCTCAGATTCGACTGATCTTCGAAGGGGACAGCTCCGACATTTTGCTTAAAGAAAAAGTGCAAGAACTCATCGATGGGGCTTCGGTTCACGTCAAGTTTCATCGTAAACCGTTGAATCACTTCATAATGTCTGATGATACAGAAGCATTGATTACGGGCTCCACAGAAAGCGGATTAGGCGAAAGCCCTTCTTTATGGACTAACAACAGCAACCTTATAGGCGTACTTAGAACAGGTTTTGAATACGCCTGGAAAAAAGCTGAAAACTAACCTGAGAATCTCATTTCTCTTGTGGTTTCAAGTTCCAAATTCTTTATAGCAGTTGGAACGATTAGCGCAGGCACAACCGTCAGAATGTTGCTGTGGGTTCACAGTCACACACGCTTAACTCTGCAAATGACCATTTATAATATAGCTCAAATCGTGAACGTAGAAAGGTGGGATAGACAAGTATGAGAACTAGAGAGTTTATAAATAGAAGTGTGTTTGCGTTAGACGAGAAAATCGGCACAGTCAAAAGTATAGAAGTAGATCCGGAAGAGTGGAAAATAACTCATCTTGAAATCGAATTGAAAAAGGATGTAGCTGAATCAGTGCTTGGCGCAAAGAAAGGTGGAGTACGAAACATGCTGGCCGTTTCATCCCTAGAGAAAGGGGTTGCCCGCTGGACAGACAATGGATTGCACTTAAAAGTTTCAAAAGATCAGCTTCACATGTACCTTAGACCAGTAGTTAAGACTTAGTTGAGGAGTTTGCCATGAATACGTGGTTGACGATTGCTATTATTATTGTGCTACTTTGGGCGGTTGGGTTCTTTGCTTTGCCAGGCGTAGGCGCATTAATACATATACTGCTTGTGATTGCCGTAATCTTAGTAGTCATTTGGCTGTTGACCGGCAAAAAGCTGTGGAAATAAACTACATTCTCTTTTTTTGTTAAGTTTTAGTCCAAATTAGAGAATAATAGATTGGTTAAACAGATTGTAACTTAGGAGATATGAATGGTATGGCGGTTGCAAAAATTATTGAGTTAATAGGTAGCTCACCAAAGGGTTGGGAAGACGCTACTAAGAATGCATTGGCAGAAGCAGCAAAGACTCGTTTTTATTAGCGTGGATTTGTAATATAAATCTAAAGTGATCTTGATGGTGGACCGAGTTTCTAACTATTCCAGTCGAGAAAAAAGCACTCGGCATTACCTAGAAATGTTGTGGCTAGGGATGAGAACCTATCGTGGGCTGATCTCAAACTTATTCGGCGTAAGGGTTCCACTACTTTGTGGGCACAAGTTAACCTATAACTGCAATCTTCGATGTAAGATGTGCCCCTTCTGGAAAAAAGCCAGCAAGGATTCGAGCATAGAGAGAGAAAAAGCAACTCTGAAGCAGATTTATGATTCGGGTGCTTGTGGGATTGCGTTTGAAGGAGGCGAACCTCTCTTGAGAAATAATTTGGTCGAAATTCTTGCTTTTTCTCGTTCTCTGCCTTTGCATACGAGCCTTGTCACTAATGGAACGCTACTCGAATCCAAAATAGACGAGATAGCATCATACATCAATGGCGTCGTCTATGTTTCGTTAGATGGCCTAGAAAAAACTCATGACACGATTAGAGGAGTTAGTGGATGTTTTAGAAAAGCGTTACGAGGTATAATCGCGTCGAGAGAGAAGGTTTCTGTGACGATCAACACAACAATAATGACGGAGAATCTCCATGAGATTGAAGACATGGCGAAGCTGGCAAAGGAATTGAATACAAAAATATCCGTGGCTGTAGCTTATGAGTATTGTAACGCCAAGGCGTCTGCACCTACCGCAGACGAAATCGCGAAGATAGCTGGAAAACTCGTTGAGATGAAGAAGAAGGGCTATCCTCTTGTGAATTCAATCAGTTATTTTAAGGTCTTGGCAAAAGAAAAAAATTGGAAGTGCAAACCTTGGGCGTTAATTAACATAGGTCCAGAGGGGAATTTGGTTCTGCCTTGTTATGTTAGCAATGAATACGCGGCTAGCGTTTCGGTTTTTAAAACCGACATCAAAACTGCAGTCTCTGGATTTGACTGGAAAGAAACACAGAACTGCGGAAAATGCAGTCTTCATTGTTATGTGGAGCCTTCTCTGGTGCTTTCATGGGATTTTCGGACTTACCTGAATTGGGCGTTTCGAGTTAGCATCTAAAATTTCTAAGAAACTAGTAAATGCGGAAATTCGAAAACGAGAAAGTGTGATTTTCTAAGATGTGTTGTCTTTTTCTACTGCTTTAGCGGCATTTTCCTTAACTGCTGCTATTCCTTTTTGGCATCCCTCTTTTGATTCATAATCTCCCCATTTTGAGCTCCAAATTCTTCTTCCAAAGTTGCTATATCTTTCTTCACTGTCGGCGTTGCGTCTTTTCTATATTGACGAATGGCATGCTCATGATAGACCATCTTAATGAGGAAAGCAAATTAATAGAAGCAGGTTTTGAGTATGTACCCTGCAGCGAAAAAGACGATGCAGCTATATACCGCCAAAAAAAGTATTAGGTTCAGAGCTCCGGTAGTATAGTCCGGTCAAACCTTACTAAGCGATAACTTGCTAAGGGGCTATGTATAACGGCCTCTCGAGCCGTGGACCCGGGTTCGAATCCCGGCCGGAGCACCATTCTAGTAAATCTTACATCCTTTT
>DATDQZ010000097.1:0-3348 GCA_035292005.1 Bathyarchaeia archaeon | reverse complement strand
GCTCGGTTAAAGCTTGCAATGTTGGATAAAAGAACCCCGTTTAACGCTTCTTTCAAGACAGCTATGGAAGCTTGTGATTCTGAGGCACCCAGCGTTTTGGCTAAATTCATTATTTCAGGGTCAACCGCTTCTATGGCTGTGGTTGCTATGCTGATTAGTATTGGCGTCACAAGTATGGCTTCGCCTAGTATTATGGCGCCTGGCGTGTAAAGCAACTCTAGAAATCCTAATGGTCCGCCCTTCGAAAAAACGAGATAAAGAACTAAGCCCAAAACCACTGTAGGTATGCCTATCAAAGAATTGAAAAATCCCTTGACTACGGTTTTGCCTCGAAAGTCTCTGAGGCCTATTAACATCGCAATCGGCGTCCCCCAGAGCATGGCCAAGATAACGGCGATTCCGGAAAAAAAGAGGGAGCGATAGACGATTCCATACAGTGTGGGGTCGCCTGAAATGATTAGTTGTAGCGCTTTTGCTATGCCACCTAGTATGTCGACCAATACTGTTTCCTCTAAGTGTAAAGCTCTGGATAATCATTTCTGTATTGCGGTGGACATTCTGAGCCGTCGAAGAAGGCAGCGCTTTGTATCCAACTGACTATGGATTGGGGCGCGTTGTCCTTTAGCGGTTGTACTGTGCCGTAGAAGAGGCTTTGTCCGTAGTCAGCCTTGCCGTAGTCTTCTATGAACTGTTGTGTCTCATCTGAAACCAAGTATTGTATGAAGTCCATTGCGTCATTGTAGTTGATTTGGGAATGGAGAGTCTGGTTGGCGGGCACGGTTTGGTTCACCGCCATGACACTGTAAACGTTGAGCAGAGATTTCTCTTCTGTTAAGAGCGCAACTAAGGATATTGTGCCGTCTTTCGAGAATTTCAAGAATGTGCCAATGTCTGAGAGCGTGTACGCTGACTTCTGGTTAGCTACGTTTAGCGTGTCACCCATTCCTGAGCCTACGCTTGCGTACCACGGCTCTGCGGATATCAGCGTGTAGTTGTAGCCTGCTGCTTTCCAAAGACTCTGTTCCTTGGAATGTGTGCCAGAGTTGTCGCCTCTGGAGACCCAGACTTTGGTCTGCCCAGACTGATCAGTGAGGCTTTCTCCGTAGGCTACTATGCTTTTGAAGGCTTCGGTTGCGTTTTTCCCCGAGAGTCCCGCTGGGTCAGCATCTGGTCCTACGATGGTGAAGAAGTTGTAGGCGATTATTTTTCTGTTTACGCCATAGCCTTGTTCGAGGAAGGTTTTTTCCATTGATGGCGAGTGGACGAGGATGACGTCGGCGTCACCGTTTTGTGCGTGCTGGATGGCTATGCCTGTTCCTGCGGAGATTATGTTGATGTCTACGTTGTGGGTGGCTTCGTAGTTTTTCTCTATTTCGTCGAGTAAGCCTGTGTCGTAGAGGCTTGTGGTTGTGGAGATTATGAGTCTTCTCTTGGCGAAATATTGGAAGTAGGTGATGGTGCCTGCGACCACTATAATGGTTGCTAGTGCTGCGATTATGAGGAGTTTTTGCCATGTTTGCATTTCAAACACCGTTATGTTTTGTCATTCATAACGATTAACCTTATAAATCTTGTGCGCAGATAACTCTACACAGAATGCTCGCTCACAAGAAACACAAGCCCTCCTGCAAAGTATGGATAGAATACAACGGGAAACCCGTGCTGGGCAAAGGCGGCGCCGAAATTCTACGCGCAATAGCCAAGGAAAACTCGCTTTCAAAAGCCGCTGTAACGTTGGGCATGTCCTACCGTTACCTGTGGAACTATATACAAAAAACCCAGAAAGCCCTACAAGAGCCTATTGTGGAAACTTTTAAGGGCGGCAAGGCTGGAGGCGGCGGCGCAAAACTAACGGAGACTGGCAAAAATCTGCTCGATGAGTACACGCGTTTGGAGGGCTGCTTGAGCGAGTTTCTAGCCGAAACGAAATATGTGGAGGTGAAAAGTTTGAAGTTAAGCGCAAGAAACCTTCTTAAAGGAAAAGTGACGGCGGTTGAAAAAGGCGTTATCACGGCGAAAGTTAAAATTCAGATTAAGGTGCCCGCGATTGTTACAGCGGTGATTACAAAAGAAGCTGTTGAAGACTTGGACTTAAAAGTGGGCGACGAAGTACAGGCTATTGTGAAGTCAACAGAAGTAATGATTGGAAAATAACCCGTCTTATTCGACCACGTAGCGGTAAGCCACGTGCTTGCCCGCCGTGGAGCTTTTTCTTATTATTTTCAGTATGTCGCCTGGTTTGGCGCCTATGGCTTTCACCGCCGGGTCGGTGGATTTTATCTGCGGCATCTGGTAGGGCTGAACCTTGTACTGCGCGAGAATCTGTTCTTTCTCTTTCTCGCCGAGAATTTCGTGCATCGGAACCAGCGCATGCTCGAAAATGTCGAACACTGGGAAAGACTTGAGCAGGAGTTCCACGTTCTTTTTCTTGGCGCCTTGCTTAACCGCGTGCGTGTAACGTCCTTCAGTGACTACGATGGCTCTGTCAATTTCCTTATCTTTCATAAACTTGTAAAGCGCGTTCATGGCTGCAATGCCCACCGTTGGCTGATTCAAAATGCACCAGACGATGGCTTTTTCTTTTTCTTCTGGGATTTCGATGATGTAGACTAAGGCGTCTTCATGTTTTTCTTTCTTGATTAGCTTGTATTTTCTGAGTTTGATTAGGACTTCAGCCTTGCGTTCTTCCACTGTTTCGCCTTTAATGCTCAAAGCGCAAACCTCAACACATAGAATACTCGAAACCTAAACAAAACCTCAACCCTTAAACTTTATGGTTCGAAAGGTGACGATGTTTCCCGAAGTCTGTACTATTGGTCAGCTTTTCGCATGTTTAGCACATCCTTCAAGGCAATGGTGTTTTACAACAAAAATTGGTTTTTTAGGGAAAGATAATGCGCGTTTTAACTTTGAGTCAGCATCCGAATCTCGCAAATTCGCGATACAGATATGAACTTCATAATTGATTTATGCCCTTGCCTACGTAACAAGCCTCGTTCGGCGAGATGTTAACATGTCTAGTCCTCATTTCGAAAAGTTTCTGCTCGAAGCAGTAGATGAAGGTCTGGCTTCGCTAGGCGAATCTTCGAAGCAAGCAATCTATTTTCACATAGAAAAAACCTTCAACATTCAGAAACAGGAAATCCCCAATAGAATTGAGGCTTTTACTTGTGCAATAGAAAAGATTTTTGGGCTAGGAGCCACTTTTCTGGAATCGCTAATTTTGAAAGGGCTTTACGAAAAGGCCGGTCTAAATACCAAAGAGGGTTCATTTAAAGATCTTGCCTTCACCGAAACCGTGATTGCGGTCAAACGAATGATGGAGCAGTAAACATATGCGAATGCGCA
>DATDQZ010000096.1:0-6123 GCA_035292005.1 Bathyarchaeia archaeon | reverse complement strand
GCCAAGGGTGAGGCTGCTCGCCTATTAAAAGGGAACGTGAGCTGGGTTTAGACCGTCGTGAGACAGGTCGGACTTTATCTGCTGGGAGTGCTGGCTGCCTGAGGGGAAAGGGTCCCTAGTACGAGAGGAACGGGACGCTGTGGCCTCTAGTTTACCGGTTGTCCGACAGGGCAGTTGCCGGGCAGCCACGCCGTTGAGGATAAGAGCTGAAAGCATCTAAGCTCGAAGCCTCTCCCGAAAAGAGGCAGCCATTCCCGTTTCACGGGACGAAGGCTCCCATAAAAGATGGGTTTGATGGAGCCGGGGTGTACGCTGGAAGACTTCGGTCGACCAGCTCAGCCTGCGGCCCCCAACCGCCTAAGGTGTCGGGCTCAGGTGGTGTCTGAGCGATATTTGCGTGAAACCTTGCGTGTTGCGCGTTGAAGCCTGTGCATGGTATCATCTGTGAAAAACAAATTGATAATTTTTGGTGACTTTTGGTTGTTGCTGGTTTTTCTTGGTTGTTTTTTGTTTGTGAGGTTTATCTATGTTGAGCGGTGAAGGTTGTTGCGAAGCTTAGGAATCAAGTGAAGTACTCGTTTCGCTCACAAATGACAGTTAAGCGCCTCGGGAAACTTGATGCAGGAGCAATTCCTTAAAAGGGATCCCCTTGTCTTCCGAGCCTCTCCCTCGGCGTGTTCTAAATTCTCATGGTTGATACTATGGGTGCGAAAATTTTAAGAGCAATCTCCTTGTCATATTTTATAAAATGAATGATGTTGCTGTTTTCTTTCCATTCTTGCTTCTTATAGTGATATTGATATTAATCTGGATTTTTTTAAGAAATTTAAAACCAAAACAAGAATATGGAGTAGAATCTGTCACTCTAAGAGGAGAAACAGTGAAAAGTATTGGAGAAAAGAGAATTGCAGATTACTTTGAGAGAAACAACATTAATTATGTCTATGAGCAAGAGGCAAGAGGGAAATTTCTATTTTTTGATTACAAGATTAGTTCTCCCGATTTCTACTTACTTGATTATGATGTGTATGTTGAATATTGGGGATTAGTGAATGCGGATGATAGCTGGACAAGGGCGAAATATGTCAGGAATATGAAAAAAAAGATGGCTATTTATTATAAAAACAACATCAAGTTCATATCAATATATCCAGATAATTTGGAAAATTTAGATTGGATTTTTAGAAGGAAATTCAAAAAAGTCACAGGTTTTGAACTTCCTAACTAGTTTACTGAAGACACGCGCGCACATTATTAACCTAGTTTGGGTTTTGGAGGATTAAATTTTAATCCAACCAACCAACTACGGCATGAGACGCAGCAAAGACGACTGCTACTCAGGCGTATACAGGATTCAGGGCATATATGATTTCAGTTCAGATGAAAAGAGACGGAGTAGTAGAAGTCAAGTCAATATAGGTATAGTATAGTCGGAAACGAGTATATGCCTTTCTGGTTCTCAAAATCAAAGGTCGCTCAGAGTCAAAGTCAGGCGTTGCATATTCTGCCCCACAGTAGTGAGGAATTTTCTAAGCCCTATTTTCTGGCTTTCTGGAAAATAGTTTGACGGTTTCTTGACGACATACACGTTAATTGGAGAAGCAATTCCAGATTTGAACAAGTCCTCGAGATGAACCCAAACCAGATAATCTGCTGCTACATCTTTTTCACTGAAATCTTGAAAAGCATTTGTTGCAGTTCCTTTAACTTCCACTTTGAGGGTCTTTCCACTCGCAAGTTCAACAAGTATATCAGCAGTTTTTCCGCCGAAATCTGTTCGTTGAACATTTTCACCAATGATAATCCTGTTGTCATTGATGAGGTGCCGCACTATCGATTCGCTCAGAATCGTTGGCGTTTTGGGAAATTGAATATGCTCAGCCAAAGGATTTTGCTCTTTAAAATCGGCAAGAAAGCTAAAAACTTCACAGACGTTTTTAGATAGCTCCTTTATTTGAGTTTTCTTCAAAAAGGGACGAGGCGCGATATTTCATCACCGTCTTGTTTGTGGTTACGTTTGTCTTATAGTGCGCGTTATATTTGAACGTCACTAAAATCTTGAATCCATTTCCGAAGAGAAAGCAAGTTTTGCGATGGGCAAACCAGCGTCGAATCGTATCTTGCTATTGTGTAGTTTGATAGAGGCTTTCCTGTGGGTGTAGTCAGATTGTTTCGAGAAAACTCGTTCCATTTTTGGCTGTCTTCAGGCTTTGTTAAAGGAACTGCGTTTGAGAGCAGACCTCCTGTTGACCCGCTTATCCACCAATCTGCGCCGCTGCGGTCACCAGTTTTGTCAAATCTACCGAGCTGCCCATTGGCTTTGAATCTTCTCTGCAATTTTGGGTCAACGAAAAGTTCATAGTCCGCATAAATACCTTCAATCCCAAAGTAACCTATAATGTAGGCACCTTTTTTCTCAGAAATCTCCTTATTTTCGGGAGGTTTAGTGCCATTGTAGAAAAGTGTTGAATAGAAAAGAAGAAATCCGCCTTCTTGACGCAATTTCTCATAGACTTTCCCTTCGCCTGGTCTCTTTATGTGATTGTAAGTTAAGGTTTCAAATTCTGGGCTGTTAAATGCGGACAGATTCCGATATTCATAAGGAACCAAATCGCCAACGCCCAATTCTTCATAGGTAGGGTCAGCAGGAGAACGGGGCGGATCAATGTAGATCTTTACGAATTTGAAAGTGCCATCTGAAAAAATAGGGTTCATCCCAAAAGGTTCTACATTAGGCGTCTGACCCACATGAATAAGGACAGCCAACATAAACTTCGTTTATCGCGCAAATATTAGAGAATTATGAATTTTGGCTCAAGTAGTTGTTTGCAAAACTCGGACTTCGTTATTTCCAGTTCATCTTTTTCGGGTTTTTCGAGGAGCGTACGTTCGGGTGCGGTCACGATCTCGGTAAGCCTGCATGTATTTTCTCATGTATTCCCTTTTGCCGCGTTCAGTTGTGGTTTTGTATTTGGTGTAGAATGCTCTCCCGCCGAAAACCGTCCTTCTATGTTTTTTGACTTTTGACAAGCTACGCCCTTGGGTGTATTAGGAGTTTCTTCATTTATTCTTTATGGTTAGAAACTCTAACCGCAAGCTATATTAGGCGAGATATAGTTAGAAATATTAACAATGAAGTGTGAATGTTTGAGTCCAAGATGGCGAAATCATGAAAAACGGGCGCGGTCATCCCGCGTCTTTAAGGGCTACAAAATGCAAATACAGAAAGCCTCAACCAGTACAGGAAAGCGACCTGATTTTTTCGGAGTTGGAAAGCGTAACCCGCGAAAAAGGATAGTTGGCGATGCGAAGTGCGTTAAAGAACTGACTATGAACCACGTGCAACAAGTAAAACGCTACAAAGGATATCCATTTTGCGCACAGAAAGGAGTTATCTTTGTTCGGAAAGCTACTAAAGTCCCCCCGAAGGTAAGAGCCAGTGCCAAGAAATCAAACATAAAAATCGTTAGAAAAAGGGCGAGAAGGCTCACTTGTGCTTAGACCAAAATGTGAACAGAAATAGAAATAATTAACAATCCCCTAAAAAAGGTAGTTAGATTAAATTTTAATCCACCACACCTTTTGAATATGCAGTGCGAATGCACTATAAGCAGCGAAGCACATATGACTGGAAATGCAACCTAATCAGCAGAGGAGCCAAATCAATTCTGGCATCCGCGTAAAAATCGTCTTGAAGCAAGACCAGCGGAGCGGTAAATTAACCGAGGGTATCGTCAAGGATATCCTCACCAACAGCTCAACTCATCCCCACGGAATCAAGGTACGACTTACAGACGGCAAAGTCGGCAGAGTACAATCAATAATAAAATAATGTAGCAGCTTGGCTGAGTTGCGCGCTTTTGAATAATATGAGGCTATACTAAACAGAATGAGCCCCTTACACTTTAATTAAAAGAATCACCAAATAGAAGAAAACTTGTAGGCTACCAAATTACTAAGCTCGCTATGAATGTACGCGCGGGGTTATCGCGTTACCAGAACACTAAAAAAGTATCTGCGCCACCTCTCGGTATATAACGTCAAAAACTAAGGCAGAATATTATAACTTTTTTTTGGGTTTGGGATTAAATTTTAATCCAATTGCCTTCAAAACGCTGATCGTGGTGCTCCCGCACCACTCTCACGATGCGAGTAGCCCCATTTCCCAAGAGCACCTACAAATGGACATATATGAGATTTTGAGAAAAAGATTAAAGAAGAGAGGGAAATAAAGTGTGTAATTAGCTTTCCCTTGCAGTCTTGAAAAGCTTAACGGTCAGTGCAGAATTGGTTTTTGGCAATTGTGAGGTATTGTGCTCTGCAATTAGACGCCTTTCTCTTTTAATAGGGTTGCAGTTTTGGATTGCTTTTTGTATTTTCAATATTCTTTTGTTTGTTAAAAGCTCCAATACTGATCGACCCCCTATAGGTTTCTGCATTTAATTTCTAATAGGTTCCAAATACCATTAGTTGTTCACTTCTTAGAGTATAAGATTCAGTTACTACAAGAAACGCTTGCCAAGCTAGCACAAACAAAAACACACACGATGAAGAAGAGGGTGCTTCCAGGAAGAATTGAAACATTGTCATGGAGAATAGCTACTGCCAGCCTATATTTACATCAAAAATCAGCGTGCAGTTTTGTCAGTAACCATCAAGTCAAGGTATACATTCCAAGTTAGTCTCTATGCAGACGTTATTTTGTGCGCATTTTCCAAATAGTATAGCAAACGCGGGTAATTTTTAGATTCCCTTAGCTCCTTTTGGGTTCTTTTTCATCCAATCAAACGCAAACGCTTCAGCTTTTAACTTGGTAACAAACTCTGGCGATATTTTTCTGCCTTCATCACCATTTTTTACTTCTGGAAACAGCAGCACTAGGTATTGTTGTCCAAACTGTTTCTTCGAAACAATGAGATTCTGACCAGTGACGACATTCAGGTAACCTCTCTCATTGTCTATTTTCTTCCAACCTTCAATTATTCTCATAAAAACATTCTCTCCCACAAAATAGTCTTGAACTCCAGAGCGCATCTGCTGCAGTGCAACTCCTTGCGTTTTCAGATACAATCCTACTGGCGTTGAAAAATACTAATCGGTTCTTCTTCTTTCTTTTTTTGCGCGTTGTTTCTTCGTCGTGCCCAAACTTGTTTCTGGGTAAAACCCGAGTTGTTACTGCCGACACTTTCTGACTGTCTGGTCATATGTTTTGAGAAGCACGTCTTGCAGTAAGCGGGCTTGCCTGGAGTGGGTTTGAAAGGAACCATGGTACTATTACCACAATCAGTACATTTAATTTCGAACATGGGTTTTTGGTACGTTATAATAACCTCTATTTGCTGTGAGCTATAATTATACGTAATATAGGTTAGCTGCTGCCTTCTTTACCCGGGCAAACAAACCGCCAGCGATGTAGTGTATCCAGTTTTGTTCCTGCATGTCTAAGTGAGCCTCTTGAACTGTCACGGCTTTTTCTCTTGAAGTTGCTCCTACCACCAGAAGTTTAGCCTGAATACTCTCTTCCATACTAAAAAGGACCCCTGAAACTACCTCCATGTTACAATCTCCTCCAACATACATTCCAACTTTTGTAATAAAATAGAAAATGTGATAGCCTTTGCGGATGCGCGTTATCGAGACTTCTATCTACTACAATTATAATATAGTCAACCAAGTATTTAAGGCTCGTTTCTCCAACTGAAACAGAATGGAAGAAAAAAACTTAACTTACCAAGCAAACAAAGCGAAAAACCATGCACTTTCACAGACAACACAGTAAAGGCGGCAAAACACAGAAAACAATTAAACACGAAAAACCAAAGCTCAACCTATGCTCCACTCTGGGTTTCAGTCTATTATATAAGGGGGCTATAGTCTCCGTGAGAGCACTAGTCTTCAAAACGTTCAGCATACCGGAGAATGCAATTATGGAAAAGTATAAATGACAATTCAGCCATATGACCATATGGTAATATAGTATGTCGCTAAGGGTCCAAATCAACACCAAACTGGAACAAAAGTTCAGAGAAGCAGCAATGAAACGATTCGGCTACGCTAAAGGAGCCCTCAGCAAAGCCGCAGAAGAAGCAATCCTCAACTGGATTTCAACCCTCGAAAAAGAAA
>DATDQZ010000095.1:0-4666 GCA_035292005.1 Bathyarchaeia archaeon | reverse complement strand
ATAAACCGAACACTTGCTTATCATAGACTTAGGCGAGTCTACGAAGACGCTGGCATTACTCGGCAAGAACTGATTGAAGCTGTATTGCGGATTGGTAGGCTAGTGGAAGTGAAAACGAAGGTCAATGTTGTTTATGAAGATGTGGCTGATAACAAGTTCTTGGAGTGTGCGTTCGATGGTAAGGCTGACTTTCTGGTTACTGGAGACGAACATCTTCTAAGAATAGGACATTATAAGGCAACTCGAATAGTGTCAGTAAGGCAATTCCTCAGAATATTAAAAGAACAAAACCGCTCACCTTGACTCTCGGGCGGTAATCTACGTCTTACAGCCGCAAACACCAAACACCAGCAACGTCAAGCACAGTTTCTACACAGCAGTCCAACCTTTATATAAGGGGGCTATAGTCACAAAAGAGCGCAGAGTTTCCGAAACCTAAAATAAGAGCTAAACAAAAACATATAGCCACTCGAGGACAATAACCATGTCATCAATCATTGAAGACATCATTGCAAGAAAAATCTTCAACAGCAGAGGAGAAGAAACCATAGAAGTCGACATCATAACAACATCTGGTTTCGGAAGAGCCTCCGCTCCCGCTGGAAAGAGCCGCGGAAAAGCTGAGGTTGTCTACTACCCTCAAGGCGGAGTTGACCAAGCCCTAAAGAAAATCGACGACTTAATAGCGCCTGAACTAGCAGGTTTGAACGCTGATTTCCAAGAAGAAATCGACAACACTCTCCACGAGATTGACGGCACAACCAACTTCAAAAGTATAGGCGGAAACACCGCCTTCGCCATCTCACTCGCAAACGCCGAGGCAGCGGCAAACTCTCACGGTCTTCTCCTATTCCATTTCTTAGGCGGAAGCACAGCCACCACTCTCCCATACCCGCTTGGAAACACCATAAGCGGAGGACAACACACCCGCGGCAAAGCCCCAGATATCCAAGAGTACTTGGCGCTTCCCCACGGAGCAGAAACCTTTTTAGAAGCTGCAACCGCAAACGCTCTGATCCACAGAAAAATCGGAGAAGCTCTCAAGAAGAAGAGTTCTCTTTTCAGCGGTGGAAAAAGCGATGAAGGCGCATGGATCGCCAACATTGACAACAGCGACGCTTTTGAAGTCATAGCTAAAGCCTGCGAAGAAGTTGGTAACGAACTGGATTTTGAATGTGGCTTCGGCATTGATGTCGCTGCATCTTCACTCTGGAAAGAAAAAGAAGAGAAGTACATTTACGAAAGAGAAGGAAAAAAACGAGACCCTGCCGAACAGCTAGAGTTTCTTTTAGACTTGATCGAGAAGTATCATCTTGCTTACGTTGAAGACCCCTTCCACGAGGAAGACTACGAAGGTTTCGCAGAGCTCACCAAGAAAACCAAGAACTGCTTGATCTGCGGTGACGACTTGTTCACAACCAACAGTGAACGATTAAACCACGGCATAAAACTCGGCGCAGCCAACGCAATCATAATCAAGGTCAACCAGATTGGCACGCTCACAGACGCTTCGGAAACAATCGAAAACGCGCAGAGACACGGATACACAACAGTAATGTCGCACCGTTCTGGCGACACGTGTGATTGGCACATAGCCCATTTGGCTGTGGCCTTCAAGTGCCCAATAATAAAAACAGGAATAGTTGAAGGAGCACGCATCGCAAAAATAAACGAGTTAATAAGAATTGAGCATTTCTTGGGAAACAGAGCCGAAATGGCCGATTTAAAAATGTTCTAAGGAGAAAAGAGATTGACAGAAGACGAATCAGGAGAAAACCTATCAGAAGTTAAGCTTGAAAGAAATCAGGAAACACCAATGGCAGAAGAGCTCTTGTTACCGCGTGATACTCTCTTATCAGCGGGAATACACATCGGAACAAGAATGAAAACCAGAGACATGGAACCATTCATATACCGTGTTAGACCAGACGGACTGTTTGTTTTAGACATCAAGAAAACGGACGACCGCATAAGGGTTGCCGCCAAATTCCTGGCACGGTTCGAACACGCAAAAGTGGCAGTGGCAGCTGCTAGGCTTTATGCTCAAGAACCCATAAGAAAATTCTGCGAGATAACAGGCGCTACGCCCATAATCGGCCGCTTTATCCCAGGACTCTTGTCGAACCCGTTGTATCCGAACCGCATCGACCCAGAAGTGATAATAGTTTCCGATCCGAGGGCTGATGCGCAAGCCGTCAAAGAGGCTTCAAACGTGGGGATTCCGATAGTGGCTTTGTGCAGCACTGACAACGAGTTCGCCGGAGTAGACTTGGTTATTCCGACAAACAACAAGGGTAGAAGGGCTTTGGCGGTTATTTTTTGGCTCCTCGCAAGGCAAGTTTTGCGCGAGAGAGGCGAATTAGCAGCCGACAAGGATCCGCCAGCGACTATTGAGGATTTTGAAGCGAAGATTTCTAGGGAAGAGGAGGAGGAAACCTAAGCAGATGGTGAAGATTCGGCGTCCAACCCAAGCTGGAGCCTTTTATGAGGGGGATGCCGAAGCATTGAAAATCCAAATTGAGAACTGTTTCCTCCAAGAGTTCGGTCCGAAAAAACGCCCAAAAGTCAACAAGAACGGTCCGAGAGAAATAATTGGGTTAGTCTGTCCGCATGCGGGTTACATGTTTTCTGGTTCCGTGGCAACCAACGCTTATTATGAATTGGCTTCAGACGGCAAACCAGACACGGTGGTGATTCTGGGGCCAAACCACACGGGCTATGGCAGTGCGTTGGCGGTTGTGAATGAGGGGTTTTGGCGTACGCCTTTGGGCGATGTGGAAGTTGATGGAGAAACCGCTAATCAGATAGTGCATGAAACGCGTATTGTGGATGTGGATGAGCTTGCGCATCGTTTTGAGCATTCTGTTGAGGTTCAGCTTCCATTTTTGCAGTACCTTTACGGTTCTGAGTTCAAGTTTGTGCCCGTATGCTTTCAGATGCAGGATTTATCTTCCGCTGTGGAGGTTGGAAGGGCATTGGTTGAAGTTTTAGCTAGTAAAAACGCTGTGGTGATAGCTTCGTCGGACATGACCCATTATGAACCACAGGGAAACGCAGCAGCGAAAGACATGGCGGCGCTTAAAGCGGTAGAAGCAATGGATGAAAAACTGTTCTTTTCAATTATCGAAAGGCAGAACGTAACCGCATGCGGCTACGGTCCAATAGCCGCTTTGATAACGGCGGCTAAGGGGTTAGGAGCCAAAGAGGCTACACTGCTCTGCTACAAGACCAGCGGAGACACGACTGGCGACTACTCGAGCGTTGTCGGCTATGCCGCTGTATGCTTCAAAAAATAGCTGGGCTTTTGTGCTCTGCGTTGTCTATAGCCCCCTTATATAGATTGAACTTCCGTGTGACCCGTAAGTTGATGATTAAGCGCTTGCAGCAACATTTTAGTTTTGTTTGATAACGCTGAATAAAAATCGGAAAAGTGTGTGCGCAACCATAATAGAATGCTTAAATCATAATTTGGTGCATTTGCTATTTGGGTAGCTGTTTGGAAAGCAGAACCAAAAAATTTCATTTCAAAGAAATCGATTGGATAGTTTATTTTCCAAGGCGCGGAAATAAGGGGAAATACCGCGACTACAATGTAACGTTCAGAGACAGGAAAAGAGGGATGGCTCAACCGAGAAAAAGAATTAAGCTGGGCGAAGTGTTGGATAGACCGGAAATTGACAGAGGCTACCCGCACACGGTAGGTTTCTATAAAGTGTCTTCTGGAAAAGGAGCAAACTTCAAACCGCAGTATTTGGAATTGAGGAAGATACAAGCTGTCGAAGAATTCTGGTTTTTCTTGAACGCCCTAGACATATGACTTTCGTGTGCTTGGAACTGCACAGTTAAAAGAATGTTTTTATCTAATCTGTATAATAGCTATTCTTTCAAGGTGCTCTGTAATGGGAAAAGGGTCTGGCTTTGGAAAAGTCATTCTGCTCGGTGAGCACTTCGTTGTTCACGGCGTACCGGGAATAGTTTCTGCGATTGACTCCACAACTGACGCGGAAGTGAAGAAAACAAGAAAAGGAATCGCCATCGTGGACGAGCGAAAAGGCGCTAAAGGGTACGCTGAGGAAAAAAAGGCTCAACAGTTAGAATCGATAGACAGAATGCTCAAGGCTATGGGAATTGAGCCGAAAACAGCCTCATTCAGTATCTGGTTGGGCGGAAACCTCCCTGGCTTCAGCGGACTCGGCGCTTCTGCAGCAAGCAGCGTGGCGATTGCCCGAGCCGCAGCTGAAGAGTTTAAACTGAAGCTGTCAGATGAAAGAGTCAACGAGATTGCTTACGAAGCAGAAAAAGCGTACGCGGGAACCCCTTCGGGAATTGATAACACGGCAGCAACTTATGGCGGTTTGCTGTGGTTCAAGAAGAACATGAGTGGAGGCGCCAACACAATCGAGAAAATAAGCATTCGGAAACCCGTTGAAATCGTCATAGGCAGCACGGGAATCGTGGCAAACACTAAAGCGATGGTTGAAGGGGTTGCGGAGAGAAAGAAAAAGAACCCAGAAAAGTATGACTCGTTGTTCAGGCAAGCAGAAAACTTGGCGTTTGCAGGAAGAAAAGCGCTACAAGAGTTTGACCTAAGAAAAGTGGGCGAGTTGATGAACGAGAATCATCGTTTACTACAGGAAATCGAGGTTTCCTGTGAAGAACTGGATTA
>DATDQZ010000094.1:0-8922 GCA_035292005.1 Bathyarchaeia archaeon | reverse complement strand
TCGTTGTTGCCGAAAACGCCGATGAGCTTAGCGTTTAATGCCTTGAATTTTGGAATGACAAAAGGTGCCACATAGTCTCCTGCGTGAAGGACAAGGTCTACTTTTTCATTATTTAGCCTTTTCACGGCTTTTTCAATCATTGGCAGGTTGTCGTGAGTATCCGAGATTACGCCTATTAACACCACGTTCACCAGTCTTGAATCTCTCGTTAGGAAAATAAAGGCTTCTGTGCAGGCGAGATAGAAGAGTGTTATAGAATATTACCACAGTTGGAATATTCAGACATGCGAAACACGACTTAAAATACTCTGCACCTAACTCAGTTATAGAAAACAGTTCTAAAAGAGGGAAATAGAAGTGAACTCGTGGATAACGAACGCAGCATCCAAGAGAAGAGACAGACTCAGTATAATCGCCGAAATCTTGGAAATCGCGAAAGACGGCACTCTGAAAACTCAAATCATGTACAAGGCGAACCTAAGCTTCACACAACTCAACGAATACCTCGAGTTTATGTTGAAAATCCGCTTGCTAGAAAAGCTTAATGCCAATGGAAAAGATGTATATATAACAACGGAAAAAGGCTTAGACTTCCTTCAAAGACATTACGAGTTAACGGAGCTGCTAAAAGGAGAGAACGAAAATGGCAATGGCAAAAACGGCGTCAAGCTTCCCCCTCAACACCTGCTCAAAAAGATTTAACCCTTTTCCGTTATGAGTATGCTTGTTATTGACAAAATCAGAAACAAAGCACAATCTTAAGAACGGTTGAGTTTAGTTTTCTACTTTTCGATGTAGCTTTTGACTTTTTTTCTTAGTGCCGGAAAATCGTCCAGCATGGCTTTTACGACTTGCCAGCGGATTTCTTCGGTGTTGTGGTGACTCTTCATTTTGGGTTTCCTGTTCAGACAGCAGTCTCTCATATCAGCATATACAATATATAAATCTTTTTCCCTGCACAGAATATGTGCTTTTCTGCTGAATATTCCCACATCATCGCGCTGCGACTAAGTTCTACTCTTAGATGCTTCTCTTTTTCAAAAACAAAAACGAAACGCTTTGGAACTTTTTGTCATCGCCTTGGCTAATGGGTTTCTCAGCTTTGCGCTTACGAAGGTAAAAGCTTATGGAGATGATAACAAGTCCGATCACAAGGATCATTACTATGAAGTAGGGTAGTATCCATAAAGGGTTTTCGTTAATCGCAAAGAGTTCTGGCAGCAACACGACTTTAAAGTTGTTATCCTTTAGATACATCATTTGCTCACGGAAGTTTTGAACAGGAACAGACGTTTCAGGTGGTCCTTCATCCGAAATAAAATGGTACGTTAACACAACGACCTCACTTTCAGTAGCGTGTGAAAGGATCTGTTTGAAATCGTCCAAGCTCTGGTTAGTAATTTGCCATGAGCCGATGTGATATCTTGCGCTTAAGTCGGGATCTTTCAGGCGGTAAGCTTCAGGTTTCACTGCTCTGGCACACACATAACCAGCCTCTTTGACATAATCTACAATTGTGAAGTTCCATTCGCCAAATGGATAAACGAAAGTTTTCACGTTAACCCCCATCTGCGTCAAGACGCTTTTTGAACTCGTAATTTCGTCATGCAACTGGTCACTTGTGGAGTTCATCATGTACGGATGGGTCTTTGCGTGACTAGCTACATCCATCCCATAAGCTTGCAACTCTTTGATTTCAGAAGCGTTCATTCTACTCGAAGAAGTTCCCCTATCTAATCCAATGCAATCTGTGACAATCGCAAAGGAAGCCTTAAACCCAAGCTCTTTCAAAATGGGAAAAGCCACATCATACTGATTCTCCCATCCATCATCAAAAAACAAACTAACCTTCCGCTCAGACCCGAACTCCTCAGCCACACACAGCTCGGGCAAAGCCAAACCTAAGATAATCATCACCAAAAAGCAAATCAAACCCGCCCTGCTAATGCGTTGTTTACGCTCTTCAATTTTCCGCGTCATTCTTCCTCTTTCCCTCTCATCTTCTTGAGCTGGTTTTCAACTGGTTGAAGCTTCATTTCTAAGTACACAGCCTGCAAGCTTTCAGTCTTTGCGCCATGTTCCTTTTTTGCCCATGGCGTATTGGATTAGAGTCGTGAATTTGGCGAGGATATTGATTAATCGCAATATGTAGTAGAGAGGCGTGTACCACAGCAATCGTCTATAATTGTAGTGATTGTACGCGAATTTTAGGGCTATTGTTTGTTGAACGACGCCGACCACCAGCACTAACAGCAGAAACATGGCTAAATTCAGGAGAAAGAACACGCGGTCAGGTGCGAACCAAAAGAAAACTGGTATACTTAGCAGGGCTACCAGTTCCAGCGCCGCGCCAAAGAATCCAGGCACCAGACTATACCATAAGAGTAGGGTCAGCCAACGCCTTTCTAACAACAAATCCTTATGAATCTTCAACTGATTGTGCAGCCAACCAATCGACCAGCGCAGGCGTTGACGCCAAAACCACTTCAGCGCCGTTGGTGCCATGGTTGCGCTCCTTGCATTATCGTTGTAGCCAATTTTCATTTTTTTCTTTTGCATCTCTAACGTGAGTTCCAAATCTTCAGTCACCGACTTCGTTTGTTTCTCATTCAGCAACTGCCGCAACACTTCACTTCGATAGAGTCCCATGGGGCCTGGCACAACGGTTATGGCGTTGCCCAAAGCCTCTGCTCGCCTCAAAACGCCCAAGCCTTGGCTGTATTCTAACTGCTGTAAAATCACAAATAATTTATGTTCTTTTAGTCCGTCTGAGGGATGAATGTAACCGCTCGCAGCTAAAGTTTTAGTGGCATGCGTGTAATCCACAAGTTCCGTCAAGCTGACGGATTCCCAAAAAGTGTCAGCGTCAACAATCGCTATATACTCGCCCATAGCCTTGTTCACTCCAGTCCGCAGGGCTTCAGCCTTGCCCAAATTCGCCGTGTGCCTCACAACCTTAGCGCGGATGTGCGCCGATTCCCGACGCTTAGAGTTTATTGTGGCCCAAGCAACCTCGTAGGTGTTATCCGTGCTGCCGTCGTCAACAATAATAATCTCGCTTGAACCGCGAAACGCGGCGGCGCATTCAAAGAGACTGCTGATGCAGCGCATAATGTTTCGTTCCTCATTGTAAGCGGGAACCACAAAAGAAACCATGGGATAACTGCGCCCAATTTTGGGAATTGGATGTTGCTTCCATATCCAAGCAGCAACCACTAAGAAGCCAACCACTCCAACGGCGAAAAACACGTACCAAGTGTAAAAGAACGATAAGGGCAGGCTCCAAATCAAAGGTGGAGGTTGAGTAGGCGCTGGATAACCAAAAGCGTCAACTAAAATGAATTTGACAAAAGGAGGATACCATAGCCAAACAATGAAGGCTAGGACAAAGGGCAAAACAAACAGCCAGTACAGTCTCTTGACCTTTACTCCCTTCTCCACTTAGCAGCCTTCTCATGCTGTTAACTGACCAAGTTCGTAAAAAAGGTTAGTATCCTTAGAGAATATTTCTTTAAATAAAACATTACCAGTTTACACATAGAAATGGCGTTTGAGCCTTACAAAAGCGTTTTAAGGCTTGGCGCTGTTGGGACTGTGGGATAAAGCTGGATGCGGATTAAAGCTGTGCTGTTTGACATGTTCGACACGCTGATGCTGATTGAACATGAATATACGTTTTATAATCCTTCACTGAGAAGGGCGCATGAGTTTCTGGTTCAAAACGGCGTTAACGTGCAATTTGCGGTTTTCAAAGATGCCTACATAGAAGCTCGAGACGCGCTTTACGCAGAGGCTGACGCGCGGATGGAGGAGCCGCACTTTAACCTGCGCGTGGCAAATGCGCTGCAGAGTTTGGGCTACAATTTTGATGTTTCAAGTGAAATGGTGTCTGGCGCAACGCTTGCGTTTTGTGAGGAGTTTATGCGTTACGTGCGCATAGACGAGAATGCGAGAAGCGCCTTGGAGAAGCTGCATGGAAAATACAAGCTCGGGATAGTGTCAAACTTTGCTATTCCAGAATGTTTGAGTAAACTATTGGAGAAGCACGGTTTGGACATATTTTTTGACGTTGTTGTGGTGTCTGGGGCGGTTAACAAACGTAAGCCCAGCTCAGAAATCTTCCAGAAAGCGCTGGAAAAGTTGGGCGTTGACGCTTCTGAGGCGGTGTTTGTGGGCGACACAGTGGACGCTGATATTCAAGGCGCGAAGAGCGTGGGGATGAAAACCATATACATCGAAAGACGCGCGCAAGAAGTTGAGCATGCGTGTCCAGACCAGACCATAAGAAGCTTTGATGAGCTGTCGGCGGCACTAGAACGGTGCTGATGGAGATGGGGTTAGGGTTCTCAGGGTTTTGCGGTTTCGCGCGCTTTTTTCAGTTGGACTCGGGTGTCCTTAATCTGTTCAGGTGTTAATTTGCGTGTGGCTTGGCAGTTGTTCTAAAGCTTGGTTTTAAATACTGGTTTAACCAAGTTTGAGGTTGAGACCGCTTGTGAGAGACATAATTCGCACTCGCAAAATAATTATTCTTGCCATTGTGATTATAGCAGTCTCCAGTACTTTTCTCTTTAGTCGCCTCTTCCTTCAAAGAATCACTGACGAAGACATTCCTGAGATAGTTAGGCTAACTTTGGAACGTGCACTTGTCGACGGAGGAATACCAGCTTATGAGTTGATTAAAGATAACGAGAGCATTGTCCTCTCCACAGAAAATATTGACCTCAGTCTGATACCGAAGTTGCCTGGAGTGAATTTCACACTTCTTAGTCGAGATGAGATTCAGGAGAAAGCCGACAGGGAAGGCGACTTCCTATATCTTAGGTTCAATCAACTGAAGATAGAGGATTTTAGGGTATTAGTCTCCTTGGATAACACTTGGGCAGTCAGCAAAGACAGCAAGGTCGGATATTTGTGTGGCGGAGGCTTCACAATCGAGTACACTAAAGACTTCTTTGGCAGACTACACAGCAGAACATTATGCTTTTGGACCGCATAGAAACCCCTAACAATAAACTAACAAATGATAAAAACGCAATACAGGTACAGCCATCCTGAAGGGTTCCGCTCATGCTACACAATAGTGAGTGGCTGCCCATATATTTTGGATATAATGTCGCATCCACAATACGATAAAGTATTTGGGTACAGAACAGCCTAAAGGATTCTCACGCTTGATTTCATTAAGGCTTCCAATTTGGGGTTGTTGACGCCTGTGTAAATGATTTTTTTCTTGTCGAAGGCAATTTTTCCAGAAGCTTCCAGATAGTCCAGTACACGTTTGAAGGTTTGGTACTGCATTTTTCTGGGTAAACTCTTCCAGAGTTCAGTTCTTGTCGGATATTCGTCAGCGTCCATGATAGCTTTCTCAACCATAAGGAGAGTGTCCAATTGTGGTTCGTGAAGAACTTGGGTTCGTGTGTTCGCCATAAGTCTCACATTGCTACCCTATGCTACTGCAGATTAGCCAAAACTATCATATAAACTTATATGATTAACCAGCCATTTTGCCAAGCCAGTTTTCCCAGAAAAGTATCTTGCGTAGTACGCGGTGGTTGCGGTCCAGTCGGTTTCTTTGATTTGAAGTGCTGCGGTCATGGTGTTTAGGGCGCTTGTTGCTTTTTTGAGGTAGGCTTTTGTGAGGTTTTCGTTTGGGTCGATTAGGCGTATGCCGCGTTTTTGCTTGAAGCACCATGCTATGCTGTTATCTTTCAGTGTAATACCTCCACAGCAGTGTTACGAAAGAGTCTGCGTTTTGGAGGATTATGTGGTTTTTGACTATTTCCTTTATTAGGATGTCGCCTGTTCTCAGTCCAGCGTTGAAGTTGTCGGTTGTGGCGGTTTTGATGTTGATTTTCTTCCCGAAAGTTGACTCAAATTTTTTTATTTGGCTTATTTGGTTTTCAGCGAGTTTGCCTATGCAGAACAGATCTATGTCGCTTTCTTCGGTGGCGTAGTCTTTTGTGTAGCTTCCGAAGAGAATAAGCGGATTCATTATGTCTATGTGGCTTAGGTGTTCAGCGAATTTTCTCATTAGGAAGTTTTTTTCGAGGTAGTTTATTGTGGCGTGTTCTTCTGTGGTTGTGAAGTAGTATTTTGTTAGGATGTTGTCTTTGTTGAGCGTGTATTGTTTGTTTCTGCCTACTTTTTTGGATTGGAGTATTTTGAGTTGTTCAAGTCTCTTTAGATGTGGTAGTAGAGTTACGTGACTATCGCCTAAAAGTTTCGCCATGGCTCTAACGTGCAGACTTGTATTGTAGTCGGTTCGGTATAAGGATAGGATTTTAAAATAATTGGTAGTTTTTTCTTCCATATGGTAGAAATTACGACCAGTCATTATTAAAGCTTACGCAACTCTCACATTAGCACAATCAAAAAGTTACAATTGGTTTATTGAATCTTGTGAGAATGGTTCTCTTTTATAAGCAACATCCTCTTAGTCTCAATTATGGAAATAATACTGAAGAACGATAAAATAGCTCAAGATGTTGTGGGAAAAACTGTTGAATTTCCAAAATATACAACTCAGATAATGAATTTGGCGAATCAGAATGCACAAGGAACAAGACCCAAAGTAGTTGGTCAAATGTCAGAATTGATAAAACAATTTCCAAACAAAACATATGAAGAATGGGTCAAGTGGTATAATGAGCAGATGCCAAACGCAATAGCCGAAGCGACCGAAAAAGTCTATGCGATGGTTAAGACTATTGGTGGTGCTATCTCAGCAATTGACAAGAATATGGTTAGGAAATGGGTTGAAGATTTGGTCTTGACAAAAACGTTCATCGGCTTTTGTTTTCAAGAAAGCATATTAAAAGCAATTTCAGAGACTAAAGGCGTAAAATACAGGGTTGCCAGGCCTCAAGAAGAATCAAAAGGCATTGACGGATTCATTGGAGAGATGCCTGTGTCAATTAAGCCTATTACATATAAGACAATGAGTAGGCTTCAAGAAAATATTGAGGTCAAAATAATATATTACGAGAAACTGAAAGATGGCATTAAAGTAGAATATGACTTCTGACACATCATGTCCAATTGCTCAATAGCGGCTTGTCTTTTCTTTCCAATTCGCCATTCTTGAAGAATAATGTTGGTCTCTCTTTATACTCAACCTCAACTACACCGTTTTTTACTTCAACTTTACTCAATTCATCAAAGAGTATTTCGGTTTCTTGGCTGGTCATAACTGGAAAACCATAGTATTTGCTTAGGTACCCTAATCCTCCATGAGTCTTAATCCTTTCTTGAACAAACGCCAGATGATTTCCCAGCCTGTTTTCTATTTGCTGATTTGAAAAATCAGCTATGCTGTTAAATCTGGCGAAAATGTGATCTTTGAAATTTGGATTAATCTCAAAACCTATACTATTTCTCCCAGTTGCCATTGCTGCAATTGTAGTTGTTCCAGTCCCCAAGAACGGGTCTAAAACCGTATCTTCTTTCAGAGAAAACATGTTTATTAGCCGATAAGGCAATTCAAAAGGGAAAGCACCACTCCTGTCACGAATTGTTTTATCAATGTTATTTTGTTTTGTTCCTTTCAAGTCCTTCCAAACATCCGAAAACCATACGTTTCTTTCTTCCCAAAAGAAAGCGCTTTCTTGCCTCCTCAACTTCTTTTCTGCTTCGCTAAACTCTCGTTTGCTGCCTTTCCTCAGAATCAAGATAAATTCATGTTCTAATGTAACATAAGCTCCAGCAGGTAACATCCCAGAACCCATAAATTTGTTTGGAGCATTTGTTTGCTTTCTCCAAAGTATTTCTGGAAGTGGATTAAATCCTAATTCCAAACAGCACTGCAGAATCCTTGAATGGCTCATATATAACTTGAACTCTCCGCCAATTGTTCTTGTGGCGTCCCCTATGTTTATACACGCAAACCCGCCATCTTTCAACACTCTATATACTTCCGCCCAAACTTCATCCAGCTCTTTGTGCATTAATTCAAATGCCTTGTTTCCATCTCTCCTTTTCAGTGCTTTCCCAATTGCAGAATTTTGCTTTGAAAAAACGTCATCCCACATTTCAATCATAGGGTAAGGTGGCGAAGTAACCATCAAATCTATTGACTTATCAGATATTTCTTTCATGTCGCTGGCATTCTTAAAGAATATTTTGTGAACTGTTTTCACGATACTCCTCCTGTAATACCTCAGCGCTCACCCTATAAATGCACTATCTTTGTTTTGACCATTTTTTATTTTATTTAATGAACAGCAAAACCGTTCCGTTAATTAATACTTCAATCGAGAACCTTAGGTTCTCCTCAACTTCAGTGTATATATAAGGGAGGGGATAGTCTCCTCAGAGACGCTAGTTTTCAAAAGTCAAATTCGCAAGCACAGGTTCTAATATTGTTTCAGTGTTTATATAAGGGGGCTATAGTCTCCGAAAGCACATCAGTCACCAGCATATTTGGAGCCCAATAGCCAATCATTGCAGAAACCTATAGAGGGTCTATCACACGCTAGGCTAGGACGCTTTAAAAACTGGAGGGGGCACCAACCACAAGCCAGACAGAAACGCCACCAAAGCTACAAAAACACCCGAAAAATCACTTGCAGTCACCAAAAACAACCAAATTGCTTCCACAGCCTCACGCAACATTTATCTCTCGCTCAGACAAAACGTTTATATCCCGTAAAGCCCCTTCTAACTAGTTTTGGCGATAAAGCTAGCCCGCAATATCAACATGGCGGCGGCTCAACCCCAACCGCAAAGGCGATTAGCCCTACAGGAATGAAGGAGTTGGCCTCCAATTGCGGGCACACACATGTAGACCTGACAAATTGCTCATTAGGTCTGAATTGGGCTTTGACGTTAATGTGGTATAAACTCCCTCCAAATCCAGAAAAGACAAATTGCGAGTACAAAAAATAAACATCCTGCACGATCACGGAGTGCATAACTCCGGTTGAT
>DATDQZ010000093.1:0-3204 GCA_035292005.1 Bathyarchaeia archaeon | reverse complement strand
GGGTTCAACGCCGAAAGTGGCTATGTCATTAGCGTTCACGTTCACGGCGAGCCAGCCGATTCGCTCCACCGCTCCAGTGATAGGGTCCATAGAAACGATTAAAGACTTGTCTCCTAAATCCAAAACTGCGCCGTCAATCCCAGCTGTCGGACCTACCGTGACTTCTTTGCGTTCAGCGCCTATATTCTTGAAGACCACTTCTTTCAGGATGTCTACGGGAATTTTTCCAGGCGGCAGTTTCATCTTGAACCACGATTTAGAATGTTGCAACTCTAGCTTTTAAGTTGTGGGAAACTCCGAAACACGAACCTCGCAACTGGAATCGCCACAATCAGCCCAATCAACATCTGTCCAATGTTTACGGGTATCTCAAAGACGGCTCCGATTCTGCCGAGCACTATTTGTTCATAGAGGAAGTATCCAACGACCATCGCCAAACCTCCGATTATAGTGGAGAAAATAGTCCAACCGAGTTGTGGTTCAACCTTGAGGCTGGCGAAGATTATCAGAAGCCCAGTGGCTCCCCCTAGAATGTACCAGAATTCCGCTGGGACGAAAATCGTGAACGAGGGTGCTGGCGGTGGAGGAATGCCTATGTACAAGTCAACATTTCCGCTGTAATAAAAAGCACCTGTTGCAGCAAGCAGAAGCCCTATCACAATTCCTAATAGAGTTGTGTAAATTCTCCAGCTAAACTTTGAAGTTTGCGCTATCAGCTTTTTGCCGAGAAACCCGACGACGGCTCCTTCAATGCTTTTAATGATTAATGTACCAGGAGCAAAGGGCGGTGCGACTACGATGTCAGCTATTGCGGCACCTACGCCTCCGGCAAGAGCGCCCACAATGGGACCGAAAACCAAGGCTGCAACATAAATCACCGTCTCGCCCAAGTTAAAATAGCCGCCTGTCACAGGTACGCTCAGCGTAAAAGATAACGTCACTACGCATACCATGGCGGCGAACACTATTGCCGCTGTTAGTTTTAGCGGTGTTAAAGCGGGATTCTGTTTAACCGTCATAGCCTTCACTGTGTGATAGCGGCTATATCATTACAGAGGTTGCTTTTATCTCTATTTTCTTTTTTTGCCGACGCATTCTGAGAGGAAAATCTAAATGGGAGTATATTGCTTGATAATAGCAAGTTGAGAGTTGACTGCCATGAGCGAGAAAGTTAGAGAAGACCCAGTTAAAATGCACAAAGACGCGAACAACCTTATGGAAACTGGCAAATACCAGGAAGCGAGGGAGCTTTACTTGAGAACGGCTGAGCTGTACCGGAAAGTGCAGAACTTCTTCGACGCCACAACCATGTACTATAAGGCTGCCGAATGCGGCTACACTTTAAAAGAGTATGAAAAGGCTGTTGAGCACTTCATGAAATCCGCAGAGCTTTCATTTGAAAAAGGATTCGACCGATTCGGCGTCAGCGCTTTGGAATACGCAAGAGACTGCCAAAAAGCCTTAGGAAACAAGAAGCAAGTAAAGGAACTGGAAAAGAAAATCAAAGAAGTCAAAGCGAAACTCGAGAGCACCTTTTAAACATGCTCGTTTGCTAACGGCATCATTTCCGCTTAGAACTAACACGCTTTTTTATTTTGCTTCAAGTGCCGCGGCTTTCTGGGAAATCCATAATAAAAAGCTGAAGTTATCATTTTAACAGCAGAATAAGGTTCTCGTTATGCCTGCGCTTTTCAAGTCTCTGGCGGAACTCCTCGAAAAAATAGAAAGCACCAGAAAACGGCTTCAAATAGTAGGCATGGCTGCCGAGTTCTTGAAAACTTTAGAACCAGAGGAGTTAGAGCCCACTGTTTCCATGATTCTCGGTCGTCCCTTCCCGAAATGGAGCCAAAAAACCTTGGAAGTGAGTTGGGCGACGCTGAGCGAGATTTTAAGGCGCATAGCCCAAGTTGACTGGAACATTTTCCTCGAAGCTTTCAGCAGCACTGGCGACATAGGCGCAGCTACGAAGGCGGTTTTTGAAAAAACCAAAGTGAAAAAGCAAGCGCTGCTCTTAGAAAAAGCGCTAACCATAGCGGAAGTCAGACGCAGTTTGGAAGCCATAGCCGAAACTGCAGGTTCAGGTTCAAGGGAAAAGAAAGAACGCTTGATAGCAGCGCTCTTAAGCCAAGCTTCGCCTGTCGAAGCCAAATACTTGATAAAAATCTTCATAGGCGAAATGCGAACGGGTTTTCACGAAGGACTGATGGAGCAGGCTGTGGCGAAGGCTTTCGAGATTCCGCTGGCAACCGTGCAAAAAGCAAGCATGACCATAGGCGACATAGGCGAAGTAGCCGCCATGGCTAAGGCAGAGGGCAAAGAACACTTATCGAAAGTGGGCTTCAAAGTCTTTAGGCCAGTTAAACCCATGCTAGCTCAGATGGCGGACGATGTGGATGAAGCCTTAAAAGAGCACGGCGGCGAAACAGCCTTTGAGTACAAGTATGATGGGGCTAGAGTTCAGATTCATAAGCGTGGCGGGGAAGTGCGGGTTTTCAGCAGGAGACTGACAGATGTAACATTGAGCTTGCCAGAAATAGTTGACACTGTAAAAAGCAACATCGGAGCAGGTGAGGCAATACTGGAAGGCGAAGTCATAGCCGTGGACAATTTTGGTAATCCCATTCCATTTCAACATTTAATGCGCAGATTCAAACGAGTCCATGAAATAGCAGACGCGGCTGAGAAAATTCCCGTGAGGCTTTACTTATTTGATGTTCTCTACCTCAACGGGGAAAGCCTAATTTCGCTTCCGTACCTGCGGCGTAGGCAAGTTTTGGCTGTAAACGCTGGAGGAATACCGTTGACCATGCAGATAGTCACCGACAAAAGGGAAGACGCAGAGAAATTTCTAAAGGAAGCCATAGCCGCTGGGCATGAGGGGTTGATGGCGAAAAAGCTTGACAGCCCCTACACGTCGGGTACTCGCGGAAAGCGTTGGTTTAAGATAAAAACGGTTTTGGAACCCTTGGATTTGGTTATCACGGCGGCTGAGTATGGTTATGGGCGCAGGCATGATTGGCTTTCAGATTATTACTTGGCTGCGCGGGACGTTGAAACTGGCGAGTTTCTGACTGTGGGTAAAACGTTTAAGGGTTTGACGGACGCGGAAATAATCGAAATGACTCGGCAGCTCAAAGAATTAGCCGTAAGAGAAGAGCATAGGCGTGTGGTGATTATTCCGAGAGTAGTTGTTGAGGTTGCGTA
>DATDQZ010000092.1:0-7653 GCA_035292005.1 Bathyarchaeia archaeon | reverse complement strand
GTTGGCACCCAAGCCAGTTTAGGCGAACACGCCATGCGCATTCAAGAACTCGTCATGAAGCGGCTGGGTATTCGTGCTGCGGAGATTTCCACGCAGATCGTGCAGAGAGACCGCTACGCCGAGCTTGTCTGCCTCCTAGCCCTAACCGCTTCTTCGCTGGAAAATTTCGCCACGGAAATTCGCGAGTTGCAGCGACCCGAAATTGGAGAGCTCTTCGAGTCTTTTGAAGCGGAAAAGCAGGTTGGCAGTTCCACCATGCCTCACAAGCGGAACCCTGAAACCTGTGAAAGGATTTGCGGTTTAGCCCGAATCGTCAGAAGCCTCGTCACTCCTGCACTCGAGAACGTTGTCACATGGCATGAACGGGACTTAACCCAGTCTTCGGCTGAACGTTTCATCCTTCCAGAAGCATGCATCCTAGCTGACTACATACTCTTTTTGATGAGCGATATCGTGGCTAACCTGCGGGTCGATGAGCAACGAATGCTGCGGAACATCGATTTGACTCAGGGACGCGCCATGTCGGAAGCTGTTATGATGGCTCTGACAAGGAAAGGCGTGAATAGGCAAGAAGCTCACGAGCTGCTTAGGAAGTTAACCATCAAAAGCGAGCTTGAAAAGCGACACTTCAGAGAGATTCTACTCGAAGACAAGTTTGTACGTAGTAAACTAAGCGAAAAAGAAATAGGTGAAGCTTTGAATCCGAAGAACTATCTGGGCACTGCGCTGAAACAGGCAGAGTTCACAGCCAAACTGAAATCATAACCCCTGTGAAAAAGCGTTGCTATAAGCGATTTTTAGTTTGCAGGGATAAGGTTTTATTTTAAAGCACCAACTCAAGTGAGTCAGTGGAGACGTGAACAATTTGAGTGGTGATAATTTAAAACGTGTAACTCAGATAGCAATTGTGGTTAAAGACATCGAGAAAGCCATTGCTATTTGGTCGGAGCTTTTAGGCTTGGAAAAACCGTCAATAGCAGAAACTGAAGACTTGGAATCAACACGCATGACGTTCAGGGGCAAGCCGTCTAAAGGCAAGGCCAAACTGGCTTTCTTAAATCTGGAAAATATAGAAATAGAGCTTATTCAACCTGTTGATGGCCCAAGCACTTGGCAGGATTTCCTAGATAGGCATGGCGAAGGAATACATCACATAGCCTTTCACGTTGAAAACTTGGAAGAAACATTGGAAAGGTTCAGGAAAATGGGTATCAGAGCAGAGCAAAAGGGAGACTTTAAAGGAGGCTGCTATGTTTACACTGATTCGAAAAGCGAGCTCGGAGCCATAATAGAGCTGTTACACATGCATGCTTAGAAGGAGAGTTCACCTGATTTCACGGAAGATCCAGATTCTTGTTATTGAAGACTGACAACTTTAAAGGACATCTCTCATTTTTTGGTGCACAAATCTCATTCCATCTCTAACTTCTAATAGCAGCGTTGCAGAATCTAGTATTCCGTTAGTGCTTTTTGTTTCCACTCTTCGCCTTTTTCAAGTTTCTCCCATGTTTCTTTTTTGACAAAACCACCAACTTGCTCTTTGATTCTCTTAGCTAGTCTTGGCCCTATTAATGGTAGGTTTGTCAAGTCAGCCAACTCAGCGTGTTTTATGTCTTCGATTGTCTTGTATCCCGCATTGAATATTATGCGTCCACGCACGCGACCCACTCCTTCCAACTTGACTATTGGCAGCAGCTCTTTCTTTATTCCTTTAGCTACTCGCTCTATGAGTTCGAAGGCTAAGGGCTGGATCTCTCTGTTCCCAAGAAGCGTCGCCAACTCATGCGTAGCGTAGAGTAGCCATTTCGCGTTTTCAATAATCCTATAAAGGTCTCCGGGCTGCACTCTGAACCGTTCTATCAGCGTATCTTCGCTTGTTTCTTCAATCCAGCTTTTCAAAACTATGGCTGTTTTTATTTCGCCTAGAAACTCTTCGTAAGCTATGTGGTCTTCCCACTCGTTTGGCACTTCCACGAAAAATTCTTCTCGATGCTCTTCCATAAGCACCGCCATTTCGTCCAGCTCGCGCGCATAAGGTCTCATTATCGGACCCATATCTGGCGTGTGTGCAATCAAATGCAGCAAGCTCAGGTCTGTCAAGTAAGCAGGCTTGTACCTAAGTGCATCGCGGATCACAACCGCTGAAACTGGATCTATGTACAGCTCGCTTACTCGTTTTCCAAATTTTGTGGCGTAAATGTTTTCTCCAGCAAGGTCCAGCATTTCCTCATCATACAGGTATTTCAGAATTTTAGCTATGATGCTCCTGATGGCTTTCACGTCGTATTGATAGGCGTAGAAGGTTTTTCCGAAAAAATCGTAGATGCCGTTTTCCGTGTGAGCAAAGTCCGAAGCGATTGTTGCGAGAACGTGACCCCTGATTATCCTTTCGACGGCAAGGCGTGACCATATTCTCTCTGGACGCGCGAGAACGTAGTTGTCCATCAAATAATCTGCTTCGTCAGCAGTCTTGGCGATGAGTACCGCTTCGCCTACCTTGTCGTACTTGGGTCTTCCAGCTCGACCAGCCATCTGCTTGTACTCTAAAACGCTTATCGGGTAATAGCCGTAGCCTGGCTCCCAACGTCTATAATCCTGAATGACCACCGTGCGTGCTGGAAGGTTCACGCCGAAGGCTAACGTTGGCGTAGCGGTCAACACCTTAATCTTTCCCTGTCGAAACAAATCCTCAACTAGCCTGCGGTGTGCGCCGGCTAAGCCAGCGTGGTGAAAAGCCGTGCCGCACTTGACAAGGTCGGCAAGTGATTCGCTGATTCGCGTTCTTTCGCCTGCAGACAGAATCTTTTCTGCTTCATGTTCCAGAGTCCTCTTAATGGGTTTGGACAACACTTCATCCATGTGTTCTGCAATGTGTTTCGCCAGCACTGCGGAGTTTTTTCTTGTCGACGCAAAAACCAGTGCTTGCCCACCAGTTTTCACCGTGTTCAAAGCCAAGTTTATGGCAGCATCCTTTGTCTTTTTCTCGATTTTCTTAGCGTCTCCATCTTTATACTGGATTTCATCGTGCAAGAGCACGCCTTCTTTCAGAGTGACTGGCCGCCACTCCGTTACGACATAGCCAGCTTTGAGCCAGCCCGCGATTTCCTCAACATTATTTATGGTTGCGCTCAACGCCAAAATTTGCATTTCTGGGTTGATCTGCATAAGCCTTGCCAATACAACTTCAAGCGTCGGACCCCGTTCCGCCTCGTTTAGCAGGTGCACTTCGTCGGCAACTATCAACGAAATCTCGTCCATCCACTTGGCTCTGTGCCTCAGAAGCGAGTCAGCTTTCTCGTTGGTTGTTATTATTACGTCGTATCTCTCCAGCCATGGGTCGCTGCTGTCGAAATCGCCGGTGCTGATGCCTATGCTCACCCGTTTTCCATCAGCCTTCCTAATCGAAGCGTACTTTTTGAATTCGTCGAACTTTTCGTTCGCCAGAGCCCTCAGCGGCGTCAAATAGACTACTTTGCCGTTCTTCTCTAAGATGTGTTTAAGACCGCAGAGTTCTGCTATCAGTGTTTTTCCCGATGCGGTTGGGCTGGCTAAAACAAGGTTTTTGCCTTCAAGCACGCCAGCTTGTATGGCTTCTTCTTGCGGAGGATACAATTCGGCGATGCCTGATCGGAGCGTTACTTCCTTTAGTGGTTCTGGCACTGGTAGTTCTGTTATTTTCACTTGCATGCGCCATCGTTTCGTTTGTTATAGCAACATTATGTGGAGAGCTGATTTATAGTTTGGTTTCTATGGTTTTCTCTAGTGCTCGGAAAAATCTATAGCCCCCTTATTTAAAGTATAAATAAGTTGGACTAGCTGCTCGGAGAAGACTATAGCCCCCTTATATAAAGAAACTATAAATAGGTTCTGGCACGTTATGGGGTGATGGAATAGTTCTTCTCTGCGCTATATTTTGGATGACAGCATAAATTATTCTACTTTAAAGTTAAGATAAGATTCTTTGAAAAACTATACGAAGAGGTTATGTGTTTAGGTTTTCCAGTTCGCAACCGTCCTCGCACACGAATTTGCCTTTATTCAGGATGCAAGCAAAGGCAATCAACCTATTTGAGAATTTGAATGTCTTTCCTGCTATCTTCTATTCGCTTTTTCATTTCCTTTGTCTCAACAAGCGTCATTTTTCTAGAGACCTCTCTAAGACGTTTAAGAACCGCTGTATTACTAGTACAAACTTTCCTTATACTGCTCTGAATATTATTCATAGACTTTTGTTCTGCTTGTTTTAACTCATCAATAGATGCTTGACCATATCCTTCAGACGGAAATCTTTCTTGATCATGAATCTTGTATTTAATTTCCGAGTAGTTTTCTCGGTATTCATTAGGAATGTCAACAAGAATGTTGCGTGCCTGCGTTAGTTTTCTCTTCAAGCGTGTTTCTTCTAGCCACCCGATTACCCCCGCCTTATAAGCATCTCCGACAGTCATTTTAAGTAGGTCATAAACAAGCAACTGCTTACCCCATAAATCATAGAATACTTTCATGTCTTTCAAGGAACCAGAATTTGTTGCTTCGGCAAAGTTGCTAATACGCTGAGCAGCGTCTTTCAAGTAATGGTTTCGCATTAAAGCCATGTCTTGATATATCCGCTCAAGTTCTTTCGGATAACAGTCAGGATGGTAAACTGTGAAATTGTTGATGACAATAGCTGACTCACCCTGTTTCATTTCTTTTTGACAGTGAAAGCATCGATAATGCATTCTGAACAATCGTCTTCGCCCAATTGTCATTGTGGCTGGGTTTTTACTTATAAGATTTAGCCATCAGGCAAGATTCGCTTAGAATGCCTGTAGAAACTAACATCATCACCAGAAAATTGACAGGTTCTTCGAGACAAAGATATTGACGCGGTTGCCGCACCAATTTAATCAGGGCAGCTGATATTATTCGCAGAAAATTTTACCGAAAAATGATTAGTTTTCCAAATGCTTATAAAACGCTCTTTCATCACTAAGTGATGGGGCATTAGTGACTAGAAAAGGACAACGATACAACTTTGACATCGACGACGCCATTCGACTTGGAATTGAAGACAGCCAGCCGTATCTTGTGAGAAATTGGTGTCGGCATCTCAAAATTGAATACGTATCTATATCACCTTTGGGTCAAATGATTAGACTCCCGAGTTTGGGAATGAAGAGACTGTCATGCAATTATGCAAGATACCAATGCGAATCGGTTTCCATCAACACTGCCGCCTTCGGGTTCGTAAGGGACAACTGTTGTGGCTGCAAACATCACAAACAGATAAGCATGCTAAACTTCGTTACCTTAAGTAAACCTTGGGGATGGATTCCGAGATTGCTTTTTAGGACACGTACATCAGTTGCGATGTTTATTCATAGACACAATACAAAAATAATATGGGCTTTATTTGGCTCCTTCGTGCTTTTGCCTGTATTGTCAATAATATTCGCAAATTACCAAAGCTTGCTTAGCGTAATATCGACTGCTGATCAACTTTTTGGACTGAACATTTATGACCGAAGTATATTGGCAACCATCTCTCAAATTAACGCAACTGTTTTTGCCCTTGCTTTTACAATTCCAATAGCAGCGACACAGCTAGAGAAGTATCGATCAGAAATCGCGATGTTCAGAGGCCTTCACCTGTACTATATGCTCTTCTTCATTTTTTCAATCTTTTTTCCAATACTGTTACCTCAGGGGTCAAATCTTGGGTATGTCATATCCATTATAGTTTCAGTGATTTGTTTACTCTTGTTAATTCCATACCTCAAATGGGTTAAGGAAAGTTTAGATCCTGAAAAAATCATTGAGACTCTGAAAGGGTTAGCTTTTTTTGCAATTGACAATCATGATGAAGGGGAGTTTAAGTCGACCATCGAAAAACTAAATCAACTTATCATTAAAGCATTATCAGAAAAAGACTATGGCGTATTTGGCAGAGCATTTGAAGTAATGCCAAATCTCGGTAGGCATTGTTTTAATAAGAAGTTCTTGATAACAGGGAATCCTTCTGAAGGATTAATTTACATTGATAGGGAAATGGTCAGAATAGGCGAATTAGCCATCGATGACCGTACAGCGATGCAGATTGTTAGTGAAAAGTTTCTTCTTCTGGATACAATGCATGTTCCAGCCAATGAAAGCAGTGAAACGACTTTTTCTCTAAAAGTGTCAGAAGAAGCAAGCCTTAGTTGGCTCGCTAAGCTTGCAGTTGAACGCAAGAACAACTTCATTGCTATGCATCCAATTTCAGCTTTACTGAAAACGGCGACATTGACTGTTTATACTTCAGATTTTGGCAGAAAACTTGCATCTGCATTTCAAACTCAAATCATCAAGTTCCTTTTAACGATACCTGAGGAAGTAGTAGACTGGGCATATTCTATAAATGAAAATGAGTATAAGGTAAAGTATGGGAACAGCGATCTGAAAATAGCGTTGTTAGGGATGTCTGCAAAATTCTATTTAGAATACAAAGAAGAACTAAAGAAAAAGAAGAAAACTGCAACTTAAAACCACTTTTCGCGCTATCTTCATTTTGCCATATTACTTTTTTGGAGAACAATTTTGTCGATAAGCATCGATGACAATGAAACAGGCACTAATTTTCTTCCTTTTCAGCGAAAGTACTTCTCCTCTACGGTTATGTTTTTCTACTTGAACTGCAAATACTAGTTGCAAACAAGTATTCTATTCCTCTTGTAGGTTGTGGTTTGTTTGGTTGAAAACGTTCGAGAACTCCTCAAAGCCCACGAAGGCATAACGCATGAAGTCTACTTGGACAACGAGAACTCCAGCATGGTTCCCAAAGAAGTGGTTGACGCAATGCTGCCCTACTACACTCAGCGCGCTTACGGCAACCCAACGCTCACGCACAAACCGGGCTGGGAAGCCTTCGAAATAATAATGGAGTCATCCCAGAAAATCGCGCGGTTCTTAGGCTCCAAAATTCTCGAGGAAATAAACTTCACTCCAGGCGAAACAGAAGCCAACAACTTGGCTCTAATGGGTTCAGCTTTCACCAATAAAAATAGAGGCAAGAAAATCGTAATCTCGGAGATTGAGCCCATAAACGTCTTGCACGTGACGGACTTGCTGCAAAAGTTTGGGTTTACCACAACCAAAATTCCAGTTGACAGGGAAGGCTTCCTCAACCTTGAGAAACTAAAAGAAGCCGTAGATAAAGAGACGATACTGGTGAGCGTATCAACAGTTAACAACGAGATAGGAACAATACAACCCGTGAAAGAAGCGTTGGACATAGTTAAAGACAAAAACCCAGAAGTCATCTTCCACACAGACGCTTCAGACGCGTACGGCAGGATACCCCTAAACGTGCAAGATCTGAAAGTGGATTTGGCAACTGTAAGCAGCTACAAGATTCTAGGACCTCGCGGAATCGGTGCGCTGTATGCGAGAGAAGGCGTGAACGTGGACAAGATTTTGGAAGGTCAGATAGGGACGCAGAGGCTTTGGCCTGGAGTTGAAAACACACCGCTTATCGTTGGCTTCGCAAAAGCGTCCGAATTGGCTTTTCAAGACTTCGAAGCGAATGTGAATCACATGCGCAGATTGAGGGACAAACTGGTGGATGGCATATTTGAGGAACTTTCTGATGTGAAGCTCAACGGTCCAAAAGGCGACAAAAGGGCTCCGGATAAC
>DATDQZ010000091.1:0-8248 GCA_035292005.1 Bathyarchaeia archaeon | reverse complement strand
TGTCAAAAACTCTTACTTTCTCAGGAAAGCGATTAGATAAAGCAATACCCCATTTTACATCACTTGCAGTCCGTTCCAGAACGGCACGCTTAAATATAAAACTTGCGGTGTCATAGTTCTGAGGCAGAGCAAGATGAGAAGTGACGAAATAAAACGCGGAGTAGAAAGAGCGCCCCACAGAGCACTGCTGAAAGCGCTGGGATTAACCGACAAAGACATAGCCAAACCCTTCATAGGCGTAGCAAACAGCTACACAACCATAGTCCCAGGACACATACACCTCAGAAGCATAGCCGAAGCCGTAAAAGAAGGCATCCTAAGCGCAGGCGGCACACCCTTCGAATTCAACACCATCGCGGTTTGCGACGGCTTAGCCATGGGCCACGAAGGCATGCGCTACTCGTTGCCTTCCCGCGAGATAATCGCCGATTCAGTCGAAATTATGGTTCAGGCGCACAGGCTCGATGGGTTAGTTATGATTTCAAACTGTGACAAGGTCACACCGGGAATGCTCATGGCCGCAGCCAGATTAAACGTGCCAGCCATCTCAGTGACTGGTGGACCTATGGCTTCAGGTTGGCTTGACGGAAAAAAGATAGGCTTCTCGAACGTTTCTGAAGCAGTTGGCCAAGTGTTCGCCGGCAAAATGAGCGAGAAAGAATTGGAACGATTGGAAGGCTCAGCGTGTCCAGGTTGCGGTTCCTGTAACGGCATGTTCACGGCTAACACCATGGCTTGCGTGACAGAGGCTTTAGGAATGTCGCTTCCGTACTGCGGTACCGCGCTAGCTAACAGCGCTTTGAAAGCGCGGATAGCCAAGGAAACAGGCGAAAGAATTGTCAAACTAGTATGCGGTAACATTACACCTTCGGCCATTCTGAAGAAAGAGGCGTTTGAAAATGCCATAGCCGTGGATATGGCTCTGGGCGGATCCACGAACACTACGCTGCATTTATCTGCGATTGCAAAAGAGGCTGGGATATCGTTGCCTTTGACTGTTTTTGATGAGACCAGTAGACGTGTTCCGCACCTTTGCAGCATGATTCCCAGTGGGCCTTACGCGCTTGAGGATTTGCATGCGGCTGGAGGCATACCAGCGCTCATGAAAGAGCTAAAGCTGCTGCTGCACTTGGATGTGCCAACGGTCTCTGGAAAAACTGTCGGCGAGAACATTGCAGACGCTCGTGTGCTAGATGCCAATGTGATTCGTCCGTTGGCGAAGCCGGTGCACAAGGAAGGCGGTATAGCTGTGTTGATTGGAAACGTTGCGCCAAAAGGCTCTGTTGTTAAGACAGCTGGTGTTTCGTCAAAGATGTTGAAGCATAGTGGTCCAGCGAAGGTTTTTGATTCGGAAAAGGAAGCGGTTGCTTCGATAAGGAATAAGGAGATTCAGCCAGGTGATGTTGTTGTGATTCGGTATGAAGGGCCAGTTGGAGGACCAGGTATGCCTGAAATGTTGATTCCGACTGCGACGATTGCGGGTATGGGCTTAAGCGAGTGCGTGGCGTTGATTACGGATGGGCGGTTTTCGGGCGCTACAAGAGGTCCCTGCGTTGGGCATGTTTCGCCGGAAGCCGCTGAAGGTGGCCCAATTGCAGTCATTAGGAATGGCGATGTTATCGAGATTGATATTCCAAACAGAGTGTTGAATGTGAGGTTGAGTGCGCAGGAAATCCAGAAGCGTTTAGCAGCGTGGAAGCCGAAGAAACCGAGGGTTACTAAGGGTTATTTGACGCGGTATTCGCCGACACCAATGGAGTAAGCTGGCGCTGGTGCTCTCGGAAACTTATACCCTGTTTAAATAGGCAGCGCTAGCTGCTCGGAAAAGACTATAGCCCCCTTATATAAAGAAACTATAAATAGATCAGCGCGTTGGAAAGCCGAAGCATCCAACCCTGATCATTTCCAGTTCCTATGCGCTTATTTTTGGTGGTGGTCTTACTCGTCTGCCGAGTTTTATGCGCAGTGCAATGCGGTACAGTTTCCGCAGCGACTTTACTAGTTGCTCGACGCTGGGCACGGTTGAGTAGATAAGCGGTATCTGCTCGTATTCAGCCAGCCTTATCGCTTCAGCATCTGGTTTCGTGCGGTGAAAAACCACTACACGCGGTTTCAGGCCGCTAACACGTACAATCATCATTGGCAGGCACCCAGTGTCCACGTTCGTGAAGATTAAAGCTCGCTCCGTTGTGGCTCCGAATAGTTGTGCGTATTCCAAGCCTGACAGCGCTTCAACTGCTTTTTTGCTGTCGATTACGGTGTAGCCGTTGACTTCTTTGACGTATTTGTTTTGGCAGGCTACTATTTCGCCTTGGATGGCTTTGCACAAGTATTCCACGCGGACTGGTATGGGGAATTCCCTGAGGTCGAGGACAGCCATGCTGGGCGAGCTTGTTAGCTTGGCGAATTCCCTGATGAAACGGCTGCCTTTTTCCTCGTCAATCTGCAAGAGCGCCAGCACAAGTCTTCGGATGAACTTGGCGCCGGGGCTTTCTCTTCTGCCGCTCTCGTAATCGCTTATGACGGATGATGAAAGCGTCATTTTCTCCGAGAGATTTATCTGAGAAACCGCGAAAAGCTCGCGCCACTTTCGCATGGTCGCCCCAGGTTTGCCTGAAAGGATTATCTCGCCCGCGATTCTTCTCGCCAAAACCTCTCGGATACTAGGCGACACGGACATGTGTAACCCTTCAGCTCGCACTTTTCCCTTAAAGGACGAGGTATAAAACTGTATCTGAACCCAGAAATGTAGGTATCTGGGTTTTTCATTTTGGGGTCACTGATTGGCTCTTATGTAGTTGGTTCCTTAAAAAGAAAATGGAAGTAAAGTTCTATTTACATATTGATTCTAATAGTTTCTTTTCGGTGAAAATGTCCCCGTGAGCTTCTTTGTTCATTTCGTAGATTGTCATTAGTTTGATTTCTTCGTTATTGCTCTTTATTTTGATTAATGCCTTAAGCAGAGGTTTTTCTCTGTCATCGAAAGTTTTCAGTGCCAATGCTCTTTTAAAACGCCTCTCCACTATTTCTTTTTCTCCTCTCTGGAACACAAACGAGATGAATGCTATCATAACTGCAAAAGAAGCTAACTGTATTGAAATGTTGGTGGCAAAATCTGATATTGTTAAGTTCGTAATTTGAGAAATGAAAAAAATAACCACAAACAAGATAGCGAGTATTTTTTCCATGCCACCAAGAGCGTCATAAGACTTAATCAATTTCGATTTGTTATTATCAATCCACTGAACAAGTTCAAGAATTTCTTTTCCTTTTGTCTGAGGTTTACTAGCCATTCTCATCTGGTAGCTTGTATCTATGTCGAATAGTTAAAAGACCTTTCGCCTTTTGGCATGCGCTATACATAGGGCTTGGAAAATTTCCATTTAAACAACTGATTAAAAAACCCAAAATTAACGGCAATTTTCAGAGGGTTTTCTCAGAAAATCACGGCAAGAATGAAAGGAATTGCTCAGAGGAATTCTGAGAGATTGAAAAGAGACAAAATTCCAGAACGTCTTTTCGTTTTGCCTATTAAGAAAAGTGGAATTTGGAAGGTCGGGAAGTATCGGAGAACTATTTATTCTAAAGAAAGAGTCCTCAAATCAGCTTTCGTTTTTTTCTTCCATAAATCTTTTCTCATTACAATTGCACATTTCATAAAATTCTCTTCGGTTGGGTTCTTTATGAATTCCTTCATAGCTGATAGGACATAATCAGGTGAAAAGAGCAACGCACTATAATAGAATTCATTCAGTCGTTCCTTTGCAAAATCTCTAATATCTCCAATTTCAGTTAAAGTTGGAATAGTGGGGTCGCTTGTTTTGAAGTGGCTAATACGGTCTGGTTTCATTACAATTCTCATAAAAACCATCCACGATTCATAATGACCTCTGTTGTCTCGTTGTATTCTTAGTTCAGTCTCTCTTTTTTGACTCAAAAAGTTTTGAATAAAATAGCCGATAATTCCGCTTACTGTGGATGATGTAAGAATAGAAATTATTACTGTTTCGATGTCCATATTCTGATTAATTCCTTCGGTTCCGCTATTATGTTTTTATTTGTTTGTGATGTTGCCAATATTAAGATTTATCTTAGGCAAGGTTAGTTTGAATCCCTTCTTGGTGAAATTAAAATTTATTGAATTAGCGTAGTTGCACATTTTTCCAATGGCTCTTGGAGCGAGAATCCATATTTTTATTTTTACCTCATTGTCCATCAAATCGAATAGTATATTCACTTGTTCTGTAAAACGATTTAAGTCATAGTTTTTAGAATCTGAGTAAGTTGCCATTGTGCTTAGTCCTTCGAGTATGTATTGAAAATTCTTCTTAATTTCCAAAGAGTTTTTCGGGTCGTATGCCATCTCCAAGATTTTCAATGTTGCTCCGCATATTGTCTCTTTCTTTTTAACAAGCATCAATCGTTCTGTTTCTGTCAATTCCATGGTTCTCTATTTTATCGGTTTTAGCTTTTAGTTTTTGCGCTCTCTCAGTTCAATGCAAAAAATTAAAGAGCCAAACAACTTCATAATAGAATTCTGATTTGAATGGCTAAAAGAATGGGAGTTACGAAAGAGAATATTCCAATCATCGTCTCGGTAGCCTCGTTAATACTGAGCATAATTTCTGTCGGTTTTAGTGTGTACGTGGGAAACGAAAATCTCAGTTTGGAAAGAGAGAATAGCAGACTGACAAATTTTGCTCCGTCTATTTTTTCAAACTATACTTACTCAATCCTCGAAGCTTCAAATTACATGCGTAACGAAAGTTTCGCCATTTTTTGGGGCTTTGTGAAAATAGATTTAACAGTATTAGCATCTCAATATAGCAAGATAGTGGTTAGTCTAAAACTTCTAAACTATTCGGGAAACACTAATTTTTGGCTTGATTTAGAAACCCAAAGTGGCGAGTTTTATTCTAACAAAATAGTATATGAAAACTTTGTGGAACGAGGCTTTAATCCAATAGTTGCTGGGTTTGATTTGTTCCCGATGATTGCTGTGAAATCCAATTCCATAAATGCTGACATAAAGGGTTTTGGGTTTAGATTAGGCGAAGTAACCCTTGAGGCAAAATTGATTGATTTAGTGACTAATCAAGCTGTCCTTACTCAAGAATTTAATGAAGGAATTTCAATATCCGTAAAAGTAATCGGCTAATTCCCTTAGCATCTCAAACAGTCTCTCTCTCACTCAAGAATATCACCTCTGGGAAAGTTCTTTAGTTTTCTGAATTCTGGGTCAAAATTCGAAATACCTCTTCTTAGGGGTCTGGGTTCAAAACTGTACCGCTTCTCCGTCTGGAATAGTTAAACTATGAAAATCAAGAAAATTCCAGCAACGATCACTATGGCGCCTACCGTGTTGTTGGCAGTCATCTTCTCGTGAAAGAAAGCGAAGCCAGCTATTGTCGAAAACAACGGGGTCGTGGAAGAGATCGGAACCGCCTGTGCCTCTAGGATATTCAAGAAACTGTAGTTCATCAGCAACCATCCGACGCCGTTCGCCACAAGCCCACCCACGCACAGTTCAATCAGCGTGCTCCGCTTTACTTTTAGAAAACCATGATCCCTGTCCAGCACAGGCGAAAGCGCAAGCATGAACACTGCAATGGCAGCTATCCTCGTAGTAACTACTGCATAATTTGCGTCTATGCTGTTCACGCCAGGCATCGTCACGGCAACATCCATCAACGTGACACTTACTGACCATACCACAGCCGTTGCCAAACTTGCAATTACACCTTTAAGCGCGGGCTTGCCCTTAGTCTCAGCATTGCTTTCCAATTTTTCTCTGCTCAACAGCCAAATTCCAAGCAGTATAACGAAGGCGCCTGAAACCGCTGTCACCGTTACGGGTTCGCCCACCAAGAACGTTGCCCACACAAGGCTGAAGAGAGGATAAGTGGCTGCCAACGGCACCGCTCTGGCAACACCCACAGACTTCAAACCAAACATGTACAGGGTGTCGCCAATTCCCAAGCCAATCACCCCGCTGACCACTGTGGTGGCAACAACTTCCATGGGCAAACTCGCTAGGGCTCCGACTTTGCCTAATGCCAACAGGATGAACACAAGAACTGCAGCGTTGCTTGCGCAACGCACGATGTTCGCTGTAATAGGCTTCGTCTTTAACAGGGCTTTTCTGTAAAGTATCGGCGCAACAGCCCAACTAATCGCTGCACCTAAAGCTGCGAATTCCCCAATCATTCCTTGCACTCACAGGCTTCAAGCTTTTAAAAAGAGTTGCAATCAAAGATGAAATATATAAATTTTCCAAACAAACCGAAGCCGTTCTTTTCAAACCTTCCGCTCTTTTAAGGTGTCGGCGCAGATCCGATGTTAAAAATGTAAAGTTCATAGTGGTCAACGTCCTGTTTATCGTAGGCCACGTAGGCGTCGAAGGTTGATGTCTCGCCAGTTTCTAAGTTAACATCGATAAAGCCACCATGCATATAGCCAGGCATCAGAATTCCCGCATTAACTTGCCCATCCTTGTTATAGAGATGCGCTGTTAAAGAGACGAAGTAGCCATTTGGAAAGGGATTATCAGGCAGATCAGGATCACCACCTGGCCCAGGCTGTTCCTTAGTGTAGTCATTTCTGATTGTAATGTTTATTATGATACAAGCATCCCCCTCATGGACCTCGCCGCCCTCAGGCTTATGGAAACTCTGGTTGTAAGATCCATACCTCGCGTTGGAGGTCAGCAGAAAAACTTTGGTTTCGTTCCCACCATACGTGAGATGAGTAGGATAATAGGTTAGGTAACGTTCATTGTCAGGGGCTTGCGTTGGCGACGAAATACGAGTTGCAAAAAAAGCAATTAGCACAGTTGCCGCCACTGCAATGGCAACAAGCAGGAAAACGCCTGTTCTCAACACTAACCCTTCATTAACACTATAGAACTAACCATTATTTCACTTTTTTGGTAAACTCCATTGGAGATAACTCAAAAATTCACCGAAATTAGACGCGGCGAAAACTCTGAAACAGTAAAAGTTATGGGTATCTCAACCAAATAAACAAGCGGTGCTCTACAGTGTTCTTCAGAGCGAAAATGGAAGAGATAGCAAAAAACAAGGAATCCAACACCGTATTAGCCTTGGACTTTCCCTTTCAACGTCCAGAGAATCGAGAAAACCTCTTGGTCAAAGCTCAAGACGTTCTAGAGGCGGTTCATCCCTACGTGTGCGCCGTGAAAATTAATCACCACTTGGTTCTTCCGCTCGGCACGTTTGACGGCGTACAAAAACTAATAAAAAGAATCCATGAAAAAGGGCTTCTTGCAATAATGGACTGCAAAGTCAACGACATAGGCGCAACCAACCAAGTCATCGCGGAATACTATTACGCCGCTGGCTTTGACGCTTTGATAGCTAATCCGTTCGTAGGCTGGGAAGAAGGCTTAAAACCTGTATTTGATGTGGCGCGCAGGCTCCAACGAGGCGTAATACTTCTCGCGTACATGAGCCACAAAGGAGCAAACGAAGGCTACGGCCAGACAATATGCGACGCGAAAACGGGCGCAAAAACACTGCAGTACGTTTCCTTCGCAAAAAAAGCATTAAAATGGGATGCGGATGGCGTGGTGGTGGGCGCCACTTATCCCGAAAAAATAAGGGAAATCCATGAAATACTAAAGGAGAGAGTGCCCATATATTCGCCTGGAATAGGCGCTCAAGGCGGTGCAGCGGAAACAGCGCTTAAGGCTGGCGCTCGCTACCTTATCATAGGAAGAGAAATAACTCTTGCAAAGAATCCAACTGAGATAGCTAAAAGACTTCAAGCGTCAATAAAGCATGTAAGATAAACGCGCCTGAAACAAAAATTTTGAGAAAAAAGGCGGCGGCTTATCTTCCGCGTTTCTCCCAAAGCTCTTTTTTAAGCAAATCACGGACTGCTGACCTTATGACGGAACTTCTGCTCGGATACATGTTCGCTCTCACGAGTTCGTCTAAACCTTCAAGATAAGCTTCTGGTAACAGGACAGTTACAAGTTTCACTTTAGTTTCCTCCCTCAACTATGTTAAGTAGATAACATGTGGTAAATATAAAACTTAATCCAAAGCTGAAGGCTAAACGAGGTCTTCAGCGGCTTTTAGGTCCTTGGCAATAGAGGCTAAGAGATGCCGAAACTGTTATCTCAGCACGGGACTACTATAGGAATCTGCGGGGAGTCAATCACACATGAAAAGCGAACGTTACGCCTTCATATTAATCTCTGACGAAAAGTACTGGAACAGGCTGC
>DATDQZ010000090.1:0-5498 GCA_035292005.1 Bathyarchaeia archaeon | reverse complement strand
CTTCTAATCCTGTTTTCTGCTGGACTGTTCCACACCATCCAAACCTATACTAATAAGCTAAGATCCAGCGAGCAAAACAAAAGAAAAAAGGGGTTTTGCGGGTGACATCTCCACTGTGATGGGGGTTCAAATCCCACCCCCGCACCAAAAAAGCTATTGTTTCTGCAATAGTTCCAAGAATTCTTCTCGGTTCAGTCCTGCCTGCTGTATGATTGAGAGAAGCGTTCCTTTCTTGATGGTCTCGTGGCATGGAACCGTAACTTTATGTTTTCCGTCAGTCAGAAATATGTGACTGCCCTTCTGACGCACTGCCTTGAATCCCGCTTTGCTACTTTGCTAAGAACCTTAATGACCCTGCGCCAAGAAATAGAGGGGAGCTTTTCAGACAGTTATCTCCACCAGCTCTCTTTTCCGTTTAAGCTGGTTAAGCTCTTCAGGGAATGCTTCCAGATATCCCTCAATGGCTTCCTTTATGTTAACAAGAGCTTGTTTGCGATTCTCTCCCTGACTAATTGCTCCGGGAAGCTCAACACATTGCGCAGAGTATCCGCCTTCCGGCTCCTCTCTGAGTATAACCGTGAACTTCCTGCCTTTGATTTCAACCATAAATCGACGCCACTTAAGAGACAACGCTCAAACGATATAAACTTTGACATCAAAACTCGGAATCACATACATCTCGCTGCTTCAGATGAATTTATTCGTTCTTAATAAAAAAAGGGGAAAGGGGCTGCGGAGAAAACGTTTTATTGGCGATGTCGCCATCTGAGTGGGGGTTCAAGTCCCACCCCCCGCACTTCTCTATTCACACTAGAATTCTCATAATGCGCTAAGTAATCAAAACTTGACTGGTGCCGTCTGCGTGTTAGGAACCGCTTAGCTTGCTCACTTCCTCCACCGCCTTCACTGCGACTTCAATCATATCTTCACTTGGCTCCCTAGTTGTCAACCGTTGAAATGCTAATCCGGGCATAGTAAAGATTCTCATAACCTTGGAATCTCTATATTTACCGCTGAGCTTCAAAAGCTCGTAAGATATGCCGCCAATAACTGGAATTAGCAACAGCCTATAAGCAAGCCTTGCAGCAAACCCAAAGTCCGGCATAATCGAGAACAACACGATGCTCACGAGGACGACGATGAAGATGAAACTGGTTCCGCACCGAGGATGCAATCGAGAGAACCGCTTTGCGTTCTCTACGTTAAATGTAACCCCAGCTTCATAGGTGTTGATTGCCTTATGCTCTGCGCCATGGTACTGGAGCACTCTTTTGAATTCGCCCCACATGGAGACAAGCGTGAGGTAAAGCAGAAAGAGGGAAAGACGCACCGTGGCTTCGACAATGTTGAAAATTACTCCAGTCAAATTGAACAATGAGGTTAGAAGGAAAGGAACCACGAAGAAAAAGGAAGTCAGTCCCAAACCCCCGATGATGGCTATCGCAAGATGTTTGTAGGTGAACTTTTCTCCTTGCTCTTGCCCTTCGACAAGAGCGTTTGCAGAGAAATAAAGCCCTTTGACACCAAGATAGAAAGTTTCAAGCAATGCAACTATACCCCTCAAAAAAGGCACCCGCAAGACCCTGTATCGCTCGCATAAGGAGTTTATTTTCTCAACGTTGGTTAAAATCTCCTTGTTTGGTTTTCTAACGCACATCACCATGTGCGTCCGAGAGCGCATCATCACGCCTTCTATAAGCGCTTGCCCCCCAAACGCCAGCGACGGCTCTTCTCTTTTTTTAGCGAACAGTTTTTTTTCACCATGTAATTAAGCGTAACAGTTGCGTTTCAGTGGTCATCGTACAAAGAAGACCCATTCATATAAATGCCTTTTCAGGTAAAAACGAGCAAGCGTTCGTGGATTCAGATCCCACTCCCGCACTTTTCTAACCGCGGTTGACAATAAAATTAAAAAGGAACATTGGTATTACTTTGCGAGTCAAGGTAGTATGAGAGGGAAAAGAAATGAAAAAGCCGAAAGTTTATGTTACTTCCAGATCGTTTGGTCTATATTCCGAAGGAACTTTGGAGCTTATCAAATCAGTTGCTGAAATAGAGCGGAGCCCATATGATAGGGCAATGAATGAAGAAGAATTATTTCAAGCAGCCGAAGACGTTGATGCGCTTGTTATTGGGGGTGACAAAATTAATCGAAGAATTATTGAGCACGCTAAAAAACTGAAAATCATCGCTAGGCACGGTGTAGGCGTTGACAATATCGATTTAAAGGCTGCGACGGAAAAAGGCGTGGTCGTTGTCTATACTCCCAACGCTAACGCTGAGTCAGTGGCAGATTTTACCATAGGATTAATATTGTCTGCAGCCAGACGCATTCCACAGGCTTGCCTCTCTATGAAGCAAGGTAAATGGGAGGCAACAAAGTTCATGGGGAACGAAGTCTATGGGAAAACTATAGGGATAATAGGGCTTGGCGAAATAGGCTACAGAGTGGCTAAACGTGCTAAGGGATTTGATATGAAGATTTTATATTGGAGTCGAAGAAGAAAGGTCGATTTAGAAAAAGAGCTTAATGCTCAATATGTTAATCTTGAAACTTTGTTGAAGAAATCGGATTTCGTAACCCTACATCTGGCTCTAACGGATGAGACCCGCGGCATGATTGGAGAGAAAGAGTTCAACCTTATGAAGAAAACTGCCTACTTCATCAACACTGCGAGAGGCCCAATTGTGAATGAAGAGGCCCTTTACAAAGCTCTAAGCGAGAAGAAAATTGCAGGCGCGGCTCTCGATGTTTATAGTAAGGAACCGCCTAGTGCTGATTTCGCTTTATACAAAGCTGATAATGCGCTTATGTTTCCTCACATCGCCGCTTACACTGTCGAGACGATAAGCAGAATGGATAGGATGAACGCAGAGGATATGGTGAAGTTCTTTAAGGGAGAAAAGCCTCAGTATGTCGCTAACCCTGAAGTACTAGCGAAAATAAAGCTGAAATAACTTATAACCCAGAGAGCGACTGTGGCTTTCTTTGGAAGAAGGGCTTCAACGTCTAAGTGCTAGTCAAAAAAATCTTGCTCTAGAATTTATGTCTGTGATTTTCCGCAGTTTTCACAGAAAGTTGTATTTTTTTGGATTGTTTTTCCACAAAACTTGCATTTTGGTTCTTCACTGGACCAACGTGGACGAGTAACCTCGCCTTTCTTTTCATAACGTCGCGCGAAAAAAATTCCAGCCTCAAAGAGTACTGCCATCACGGCAAAGAGCATGAAATTTGCCAGCCCCCCTTCTCCAGGCGTTATAAGAAAAACGAGTACCAGAAGACCGATGTAAACGTATTTTCTGTTCTTTGTTAACTTTTTTGTCGCAATTATCCCAAATTTCACGAAGAGAACCAAAAATGTTGGGAATGTAAATGCCATTCCAGTCAATAAGGTGAGGAAGAAGACAAAGTAGTAGAAGTCGGAAACGGAAATGAACGGCTCCGCCCCAACGAGAGAGAAGAAGGGCAAAAGAGCGGCTATGCCATATGGCACAAGAAACAGATAACCAAAAAGTAAACCAGCAATAAACAATACCAGAAAGGATGACATGAAAGGATACACGGCCCTTCTTTCCTCAGGCAACAGCGCTGGATCAACAAACTTGAAGATTTCATAAGCAAAAACTGGCGCCGTTATGGCAAGTGCGAAAAAGAAAGAAACAACTACATATAGTTCAAGAGGAGCCACAAATTCTATACCAATTAATTTAACGCCTGGAGGTAGAGCTTGCTCCCTTACCGCCTTTAAGACTACACCAACCAGAGGTTCATAAGAACCAAACGGGTCACTAAGAAAGGAGATATTTGCCGGCAAAGCCAACATGGCAATAGTTGCAACAATCAGCGTGTAAATAACAATCTTAAGCCTTTTACCTAGTTCTTTGGTGTGATCCCAAAAAGTCATCTGCCCATCTTTAGACGTTCTATAGCACCTTTTAGTATTCTATCGAATTTATCTGCAGATCTACGAACTGGGCTTAATTGCTTTGATGTTTACAATGATTTCCTGAAATATCTGCTCTTTACTTTTCCCCTCGGTGTTTATTCCTAGCCCTTTAGCTATTACAACCATCATTTCATCGCCCGAAGTTCTGCTGACAGCTTCAGTCTCAAGAGGCTTTAATGTATAGTCTTTGCTGGCTCTTTCAAACTCTCCTCTAGCTCTGCCCAAGCCTCTAGCAAGTTCAGGAATCTTTGTTGGGCCCCAAACTAAAATGACGACAACCGCGAGGATTATAACTATCCATTCCCATCCTCCCAATGCCAATGGTATTCCTCCTTTACAAAAGCATGTGAACGATGTGGTATTTAAGAATTTTCTTTAGAAAGAAAAAAATTAACTTTATGCTCACAGAGCACTTGGCCATATTAAAATAATCCCAAGTAATTTTATTTTGCAATGCGTATTGTCGTGTTGGATAATAGCTTGGAAATCATTGCTGATGCTTTGCGCAATTAGTTTTGCGCTTTACCGCAGGACGGACAGAAAAAGTCTTCATCGCCAAGCTGTGTCCCGCAGAATTTGCAAACCCGCGCCGTTTGATGGGTTTGCGGACCCGTATTTGGCTTCTGACGAGCTATCATATTGGTTATATCGCTGATTCTTTCATCGACCCCTGATAAGATTTCGTTTCTCAAGGTGCGCAGTTCACTTTCAAGCTGTATTGCAATTATGCTGCTAATCAAACTAGTTAAGCCTGCTACGATTAGGAAACCTCCTAAAAGTTGCAACAAAACGCCCATAAGCTCGACTAATAAAGTGTCGGGAAGCACGTTTAAACCTATCCAAGCAGATAGACGCCCAAAAGTCGCCAACAGCCCAAACTGAAAAACTATTAACCCTAACATTAATAGGAAAACTCCACGGGTTATAGGATTTCTCTTCATATTGCCAATTCTCTCCTAATTACTCATCCTAACGACCAACTTCGATTTAAATATTTCAGTTCTCTGGTAGGTGTAGACGCCTCCTAAAATAGTTACAGATGTGAAGAGGCTCGTCCAAACTTGGTAACTACGCGCGCTGAGGAGCCTACCAGAATCAGAACCTTTACGAAAGTTAAGCTGTTCATTGCGCAAGAGGCAGAGTTACTGGTTTTCCCTCTTTGAAGGATTTCGTTGCGGCTAGAACTGCTTCCAGCGCGGTTTTTCCATCCTCACCCGATGCCAGCGGATTTTTATCGTTTATTATACAGTCTATGAAGTGTTTGTCCTCTTCGAAGTACGCTTCCCTGAATCGGTCTCTCCAACTCGGGAATGTGGACATGTAGACGCCTGTCTCCTTCTTGCAAACAACAACAGCCTGAGATTTCAACTCGCCGATCAACATGACGCCTTCTGTTCCGAGAATCTCAACTCGAGCATCATATCCGTACCTGACTGGGCAGGCGCTATCTATTAATCCTATGGAGCCGTTTGCGAACCTTAAGGTCACGAGTGCGCGGTCGTAGAAGTCTGGGTATTTGTCCTTCAGTTCTGGCATAGCGATGGCTTCAAC
>DATDQZ010000089.1:0-3112 GCA_035292005.1 Bathyarchaeia archaeon | reverse complement strand
TGAACACCAGTCTTGAGTGAAAATTCTTTCAGTATCTGGTTTGCAACCACGCCTGCCGTGTTTTTCTCAGGCAGCGTGGGAATCGTGTCCGCCGACAGCCCAGAAACTTCTATTCTGACGCCTTTGGGAATGGGCGTTAACGTGACTTTGTCGTTTGGCTGTTCTAGGGCTAAACCGAAAACGTCGAAACCTGGGCCTAGGTTAGCGGTTGTGGCAGGCGCTTTGACGGTCACTTGGCTGAGCGGCATGATTTCATCTCTAAACCAGCAGACAGTATCAAACTGCGATTATTAACGTTGTTGCTTCGCGTGTTCAGTTCTAAACAAGCCATTTTAAACTCACTTTTCTCTTTGAGGCGTGCTTAGCCTACTATGTTGGACAGAACCTCGTAAGCTTTAAGGCTGTCCTTTTTCTCCACGACGATAATCGTCTCAGTCCAGCATGAGATGAATTCTATAATGTTTATGTTTTGCTTCGCCAACAAGGTCGCTAGGAACGCAACGACTCCCGGCGTCGCTTCTAACTCTTCTGGTGAATGGATGACGACCATGGTGCAATTGTCATGTTTGACTAGCGCGTTAATTCTTTTCGGCAGGTCGCTTCTGTCCAGCAGGTAAACGAATTTGTCTAGCAAGTCTACTTTCATTCCGTTTTTTGCTTCCACTTCCTTGGTTGTTATCATCACGGATTTTCTGTCGTAAACTGCTATGCCGCTGCGTTTTAGAAGTTGCAGGACTTTCTCCTCTCTTTTCTGTTTGTGTCTCTGCAGTTCTTTCGCGAATCTTCTCAAGGCGGCTTTTATGGCGCTTGTGTTGTCTGTTTTTAGTTCTTTTTGGATTTGTCTGGATAACTCGCTGAGGTTGACTATTCCTTTCTCCAATGCTTCCAGCAAGTAGGGTTTGTTTCGCAAGTAACTTCTTACATTCTGGGCGATTGTCATGATGCACAAATGTATCAATTGGGACATTTAAAGCTTGTTATGTAACAGAAAAGTCGCAAAGTTTAAAAACACCGCCCGAGAGGTAAGGGGAACAATTCAATTCGAAAAACGGGGGAGCAAAAAAATAACAGAAAAAGTTGTCCTCGCATACTCCGGCGGACTAGATACATCCGTGCTAATCAAGTGGCTGCAAGAAAAATACAATGCAGAAGTCATAACCGTAACCGTTGATGTTGGCCAACAAGAAAACCTAAAAGAAGTTGAAGCCAAAGCGAAGAGCCTCGGAGTCTTAAAACACTACTCGATTGACGCCAAAGACGAATTCGCCACCAACTACATTTTTCCCGCCATAAAAGCCAACGCCCTCTACGAAGGGAAATATCCCATAAGCACCAGCCTATCTCGCCCGCTCATAGTAGCAAAAATGGTGGATATCGCGGAAAAAGAAGGCGCGACAGGCTGCGCTCACGGCTGCACAGGCAAAGGAAACGACCAAGTGCGCTTCGACGTGACGCTCAGCGCTTTAGCTCCAGACCTCAAAATAATCGCTCCAGTCCGCGAGTGGGGCATGACAAGAGACGAAGAAATAGCATACGCAAAAGCAAAGGGAATTCCAATCTCCACCGCGGCGAAGAAGTACAGCATAGACCAAAACGTCTGGGGCAGATCCATCGAGTGCGGAGTCTTGGAAGACGCTAATCAGGAACCTCCAGAAGACGTTTTTGAGTGGACTGTTTCGCCCGAAGAAGCACCGAACACGCCTGAATATGTGACCGTCAAATTTGAGGCAGGCGTTCCAGTTGCCGTAAACAACAAAAGCCTAAGCCCTCTTGTGCTTATTGAAACGTTGAATGAGACAGCGGGGAAACATGGTGTTGGCCGCATAGACCACATAGAAGACCGTTTGGTAGGCCTCAAATCCAGGGAAGTCTACGAGTGCCCAGCCGCAACCGTTCTGTTAGAAGCTCATAAAGACTTGGAAAAAATGGTGCTTACAAGGCATGAAGTTTTGTTTAAGCAGCAGATCGATGCCCAATGGACTTTTTTGGTTTATACAGGCTTATGGATGGACCCGCTGAGGGAAGATCTTGAAGCATTCATAAACAAGACTCAGGAAAATGTTACTGGCGAAGTGCGGATTAAGCTGTACAAAGGCGGACTCCAAGTTGTCGGACGCTCATCGCCAATGTCGCTCTACGATCAGAACTTGGTGAATTACAACATCAAAACCACTTTCAACCAATCATACTCCAAAGGCTTCATCGAGCTGTGGGGACTGCAAACAAAAATGTACAACGTCCTAAAACGGAAAGCCAAGAAACAGAAAACAGCGGGAGACATCAAGCAGACCTAATCATTCTGAGGCGAGCGTGTAATGTCAAAGATACTGCATGGCGGAAGAATCGCTTCACTGAGAAAAGACGTTGCCAAGTTCACTTCATCCATAAAAGACGACGTTAAGCTGTCCAAAGCTGTAGTTGACATTAACAAAGCGCATGTGATAATGCTGATGGAACAGAAAATCATTAAGTGGTCCGACGGCGCCAAGCTTCTGGAAGCCTTAACCAAACACTCCGACATAAAATTAGACTCTTCCGCTGAGGATGTGCACATGGCTTTAGAAGAAGCGGTTCTTAAGGAGGCGGGGTGGGAAGTGGGTGGAAACCTCCACATTGCAAAGAGCCGAAACGATCAGGTTGCCACGGCTATTCGCATGGAGCTGAGAAAAAACCTGCTTAGCCTGATGCTTTCTGTGGTGCAGATGCAGGAAAGCATAGCGGGAAAGGCTGAGAAACACACGAAAACTGTTATTTTAGGATACACGCACCTGCAGCCAGCGCAACCTGTGACCTTCGCGCATTACCTCCTTTCGCACTTCGACGCGTTAGGGCGAGACCTGCAGAGACTGCAAGAAACTTATGCGAGAGTTAATCTTTGTCCGATGGGCGCGGCAGCCTTAGCCACGACGAGTTTCCCAATAAACCGCGAAAGAGTCGCCGAACTCTTAGGCTTCAATGGCATAGTGGAAAATTCGATTGACGCTGTAGGCAGCCGAGACTTTATCCTCGAAACCACCGCAGCGCTCACGCTCATCGCCGTGAACCTAAGCCGACTAGCAGAGGATTTGATCGTTTGGAGTTCTCCAGATTTTGGTGTGATAGAACTTCCAGA
>DATDQZ010000088.1:0-8739 GCA_035292005.1 Bathyarchaeia archaeon | reverse complement strand
GCTGCTGCGGCTTCAAAAGATTCAATGATAGCGTTGGGATCGTCTGTTTCGCCTATCGCCATCCAACTTTTTCCTGTTAAATCAGTCATTTCTCATCTTCTCTCAAAATTTTTCGTTTTCACCGAGTTCATCCTCAGTTACTCACGGTCTCATCGTGACCATCCTGTATGCTTCGAAGTTTCATGATGACTCTGCGCAGTTCCTGGCACATTCTCTGGGGTCCCAGACCCCAGCTGCGCTGGATTATTGGACTGGGCAGAACCGCCTCGAGCAAACTAACCGCTTTGTCAACTGGTATCATCGGCTCTGATGGTTTTTTGAAGAAACTCTCAGAAGGGATGCTTTTGCTTGCGGGGTTCGGGTTTGACACCGGAATCATGTAGCTGGGATGAAGCGAGAGCCAATCCTGAATCTTGATTTGATCCCACATTTTCTCTTTGGAAAAGAAAATAGCCTGAGTACGTTGGTTTTCTGGTTGTTGTCGCGGTTTTCCCATTACGGCTAAAATTCCGTTTGCTCGGTCAAGCCAGACCGTGCTGAAATGTTCGGGCACGAAGGCTGAAGCATCCTGGTAAAAACCGAGGACGTATTCGCCAGCTATTATAGGCTCGAAACCTTGTTCCTTAAACTGCAATGCCTCTATGATTCGAATGTTGGTTTCCGATATTCCCGGCACCGCCACCAAGCTTACCTCAGCGTTGCACAGCCCATGAGGAATTTTTCCGTCAACTATGTCTAAAGTCTCGTAATCTGCTCCGACGCTCACATGCCTGATCAAGCCACTGCGAATTTTCTCGGCTGTTTCCTCATCGTAGATTTCTGCCTCGTACCATAAGCGCTGTCCGTCCCACTCGGTTTTAGCGACTTTACCCACGGAGTTTGTTGTGGTCACGTGCTCTATGTAAACGGGTGCGTCAACGAGTTTGCCGGCGAAAGTTTGCAGCTCATCGGGCGTATAGATATTGAAGTTTCTGCTCATGCCCGCGGTCATGGCTACGCCGCGTATTCGCAAGGGTTTCTCCATAATCTTCTCGGCGATTGTGAAGGGTAAAACCGCGTAGACATGCTCTTTAGCAGGGTTGTGGTGTTTTTCGAACCATTCTTTGGCTTTCTCAACTGTCCAGCCCTTGCCTTTTTCAAAAAGATAGCTCAGGACTTCCATGCCATGTTTGCCTTTTGGTTTGCCTATTACGGCTTTGATTCCCTCTTTCTCGTTCAACGTGATGGTTCTGAGAGTGTCCTTTTGAAATTCTTCGGGATCTCGATGCCCGCTTCGGATGTATTGTTCCGTGTCTTCCCATGGCAATTCTATTCGACCTCGCATAACTGATACCAAACTAATATACTACGAAAGTGAAAAGGCGAATTGTACCGTTCGCTAGTCCTCGTGCAGGTCCTTCGGACGGACCTTCTAGTCTGTATGAAGTGGTGTATGCTATGTCTCGGAAATGTGTGATTAAGGTTTGGTTGAGTAAGGAGCAGAGGGAGATTTTGAGCGAGTTAGCGAGGAGGTTGGGCACGAGCGAAAGTGAGACTTTGCGGATGGCTCTGATGGATTATGCTAAAGAATTGAGTTTAATGAAGGAGAGCATCCACAGAGGAAAAAAACAAATTTAAATTTAAGGTTGATTTGAGTTCCGATTCCGATTTAGCACCTAAAAAGCCCGAAGTAGGGATTAAATTTAAATGCACATGCCTATCCTATTACAAGCTATACTCCTCAGCGTTATTACGGAATTCAACTTAGTGAGGATCAGAAGTTGACAACAAAATCCAAAGCCTTCGATGAACTCTTGCTAATCGCCATAGACGAAGCCCTCTCCTCTCTGGGAGAATCAGCAAAACAATCAATCTACTTCCATGTCGAAACCAGCAACGTGACAAGAAACAAAATCTCAGAAAACCTCCAAGAATTTCAAGCGGGGCTTGAAAGAATCTTTGGTATAGGCGCTCGATTCATAGAGATTCTAATCATGAAAAACTTGTACGCAAAGATTGGACAACCGCTCATAATGGAAAAAAGTGACCCGCTTGAATTTATTGAATATGTGAATGCCGCTAAGCAAAGTTTTCTTAAAAAATATCATGAAGCAGAAGCTGTCGACAGTTAACTTTCCTCGTTTTCAGAGTGCAATTACTAAAAATTCATATCAGCGGTTCATAAATGCTTTATCACTGCGTAATGAAGTTTATTCAGCATTACTATTCCGATAAAATTAGAACCAAAAATAGGTGGAGGTGAGAACGCATGAATGAAACCGCTAGAATTCTCATAGTTGATGATGACGAGAACATAAGAAAAGTATTGGAAACAATCCTTGAAGATGAAGGATACATCGTTGAGTCAGTGGACACAGCTAAAAAGGCCATAGAGAAAAGCGAGAAAGCATTCTACAACTTGGCATTGATTGACGTTCGCTTGCCAGACATGGAAGGCATAGAACTCCTAGCAAAAATGCGCGATACTAAACCGAAAATGCGAAAAATAATCGTCACCGGCTACCCAACACTCCACAACGCGGTGGCTGCAGTTAACAGGGGCGCAGACGCTTACGTCATGAAGCCCTTCGATGTAGAGAAACTACTTCAAACCATTAGAGAACAGTTGAAGAAGCAAAAGGAAGAAAAGAGCTACAGTGAAGAGAGAGTCGCCGAGTTCATCGAAACCCGCATCAAAGAGTTAGACACAATAGACCAACACGTAGCCAAGAAACAAGCTTGAAACCTTTTCTTTTGAATCTCCAATTTTCTCCACTTATATTTGGTTCCATCGAGAAAAAAGTGACTAACCAATAGCTTTAGCAGAATCTTCGCCATTGTTAATTACTATTAATGCTGGTGTGGTTTTGTTTTAGAAAATTTTAAGCATTCCTGTGTTTCCCGAAAATAAGGTTTTTTCTCAAAAAGCACTTTTTTGGTTGCTTTTTAATTACTGTAATTATGTGTAATTCAACGATGTTTTCTCGGAGCGTTTAGCGGACTATTTCAAAATTGCTGTGGAAACAGTTTATATATGCGCTAAGCGTAGCGTTTAAGATATCTTGTTAACACTATATTCGTGTATACACGAAAGTGCCCAAATAACGTATGCACCGTGAAAAAACATGAAGTGTCCGTACTGTGGGTCTGAGGAATTCAAAACGTTGGAAACGCGCGATTCGCCAGAGAACACCACGCGCAGACGCAAAGAATGCATCAACTGTGGCAAGCGCTTCACGACGTACGAGTACGTGGAAACCGTGGAGCTCATGGTTCGAAAGAAAGACGGCAAGCTTGAACGTTTTGACGTGAACAAGATAATCCGCGGCTTGCAGAAAGCCTGCGAGAAAAGACCCGTAACAATGGATCAAATCAACGCGTTAGCAGGTCAAGTGAGGCAGGACCTCATGCTGAAAGGCAAAGAAGAAATCACTTCGCAAGAAATCGGCGATTTAGTCATGAAGTACCTGAAAACGCTTGATCGTATAGCGTACATTCGTTTCGCTTCCGTTTACAAGCAGTTTGAAGAGCCTGAGGACTTCAGGCGTGTGCTCCTTGAGGTGAAAAAATGACGTATGTCAGAAAACGTGATGGTAGATTAGAACCCTTCGATCAAGAGCGTATAACAAACGCTGTTTGGAAAGCCGCCAAAGCCGTGGGCGGAAAAGACCGTGAACAGGCAAAGCGCATAAGCGACCAAGTGATGGCTGAACTCAAGAACCGCTTCGGCGAAGACGGTGTGCCCACTGTTGAGGAAATCCAGGACATAGTTGAAAAAATGCTTATTGAGAATGGGCATGCGCGCACGGCTAAGGCGTACATTCTCTACAGGAAACAGCATCAAGACATGCGGGAGTTAGCTGCGCTCCTGAGCTCCGCGGATCTGGTGGATCAGTACTTGGACCTTGAGGATTGGCGGGTTAGAGAGAACTCGAACATGAGCTATTCGCTGCAGGGCTTGAACAATTACCTTTCATCCGCGGTCATAGCCAAGTACTGGATAACGAGGATCTACCCTTCGAGCATTGCTGAGGCGCACTTCTCAGGAGACATGCACATCCACAACTTGGGCGTTTTGGGACCGTACTGCGTCGGCTGGGACGAAAGAGATTTATTGCTTTCAGGATTTGGCGGAGTCTCTGGAAAAATTGAAAGCAAACCAGCAAAACATTTTAGAACTGCTCTCGGACAAGTGGTCAATTTCTTCTACACGCTTCAAGGAGAAGCAGCTGGGGCGCAAGCCTTCAGCAGCTTTGACACCTACTTGGTGCCGTTCATACGCTACGATAAATTAAGCCAAAAAGACGTTGAGCAAGCGCTTCAGGAATTCTTTTTCAACATGAATGTTCCTACGCGTGTGGGCTTCCAAACGCCCTTCACAAACGTGACTTTGGATTTGACGATTCCAGATTTTATGAAGAATGAATCAGTTGTTTTCGGCGGAAAAATGTTGGACGCGACTTATGGCGACATGGAAGCAGAAATGGAAATGTTCAACATGGCCTTTGCAGAGGTAATGAGTCAAGGCGACTCTAAAGGCAGGGTCTTCACCTTTCCAATACCAACATACAATGTAGCAAAAGATTTTGAGTGGGATTCGCCGATAGCCCAAAAAATCTTTGAAGTGACAGCAAAATACGGCATGCCTTACTTCTCCAATTTTATAAACACAGACATGAAACCCGAAGATGTTAGAAGCATGTGTTGCCGTCTAAGAATAGACAACAGGGAACTCCGCAAGCGTGGCGGAGGTCTCTTTGGAGCAAACCCGTTGACGGGCTCGATAGGCGTCGTAACATTGAACCTTCCGAGGATGGGCTATTTAGCAAAGGACGAAGCCGAATTCTTTGAACGTTTGGAAAAACTCATGGAAACAGCCAAAGATAGCTTAGAAATAAAGCGGAAAGGTCTCGAAAACTTCACAGAAAACGGTTTATACCCGTATTCGAAGCGTTATCTCCGCTACGTTAAAGAGGGCTTTGGAAAATATTGGAAGAATCATTTTTCAACAATAGGCTTGATAGGCATGAACGAGGCAGTACTGAACCTGTTAGGATGCAGCATAGCTTCGGCTGAAGGAAAAGGTTTCGCCGTAAAAGTGCTTAGTTTTATGCGTGAAAAGATTGCTGACTTTCAAGAAGAAACGGGAAACATCTACAACCTAGAAGCAACGCCTGCCGAGGGCACATCCTATAGGCTGGCACGCATAGACAAGATGAAGTATCCAGACATAATTGCGGCTAATGAGAAACACGTAGCCAACGGTGCCAAACCTTTCTACACGAATTCTTCGCAGCTGCCCGTAGATTTTGAAGGCGATTTGTTCGAAGCCTTAGAACATCAAGAAAGCCTGCAGACGCTTTACACGGGCGGCACCGTCTTCCACATTTACTTAGGCGAGAGGCTTCCCTCGTGGCAGTCCGCGGCTGAACTAATCAGGAAGGTTTCTTGGGGTTCGCGCTTGCCGTACTTCACTTTGACGCCGACGTTCAGCATATGCCCCACTCATGGCTACACGAGCGGCGAGCACAAGCAGTGCCCACTCTGCGGCGCAGCCTGCGAGGTTTACTCGCGCGTGGTCGGCTATCTAAGGCCTGTGGACCAGTGGAACGACGGGAAACAAGCGGAGTTTGCCATTCGCAGAACCTTCGATAAATCCGTCGTGATGACCGCCGTGCCTTTAGCAGCCTGAAAGTGATGCGCCTATGAAGTTTAGTGGACTCCAGAAAATCAGCCTCATCGACTATCCGAATAAAGTAGCCTCAGTGCTCTTTACGCCGGGCTGTAACCTGCGCTGTCCTTTCTGCCACAACTGGCGCATAGTCGTGAATCCGCAGCCGCCTTTTCTGCAGGAAGCCGCGGCGCTTGAAATTCTGGAAAGCCGCAAGAAGTACGTGGACGCGGTTGTGGTGACTGGCGGAGAGCCAACAATGCATAAGGAACTGCCTAAGTTCTTGGCGAAGCTGAAAGCGCGGGGTTTTATGGTTAAGTTGGACACTAATGGGTTTTATCCCGAAGTGCTGGAAGAGTGCTTGCCCTATGTGGATTACGTGGCTGTGGACGTGAAAACTTCACTGGAAAAATACAGGCAATTAGGCGCTGAAGACACGGATGGGCTGATGCGTACTGTTGAGATTTTGAAGACTGGGAAAGTGGCGTACGAGTTCAGGACAACAGCAGTGCCAGAACTGGTTACGGCTGAAGATGTGACGTGCATAGGCGAAATCGTAAAAGGCGCAAAAACACACGCGTTCCAACAATTCGTGCCACACGATACACTGGACAAGAAATTTGAGACGCTAAAGCCTTACCCGCCGGAAACCATAGCTGAATTCGCCGAAACCATGAAAAAATACACAGAAAACGTAGCACTGCGAGTTTAAAATTTAGCCAACCCTCGCCGATGCGGCAAGGCTGCTTGTTTGCAACTTCGCCAAACCGAGAATTAAGAGCGTAATGTTTAGTAAAAAATTGGGTTATTTGGGTTTTTCTTTTTCTATTTCTCTTATACGTCTTTGTATGAACCCTGTGACTTTCTCTTCACTGAACTTCCTTTCTTCCTCCTGTTTCTGTAGGTGTTCTCTAATTGTGTTGAGCACTTCATTCATGTTTGGTGGTTTAAGCACATAGGCGTCTGCGCCCTTGTTTACAGCGTCAACAGCGTTTTGCAGCGTGGGATAACCGGTGATGATTATTTTTCGCATTTTTGGTGTGGTTTCTTTCATCATAGCCAAAAGTTTTGTTCCTTCCATGTCTAGAAGCCGAATATCGATCAACGCAACATTATAAAAGCTCTTGTGTGATTTTTCGATTGCTTCTTTCCCGCTTTCTGCAGTGTCAACGATATATCCGCTATCTTCCAATATGGCTGAAAACGTCTTTCTCACGCTTTCGTCGTCGTCAACAACAAGAATTCTGGCTCGTTCCTTCAAAGTTTGCCACCTCCTTTTAACATGGGCTTAACGGGGATAATTAATATGAATGTTGTTCCTTTTCCAACAGCGCTCTCAACGGAAATTTTTCCACCATGCGCTTCTATTATCCGTTTACATATAGCCGTACCGAAGCCCATGCCTCTGGCTTTTGTTGTGAACAATGGGGTGAAGATTCTTTCTAAAGTTTCCTTCGTCATGCCCACCCCAGTGTCGGTGAAGGCGATTTCCACTTTGCCTTTTTTTTCTCTGCTCTCTATTATCAGCTTTCCGCCTTCAGGCATGGCATCAAAAGAGTTCTTAATTATGTTAACAAAGACTCTCTTCATTTTATCTGTATCAACTTTTATCTTCGGCTTATCCTCTGTGAAATCCACCACCTTAACGTTTGCAGGGATATTCACAAGCGCCAAAGCCTCCTTTACCATTGATTTTGGGTTGCTTTCCATCAGCTCTAGCGTGATTGGTCTTGAGTATTCCGAGAGATCATTTATAATATTATTCGAGTATTCGACGTCTTTATCGATAATATCCAGCATTTCTTTTACCTTAGTGCCCATTTCGGGGCCTATTTTCATCCTCAAGTAGTATGCGGCGCTTGCGATGCTTGTCAATGGATTGCGCAAGTCGTGACCAACCATTGCCGCCAATTGTGCGATAGCATTAAGACGTTCTTCCATCATAGAGTCAATCGCCTCAGCCAAAAGTGACAGTTCATCCGTTCCGCTCCATGACAAACGCTCTGAGACGTTTTCGCTCTTGCCTATGCTTCTGAGGTCATGCCCGAGTTTATCCATCCGAGACAGCACCTGCTTCTCTAGTATCAGCATGACTATTGAGCCAAAGATCATACCAGTACCTACGAGCGACACAAGAAAATAAATGACGCTAGCTTCTCCCTGTTTATAGATGTCTCTAGGCATGTCTACTCTTAACACAAGAAAAGGGTCTCCATAAACATCCGTTATCAGGGCATATCCAGCAACTGAGTCCGCGTTCAATGGTTGCACAAAGACTGGCGTCTCTTTCGATAGTGATGAGCATGCTGTTAGAAAGTCGGAAGAAGCCTGCGAATCGTCAAAGCGGCTCACAGAGAGCGGCAAATGAACTGTTTGACTCAAATATTCTATTTCTTCAGAGTCAAGGTAACGCCCCATGATTAGAGCTCCACGAATTGGGCCCTCATGTTGACCTGTCAATATAGGCCTTGAGGCAATTAGCAGTGGATTCTCCGCAAGAGGAATAACCCCAGTTATTCTGCTCTCTACGCTGGAGTGGTACCAAAGGAAGTTATTGGCGGAAATTAGCTCCAATAGGCTCTGCGGAGCCGGTGTTTCCGTTCCTTGCTGAAAAGCCCTACCAAAGACCATTTGGCCTGAAGAGTTGATGAACAAGATAAGGTCGACTCTGAGATTGGCGAAAGTAGCTGCGTCAAGATTGTTCTGGATGTAATTGTCGTTTGCGTCTTGAACGAAGACATAAGTTTCATCCCACTCCGCATAGTCACCAACCTTGCTACTCAATTCAGAGAGTTCATTAGACAAGGCACTAAGGGTTCTTTCGACATTTTGTCGGACGTTTTTTTCCTCCAATCTTGCAAAACTTCCTAGGAGGATAAATTGTGAAGCGGCATACATGGTCAAAGTCATGACGATACTCATCATGACCATTATGACAAGCATTTTTCTGCGCATTCGCATATGTTTACTGCTCCATCATTCGTTTGACCGCAATCACGGTTTCGGTGAAGGCAAGATCTTTAAATGAACCCTCTTTGGTATTTAGACCGGCCTTTTCGTAAAGCCCTTTCAAAATTAGCGATTCCAGA
>DATDQZ010000087.1:0-2682 GCA_035292005.1 Bathyarchaeia archaeon | reverse complement strand
ACATCATGAGCGAAGTATATTGTCCGAAATGCGGGAGGAAAGCGCCTGCTGAGGCTATGTTTTGCCCTAATTGCGGCGCATCGCTTGGTGTCCAGTCAGCTCAGCCAGCGCGCATGTTGGTTGTAACTACGCCTACATTGCCTGGTTATCGAATTGTGAAGGTGTTGGGTGCCGCTTATGGCTTGACAGTCCGAACCAGAGGTGTTGGCGGAAAATTTGTGGCTGGAATTGAGGGAATGTTCGGCGGCGAAGTGACTGCTTACAGTTCAGAGGCTGAAAAGGCACGGCGAGAGTCCCTGCAACGATTAATCGACAATGCCGTGGCGATGGGCGCAAACGCTGTGATTGGTGGGATTTTGAAACAAGCGACATTCTTCAGGGCACTGCTACGCTGTTCTCAGCTTATGGAACCGCGGTCATTGTTGAACCAGCCAAAGACACACTTTAAGGCTATAGTACTTATCCAAAAAAGTGTTTGTTTTTCTTCGGCAATGATAGCGTAGTAAGCGCGTTATTCTTCCATCATTATCAACGTTAGTGTTGATCGAACCTTGCTGAGCGCTCTGATTTTGCGGGTCACCATCTCTTTCAGTTTTTCCATTGTGTCGGCTTTGATTTTCGTGATTAGGTCGTACACTCCGTATGAAAAGTAGGCCTCTTCTACTCCTTCAATTTTCTTCAAGTCTTTCAAAACTTCATCTTCTGAACCTGACTCTACGTTTATTAGCACAAAGGCTTTTGGCATTTTAAGTCTCCTCAACTATTCTAACGGCTTTGGCAATTAAAATATTTCGTCACAAAACCCTTGGGGTAAGGTTCCCCATCTGTCTTTGCGGCGAGGTTTGGGCAAAAAGACTTAACAGGTTAGTCTACCAAAAGTCTTTTGAACAGTGTCGCAAGAATGTGACAAGGAAGGAGAAGCAAAATGGTTTACTGCACTAAATGTGGCGCTCTCAACGCGGACGACGCAAAAGTTTGTGTCCAGTGCGGCGCTCCCCTTTACGGCGCTAAAGAGGAAAGCAGCCCTTACTGGAGACACAGACACATGAGATACGAAGGAGAATACTATGGCTATTACAGAAGACGCGGAGCCATTGCAACCATGATCTTAGGCTTAATAATAATTTTCATCGGTTTTCTTTATCTGTTGTCAGTGCTTTACGATGTATCAATACCTTGGTGGTCAATTATCCTAATTTTCCTTGGCGTTTACATCCTTGCGCGCGGTATCGTAAGGAGTCGCAGGTGCAGGCAATAAGCCCCTGTTCTTTGTCAAAACAATTGAACACTGAAAACGCGTTGTGATGCACAATTTTTCAGTGTGGCACACAAAAGAGTTATATAAATTCCTGCTGAAAGGTGTAGTTTATTACGGGGAAACAGCATGGTTAAGTACATTTTTGTCACCGGCGGCGTGTTAAGCTCGGTTGGTAAGGGTATTTTAACTTCTTCTATTGGTAAAATGCTGCAAACACGCGGACTAAAGGTCACGGTCATAAAAATCGACCCTTACGTGAACGTGGACGCGGGCACTATGAACCCGTACATGCACGGCGAAGTCTACGTGACAGACGATGGCGGCGAAACCGACCTAGACCTAGGCTGGTACGAACGTTTCTTAGACTTAAGTTTAAAACAAGAAAACAACATCACCACAGGCCTCGTGTACAAAGCCGTAATCGAAAGAGAACGGCGAGGCGATTTTCTGGGGCGCTGCGTCCAAATCGTGCCGCATGTGACCAACGAAATTAAACATCGCATAAGAACCGTGGCGAAAACCTCCAGCGCCGACGTTGTCTTAACAGAAGTAGGCGGCACAGTAGGCGACATAGAAGGATTGCCCTTCCTAGAAGCCATACGTCAAATGCGCCTCGAAGAAGGATTTGAAAATACGCTATACGTTCACGTTGCCTTAGTTCCAGTCTTAGATGTCACGAACGAGATGAAAACTAAGCCCTTGCAGCACAGCGTCAACGAACTGCGACGCATTGGCATTCAACCCGACACCATTGTCGCCAGAAGCCCCATGATGATTGACGCGGAAGCCTTGCGAAAAATAGCGCTGTTCGGCACGATTCCAGAAGGCGCGGTCTTCTGCTCTTACAACGTGGAATCCATATATCAAGTTCCCCTTATTCTTGATAAGCAGGGCATGGGCGACTTTGTCTGCAAAAGACTCGGCTACACTTGCCCCGTTCAGGATTTGCATGAATGGCAGCAGGTTGTGAATGCCATATTGAAGCCTGAGCATGAAGTCCGAATAGCGCTGGTAGGCAAGTATGCTGGGTTAACAGACAGCTACGTCAGCATGAACGAGGCACTGCGTCACGGCGGCGCAGCTTGCAGGACACGAGTGTGCATCACGTACATGGAGGCAGAGAAGCTAGAACAGAATCCCGAATGCGTCAGCGACCTTAAAGCGTTTAACGGCGTGTTTGTTCCTTATGGTTTCGGTCCTAGAGGCACCGAAGGAAAAATGGCTGCGATAAAGTTTGCACGAGAGAACGATATACCTTTTCTGGGCATATGCTACGGTTTTCAGCTAGCAGTTATCGAGTTCGCTCGAAACGTCTGCGGCTTAAAAGATGCCAACAGCACCGAAATCAACCCTAACTCGCCACATCCCGTGATTGACCTCATGCCCGAGCAGCGCGGAGTAGAATACAAAGGCGCCACAATGCG
>DATDQZ010000086.1:0-9640 GCA_035292005.1 Bathyarchaeia archaeon | reverse complement strand
GCTGGACAGGAAATACCACAGGAACAGGTTTGTTATAAGCGAGAACATAGCCAGATTGGAGAACGCAGCCATGTTAACCGTTAAGGGTGACGCTAGTAAGGCTACCCCGAGGATGCAGGTGATGTTTATGAAGCAGCTTCCGATGATGTTGCCCAGCGCCAAATCCAAATGCCCCTTTCTCACAGAGCTTACACTCGCTGCCAGTTCGGGTATGCTTGTGCCGAAGGCAACTACTGTGGCGCCTATGACGACAGGCGGAACGCCCACGCTGGCGGCGATGAAGGAGGCTGATTCAATAATGAAGAATGCGCTGGCAACTATGAGAGCCGCGCCTATTAACGCGAGTGACACGTATTTGCGTAGTCTGCTTCTTTCAGAGCCTAATGCGCTTTCGTCTTTCAGTCTCTTCACTCTCGATAATTGGATTGTGTAGAACACGAAGATGGTCAGAAGGATCACGCCTATGAATTGGCTTGCGTATCCTATGTAAAGTAGTGCCAAAGGAATTATCGAGGCTATGAAGAGGCCGAAGTACAGGCTGCCTATTTCTTCCTTCGCCATGGTCAGGTAGGCGTGCTTATTTCGTGGGCGTTTCAGCGTTACTAGGAGAAAGCATACTCCCAATATTAGAGCGATGTTCACTATGTTGGAGCCTAAAACGTTGCCGATGGATACACCGATGGTATCTGGGTCGAAGACCGCGAAAATGGACACGCTAAGCTCAGGCAAAGAAGTGGAGAAACCAACCAAGATAAAGCCAACGGTTGTTTTTCCGAAACCAGTTATATCAGAAACTTTGATTGAATTGTTTATGGTCAAATCGCTAGCTTTGCCCAGAACGACTAGTGAAGCGATGAGAATAAGCAAATTGCCAATTAACCCAACCTCTTCAAATATTATCGCTTCACCTTTCCTTAATTGTTCTTGAAACACCGCTAAAAAGTTTTCTTAGCATTTATAGATTAATATAAGTGCATAACTGGATTGCACAGCCGTTTTTGTAAAGGATTTTTAACTTGAACTTCACATTATACTCATTAAAGGACGGATGAGCCATGCGCCTTGTGTTGCGAATAGGCGGTTCAGTAGTAGCGTCACCAATCAACACAGAACTAATCAGCAAATACGCTGACTTGCTGAAAACTCTCAAAGAGCAAGGTCATGAGGTTGCCGTGGTTGTCGGCGGCGGAACACTGGCAAGAGAGTTTATTACAATCGCGAAGAATCTGGGGCTTAACGAGCAAGCTCAAGATGAAATTGCGATTTCTGTTTCCCGCGTTTTCGCCCAGCTGTTCCTCAAGAAACTTGGAGAAATGGGCTGCAAAGCCGTGCCCTTAACGGTTGATAACTCTGCGGACTGCTTGAACAAAGGGAAGATTTCGGTTATGGGCGGCCTGAAACCCGGCATGACAACGGACACTGTTGCGGCGTTGATTGCGGAGCGCGTAAACGCTGATCTACTGGTTAAAGCCACAGACCAAGATGGCGTTTATAATAAGGACCCTAAAAAGCACCGCGATGCAGTTAAGCTTGATCACTTGTCGTTTGACGATTTGCCCAATGTTTTTTCTGAGAACAAGCACAAAGCGGGGATACATCAGATAATTGACCCTGAAGCAGTCAAGATTCTGAAACGTAAGCGAGTGCGGCTGGTTGTTGTGAACGGGTTTGCACCTGAGAACATTTTGGCAGCTATTAACGGTGAAAGCGTTGGTACAGTGATAAGTTAAGTTGTGGTTTGTGTTTTGTGAGCGTTAAGTTTAAATATCGCCTTTGATATCACAGGTGAGGTCAATAGTGATAAACTATGTTTACCCATGAAAATGACAGAAAAAATCTGATACACCACAGAGAAATGAAAAGATGGATGCGACACACCGCCATGGTGCCTAAAGGCTTCATACGCTATCACGTTCTCGAAGCCCTCAGCGAAAAACCCATGTCAGGATCAGAGCTAATGGAAGAAATCGAAAAGCACACAGGTGGCTGTTGGAAACCCAGTCCAGGTTCAATCTATCCACTTCTGGCTTGGCTACAGGATAACGGGTACATCAAAGAGCTCCCCACCGAAAATGGACTGAAACGCTATGAGCTAACACAAAGCGGAAAAGCGCTGCTTGAAGAGCAGAAAAAAATAAGGAAGAAGTTTAGGGAAGAAGTCGGCTTTCTTCCAGCGCCCTTCTTTGACAGTTTTCTCATGAGAATACCCCCAGAAAAAATGGTTGAAATACGTGACTCCATGAGGCGATTAGCCATAGCCTTTTTCCACGTGGGCAGCACGCTGCAAGAAAATTTCTCAGAGCAAGCCTTAAATGAGGCTCTAAGCGCTGTAGATGAGGTTTCAAGGAAGCTTGAGGAATTGAACAAAAAGCTAAAAGGCGATCAACATGAGTGAAGACGTAATTAAGGCTGAAGGACTGACAAAAGTCTTCAACCATAATCTCGTGGCAGTTGACCACATCAACTTCAGCGTCAAACACGGTGAAATTTTCGGATTTTTAGGGCCTAACGGCGCTGGCAAAACAACAACGATAAACATGCTAATAACCGTTCTAAAACCAACTGAAGGCGAGGCTTCAGTTTTAGGTTATGACATAGCAAAGGAAGCCAACGCGGTTAGAAACATCATCGGCGTTGTTCCGCAGGAATACACGGCTGATGAAGACTTAACAGGCTACGAAAACATACTTTTATGCGCTGACTTATACGGGATTCGCCGCGAGGTTTCCAAAAAACGTGCATTAGACCTTTTAGAACTTGTTGAGTTAACCGCATTCAAAAATAAAAGAGTTCAAACTTACTCAGGCGGCATGCGACGTAGGCTAGAACTCACGTGCGGATTAATCAACAGGCCAAAAGTTCTCTTCTTGGACGAGCCAACATTAGGCTTGGACGTTCAAACTAGAGCCGCCACTTGGAATTATGTTAGAACTTTGAAAAAAGAGTTCGGCATGACACTCTTTATGACAACACACTATCTTGAAGAGGCCGACGCTCTCTGCGACCGAATCGCCATAATCGACCACGGAAAAATCGTTGTCGTTGGGACTCCTGAAGAGTTGAAGGAAAGTCTGGGTGGCGACATTATCACCTTGAGCATCCAAAAGGATGTTGACATCACTGGGCTTGTTAAGAAAATTGAACATGTAAAAGAAGTCAAGAAGGAGAATGGTTCGTACATGATAAAGTCTGAAAATGGAGAAGTCACCGCGCCATTGATAATTGAAGCTTTACGAAAGGAAGGTCATGTTGTTACCAAGCTTTCGCTTATGAAGCCAACATTGGACGAAGTTTACTTACAGTACACGGGTAAGTCTATGCGTGACGCTGAGGAATCAAGAGAAGCTGTTTTTACACAGAGGATGACTGTGAGGAGGGCGAGACGATGAACGAAACTAGCAATGTTTCAAAAAGCAAACTGCACGGTCTCTGGGCTTTGACTAACCGAGAGCTTAAGAAGTGGTACAAAGCTCCAGTCGTGTTTCTCCTCACCATAATTCAGCCTGTCATTTGGATGAGCTTACTTGGAAAAGCCATGAACATAGGCGCGCTCATACCGAGCAACATTCCAGGTGTAGACCCTCAAGCTGTTCTTCGAGCAACTCTTGGAACCGGTGATTACTTCTCTTTCATGGCGGTGGGAATGATTACCTTCACCACGCTCTTCACAACAATGTTCAGTGGCATGTCAGTGGTTTGGGATAGACGTTTAGGTTTCCTAAACAAAGTTTTGAGTACGCCAGTGTCTCGGTCAGTGATAGTGTTGTCCAAGGTTCTCTCAGCCACGTTGCGGTCAATGTTCCAAGCAGCCATCATAATAACCGTTGCTATACTGCTCGGTCTCCAATTTGGAGCAGGTTTCAACCCGCTTAACATACTCGGCGTATTCGCAATCATATTCCTAATATGCATGGGCATGTCTTCGCTCTTCATCGCCATCAACATTAGATCGACAAGGATAGAGACTCCGATGGCTGTCATGAACCTCATAAACCTGCCGCTAATGTTTGCCAGCAACGCATTATTTCCAATCAACTACATGCCAGATTGGCTACAAGCAGTTGCGAACGTTAATCCACTCTCGTATACTACTGACGCGGTAAGACAGCTGCTAATCTTCAGCACTGATTACGCACGGCTAGCTTTAGACTTTGCATACGTTGGCATATTCGCTGCGATAGTGACCACGATAGGCATCGTGCTCTCATGGCGGTTCCTAAACAAATAAATACGCAAATTTGAAGGAGTGAAAAATGAGTGATGCCCATGGCTCCAGTCGTTGAAGCAATCGACTTGAAGAAAACCTACATGCTTGGAAAAGTGCCAGTGCAAGCTCTGAGAGACGCGAACTTGCGAGTTGAAAGCGGCGAGTTCCTCGCCATTCTAGGACCCTCTGGAAGCGGAAAATCGACCATGCTGAACCTGATTGGAGCTTTGGACAAGCCAACTGAAGGGAAACTACTGATTGAAGGCGTTGACATTTCCACACTCAATGACAACCAACTGGCAGATCTTAGACGTCGAGTAGGCTTCGTGTTCCAATTCTTCAATCTAATCCCACGGCTTACAGCGAGAGACAATGTTGAGCTGTCAATGTCCATAGCCGGTATGAGTAGAGAAGAAAGAAGAAAACATGCAGAAGAACTCCTCGAAACAGTGGGTTTGAAAGACCGAATGAACCACAAGCCAGCCGAGCTCAGCGGCGGCGAACAACAACGTGTAGCCATCGCCAGAGCCCTAGCAAACAGCCCTCGCTTCTTGTTAATGGACGAGCCTACGGGAAACATTGACTCCAAGACTGCCAGCGAAATGATGAGGCTGATTAAGAGGCTTAACGAGGAGAAAGGCGTAACCATCATAATGGTTACTCACGACCAGCGTCTGGCAAGAGAAGCAAAAAGAATCGTCCAGATGTTTGACGGCGTAATAACTTCAGATGTGATGAACTAAAATGAAAACAAGAGACGTTTTCGGCTATTCTTTCAGCGCCATAAAACTGAGAAAACTGCGTGCAGGTTTAACGATCTTGGGCGTTGTGATCGGCATTGCCGCTATCGTTGCCTTACTTTCAATAACTCAGGGCTTGCAAAACACCATAACCCTGCAGCTTGAAAAGGGATTGGCAGCAGATACGCTAATTGTTACTTCTGGAAGAGGCTTCTTGGGCGGAGGCGTAGGCATGGGGGGCGGATTTGGCGGCGGCGACTCTGACTTCAGATTGATGATCAACGACACAGCAACCATTAACGCTTTATCGCCAGACATCGAGACATCGGTCGCGGTGATACAAAGATCAGTGCAGATCAAGTCTGCTGACCGGCTCGTTACCCTCAACATAGTGGGTGTGGATTTCGCTCAGTACGCGGGCATTTACAGCAGCACCTTTGTGACTGACAATGGAACTATCAGCTTGAATCCGGAAAATGACACGGTTGTAATTGGAAAACTGCTAAATGACCCTTGGAAAAATGGCACCTTACTTTTTAATGTAAATGATGATGTTAAGATTATCTGGACCAATTCTACTGCTCGCCCACCAAAAGATGAAACGTACACTGGTCACATCGCAGCGGTTCTCAAAGAGATCGGAGGCTTCAACATTGGAGGACCCTCAGACACAGGCGTTTACATTCCGATCTCGCAGGCTCAAAGCTTCTTTGGAACCGAGGAAAGCGACATGATAATTGTTAAGTTGAAAAACAGCGATAACGCAACGATTACCGCAGTTTCAAGGGCGATAACAAGATATTTCAGTTATGAAGTTTCAGTGGTATCCTCATCGTATGTGCTTGGTCTCCTTTCAAGTGTATTTTCGATCATAGAGCTTTTCTTGGCTGGAATCGCCGCCATCTCGCTGCTAGTGGCGGGCATAGGCATAATGAACATCATGATAGTCTCGCTTATTGAGCGCACAAGAGAGATAGGCATACTCAAAGCGTTAGGCATGAAAAGCCGAACAGTGCTTCTGATCTTCCTAGGCGAGTCAGTGATAATCGGCTTGATAGGCGCGGTGATCGGCATAGCATTAGGCTGGGGTTTAGCAAACATTGTTGCCATAGTCTTCAGCGGAGGCGGTCCATTCCAGGGGATAGGTGGAAATCAAGCGGCAACCCCCATTGGAAATGGTGGAATGACTATAACTCCTGTTTTAACCCCGACCGTATTAATAGGCGCCTTGGCTTTCGGCATAGGCGTAAGCGTAATCTTTGCGCTTTACCCTGCCTGGCGGGCTTCAAAGCTTAAACCAGTAGAAGCTTTAAGATACGAGTAGCCCAATTAGTGGCAGAGGCTTTGCGCATTGAAGCGGCTTTACCCTGACAAGCCAATTGTAGGCGTCGGCGCCATAATAATCCACGAAGGCAAGATTCTGCTTGAAAAAAGAAAAAACGCTCCAGGCAAAGGAAAATGGAGCGTCCCAGGCGGCTTAGTGGGTCTCGGCGAAAGCATTGAGCAAGCTGTTATCAGAGAAGTGAAAGAGGAGACAGGCTTAGATGTCGCGGAACCCCGCCTTGTGGATGTTGTCGATCACATAAGTTTGGATAAAAAAGGCGCGGTAAAATACCATTTCTTGATAGTCGATTACTTAGTAAAGGTAGTGCGCGGCGTACCCAAAGCGGCAAGCGACGCTGAAGATTTAAAGTGGGTGCCCTTCAGCGGAGTAGAGGAATGCGATTTGACGAAATCCTTCAGAGCCTTCTTTCAAAGGAACAGGCAGAAACTAGAAAACCTCTAGTTTGTGTCTTTGAAGAATAACCTTGTTTCTCCCATTGTTTTGAGGTCTAGGGCTCTGACTCTCGCGACCATTGGGAAATCTCTCACAACTTTTCCCAACGTGAGACAGTGATGCGGGGGCAAGTCTCGCGCAATGGATCTGACCGTTTCCGCGTCCACGCGTGCGGCGCGGCTTACAACATCTAAGTCGTGCTCGTTTGTGAAGTTGAAGAGGAAAATGTTGTCTGCTTGGCGGTAAATGTTCTCTCGAATGGTGTCTGGCTGGTTGGTTATGAATGTGGTGAAGATTCCGAAGTGCCGCATGCGAGTGACTATGTCGTCCCAGTAGGTTTCGCGGAGGTAAAGGTGCGCCTCTTCGGCAAAGAGGAAAACGGCTTTTAACTTCCAGTTTGTCAACGAATCAACCAGTTTCCCAAGAACGTATTCAACGACTATTTGGCGGTCGATGGCGGATGTGTTTCGCAGGTTTATGACTATGGCTCCGCCGTGTTCCTTGGCTTTTAGCAGGCACTCTTCCAGAAGCGTGGCTTCTGCTGCGTTGTCGGTGAAAAAGCCCGAATTAACCAAGGCGTGAAAACGCGAAAACAGGGCGTCACGGACGTGCTGGTTGCAGTTCCAGTTGCGTATTGTTTCGCCTAGTTCGTGCAGTGTGAGGGTGTTTTTCTCTTTTAGCGTTTTCCAGATGCGTCTGAACTCGCGGGCTGATGTTCCCGGTAGGTGCAGCGCGTGGATTAGGATGCCGATGAGGATGTTTAGGTGCAGTTGTTCGAGGGCTACTTTGAAGTTCTGCGACGGCGCTAAAGCGTGGATTTTGTCGTAGTACATATTTCTTTTTCCGTCAGCCGTCATGCCCAAACTCGAGTATTCACCGTTCAGGTCGAACACGACGATGGTAGCCTTGTAGCCCACTAAACTTACCATTAAGAGTTTGGATAGGTGGGATTTGCCTGTTTCTTTCTTGCCTGTTATGATGTTTAATCTTCCATCTAACGCGGAAGCGTCTATGGTTAAAAGCGAAGAGTCTTTTGTGCCGCCTAGGATTATTGGGAGTTTTCCATCGATGTTGGCGAGTTTCAGCAGCATGGGAATTGACAATTTTTTAATAAGCGACTGCGAGCGGGAAGGCAGCCAGGAGCTGCTGGGGCTTAACATGTTGTTTTCGAGTGTTGCCCTTATTTTGCAGATGAGTAGGCTAGCGTCTTGGATGTACGTGATGTGCGGTGCGATTTCGAGCGGGTCGATGTCTTCGCCTTGTATTGGTTCGCCTCCGTCTGGCAGCGTGCGCAACAGCTCTTCAAGTACGCCTGGGATGCAGGCGAATTGCACGTCGATTACCTGCGCGATTAATGCTTTTCCCGCTTCTGCGTCTTCCACCAGCAGATAGTCGCCTTTTTCCGCGTTTTCGGTTGGGAAGCTTAGGATTTGGAGGATGTTGCCTTCTTTTTTGTACAGTTTCATGAGTAGTTTTCTCCTTTTCCGAAGGGTCCGAACAAGAGCCTGTGCATGTCGGGCCTGTTGATTATTTGTATCCCGTGCTTGCGTGTGATGAAGTGCTGCATCGCCAGTACTTCATTTGCCGTGAAGGTGCATAGGATGTGCGCTAGACGCAGGGTTTCGGGGTAGCTTTGCATGTATAGGTCGTTGCCTACGAGTTTTTCAACGGCGTCCATTCTCTGCTGAACTGGGATTTCTCTGTCTATGTCCAGTCTGAACGCGTAGTTTGCCTTGTTTAGGCGTGCCACGTAAACGTCGCCCAGCAGAACAGTTGGCGGCTTGAACTGCAAACCTGTGGTTTCAAGAAGGTACGGCGGCTCGTGTTCAGGTAGCAAGTCGGTTATGAGGTAGCCGTTGACTCGTAGGCTGGTCATTTTGGAGAACGCGAGCACTACGCTATTGTTTCTTCTCGCCGTGCTGAGGATTTCTTTCATGCGCTGCACTGGCGTGTCAAAGGTTCCTGAGGTTAACGACCCGTCAAAAAGGATTAGTCCGTTGGTTATGGTTTTTGCGAGCATGGCTTGTAGCCATCTTTCGAGGAGGCTTGCGAGGCGTGTGGGCATTTGCAGGAGGTTTGGCGCTGCTTGGTGATTGCTTGCGTATGGAGTGTTGAAGTACGCTGTTTCCAGCGTGTTGTAGACTTCTTTTTTGTTTTCTTCGGTTATGTGAAATATGAATGGTCCTAGGCGCGTGTAGCGGTAATTGCGGTTTTGTTTCCATGTGGTTGCGCCTCGGATGGCGATTATGATGCCTTTGCTTGTTTCGCCGATTTTTATGGTGGATGTGTCAACGGCGGCGATTATTGTTTCTTGGTGGTTTGGTTTGAGCGGTATTGGCTGGCGTTTGAGCTGCAGATTTGACAGGTGTTGCTCCCAAGTGGTGAGTTGTTGAAAGGTTTGTTGATTTAGTTGAAACGGCTGGTTGTGTACTTGCCGTAGTGAATGGAGGCTGAGCTCTAGGAAGCGTTGGGGTAATGTTGTGTCGGTGGTGGGTTGTGGAAAGTTATATTTGGGGGTTGTTGTTATTGTGTATTGTTCAATCATCAAATTCACCAATAGCCAATAAGTTTGGACGCAATATTTAAGTGTTGTGCATGTGCATCTTGCACAATACAATAAGCAATAGGTGGCAACTTGACAGAAAAACCGCAAAAACCGCCCATACGAGTAAAAATGAAAATAGGCGACATAGAATTCGAAATCGAATCTCAAGAAGACCAGCTGCAAACAGCCATCGATAGAATTCTCTCCGCAGTCACTGAAAAGCTTAAAGATGCACGCCTATCCGAAAGGGTTGCGCCGCCGCCCAGAGCCGAAACGTGCAAAGGCATAATCCAGAAACTCTGGGAAGAAAACTGGTTCTCCACGCCGAGAGGCTTAAGCGAAGTCCACAGCGAAATGGCAAGAAAAGGCTT
>DATDQZ010000085.1:0-44936 GCA_035292005.1 Bathyarchaeia archaeon | reverse complement strand
GCGCGGTAAGTGTCGCTGCAAGCAAGCACGACTGAGTAGCTCTTATCCCGAAGGAACTGCGCGACCTTTGCTATAGTCGTTGTCTTTCCAGTCCCGTTTATGCCTACAAAAAGCAGCACGAACGGTTCGCCTTTTTTGCGTTTTTCCTCAGCCTTCTTCTGCAGGTCGATTTTGTTGTTTGTGACCATGACTTCCAGCAGCACTTGCCGCAGGTTCTCTTCAACAATTTTCTTGCGGTCTTCCAAGCGCTTAACCTGAACGCCTGTTAACCGCTTTTCAAGCGCGTCGCATATGCGGTCTGCCACTGGAAGCGCAACATCGTTCTCTGCAAGGTTAATCTTAAAATCCTGAAGAATAGGACGCAGGTTTTCAGCCTTAAGCTCAGTTGTGGTTACTTTGTTTACGAGACCCTTTAGCCCCGACTTAAGCTTCTCAAACATTGCTCGGAGCTTTCTCCCCTCTTAACTTGGCAAGTAACCCTTCGAGCCTATTTCTTCCCGTGTTAATTCTCTCGACAACTTGAGCAAATTGCTGCTGCGCTGAGAGCATAGTTTTCTCCAATTCGCCTAACCGTTCTTTGATTATTGACTTTGCCTCTGGCAACGTTTTTTCAATAGCCACTCCCGCGCCCATTCCGACAATAACCTTGTCAGGGTTTACAAGTTTCACTTTAACGTGAGAACGCCCGCCTATTGGGACGAGAAGTTCAGCGTTCTTTTTTTCCTTTTCTACGCCCTCTAATGTCATGTCAGCGTAAGTTAAGTCTGTTATAGCCGCGTTCATCATGTTGATTCGTGACTGTAAAGTTTCGGCGGTCTGCTCGAGAAAGCGCATTTCAACGCTGAGCCTGCGGAGCTCCTCTTCCTCTTTGCTTCTACCTGCCAAGTCTTATTCCCCAGCAACCATTTTCTTCAAAATCGGATTCTCAATTTCCTCAGGCGAAACTTCTTCGACAGCCAATATTTTCATGTGACACCTTTTGACACGGTGTTTGCTGCCGATTTCGGCGTAAACCTTCTCCACAGCATGCTCAGGTTTAGCCGCTAACACTTCTTTCCTGAACGGCGTCTCCAAGTTCGGCTTTCTAATCTCGCCGGTTACTCTGAAAACCTTCAACTTACTCATCTTCCTGCACAACATCCAATGCATTCCCAATTATAAACATCTCGGGTCCACTTGTCAAAGACCCAGCCACAGCCGCACGCGAATTCCCAATCAAACCCGTACCCACATAAGGTATCCCACAATTCACCGTGCCAACATCAACAGGAACCTTAAACACACTCTCCAAAATCTTCCTTTCCTCATCCTTCAACAAGGGATGCGCCAAAACGCCCTTGTTTGTAGCCACAGCCAAAGCCCCCACATAAGGCAACCCAGCGATTTCGCCGGGAACGGCTTCAACACCTAAGGCGTCAGCAATCTGCCTTAGGTCAGGTTCCTTGAAGCGCGGGTCAACAACCGCGCCATAATCATTCGCCAAAACCAAATTACCATAAGCCGTCTTCTTAGTCTCCATCACCGTCATGTTACCTTCAAACAACGAGCGGAGACAGGCAAGTTCTTCTTCTCGAACAAAATGGGGAAGCAGAATCCCATTAGAGTTCGCGCACGCTAACGCGCCAGCCAGCACGGAGCCGCCGATGGAAGTATGCACAAGCTTCACTTTCAACCATTCAGCCATTCGCTCAGCTTTTTCCAATGGAAACATCTTCGGAAAAACAGCAATCTTTTCAGTAACAAGCGAGTACACGCCTATGCTTGCGCTTCCAACGATGCTGGATAAGTAAACGGCCAAGGATTATTCTCCTTCAGCCAAATGTGGCTGCTAATGGCGAAATCTCCGCACACTCCCTTTTTTATCTTGTGGTTCAGTCCAGAAATTCTATGAGGTTCCCAACCTCTTGTGAAGTGCCAGAACTGAGCCTCATGACGCGCTCAAGAGGCGACCGCTTCTTCAACAACAATTTCTTCTACAGAAAGACTAGGAGCGCTGCTTTCGTTATCCACTTCTGACCCAGACGATTTGTTTCGCCTGTACGTGCAATTTATCAAGTTCGCGCATATTAGACACTGGTCCATTCCTCCAGACGCTCCGTTTTGGCTAGAACAATCAAAACTGGGAAGCGTTGAGCTTACAGGCGAAGACGGTTGCTGTGTCTGCGGCTTTGCCTGGCTCGACTTTGTCACTCGCCTGGTCTGTCCAGTGTGAGAGGACTTTACGACTTGTGGCTCTTGAAGCTTTGGCTTTTCCGCCTGACTGGGTTCTCGTTTGCGCCGAAGGGCGATGTGAGAAAGGCGCTTTCTAATTTTATTCCCAAAAAGAACAAAAGCCCTATGAAGTCCCCTGCCGAGATGAGTCCTGACAAAAACAACTCCCTTTTGAAGGTGCCTTCTGATAGGAGACGCAGCAAGAATAAAAATGGCTGAGGCTGCCGCTCCAATGCAGTTCAACAGGTTCAATTGAGCCAACGGCTTATTCCAAACGGCACTATCAAAGATTATCCAGTACGAACACCACGCGAAAGACCAAATGAAGGGCACATACCACATTTGCTTATAGGTCTGCCATACATCGCTAAACCTAGTTAGAATGGCTGGAATGACCCTGGGCATAGACAAACTTGGATTAAGCTTATTTGGAATTAACCTTAAAAGCCTAGTCCAAGCTCGATGTTGCTTTTCTCTTTTCCCTTTTTGGTAAATACCCTGCATAATATTCGCCAAGCAAATGTGAGGTATGCTGAATAATACTAAAAGCTTTATGAACTGCTAGTCAAAACCCAAAATCACTTGTCCGAATATTCAAAACTCGACTTCTGAAGTCACTTGATAACCAGAAAACGAAAAAAAGAAATAGAGAATCATTCGGCGGGAAAATCAGGTCTCTTCAGCCAAATTGACTGTCAATGGCGAAATCTCCTGCACACTGGGAGTTGAAGCTACCTGTTTCTTAGGATGTAAAAAGAAGAAATCGAGAAGACGGCGAAAAAGACTCCTGAAGCAGCGAAAACAGGCGCATATCCCAAAGATTGAGCGACGAATCCAGCGCTTAATACTGAAGCGAACTCGGCAACTCGTGTGAATACATGGAGCAACGCGATGTCGACTGAAACTATGGGTGTGGTCTTTGTAACTTTGGCGATGATAGATTCGAATAAGCCTATTCCGAGACCTCGAGCGACAGCAAGTGCCAAAAAAAACGCGAGAAAGTAAAAGCCCGAGTTCGCCAGCAAAAACGCTGCGAACAGGCTTATCAGGCTTTGGATAGCAACTCTTCCAGCATTGAGGGGCATCTTTAGGGTGAGCAATGTCACTAACCCGGCGACTACATTGTACAGCATGTAGGCTGACCCGATTGAAATATAGCTGTAGCCTAGTTGCTGGTCCATGAAAACGGGCAAAAGCAGCGTTATTAGAGGGTACGTGGCAAGGCTGTTAAACAGCAGTGATGTTGAGACCAGCCAAAACGTTCTGTCCCTGCCCCTTGGGTTAAGCAGGGCAATTACGCTTGAGGTTTTTGACTTTGGTCCTGAAGACTTTTTCCTTGTGTTCCAGAGTAGTCCAGCGGGAATCCCCATCATAGTCGATGCTATAATCAAAATGCCTATTGTCGATGAAAATCCTACGTAAGCAATTCCAATCCCCGCTGCGGCGCTGCCAATGGCAGTAGATAACCATATCACCGCGTTCATCCTTGTGGCTTCATTTTCTTTTCGTTTCGGGGACAAAGAAAAGATAGCGGTCCTGTTAACTGCCCAGTACGCAGATTCTTTCACGCCCTCAACAATCTTGCCAGCAAAAAAAGCTGGAATGGAGTTGGCGAAAAAATATATCACGGTGGAAAAGAGTGTTCCGGGCCAATTCACAAGAATGAAGAAAGGAGCCCACCCTAGCTGATCTGCAAGTGCCGCGAGCAGTAATCGAACTAAAAGAAAGACTAAAGGCATAATTGACAGCACCAATCCAATCTCTGCCAAATTCACGTTTCTATCCAAAAGCAACAATGGAATTATCAGCGTGAGTGCTCCCGACACGAAGTAGTTGAGAAATGTTATTGTAATCACTCTTTTCATTTATGCTTCCGCCGACATGTCACGTAACGCTGCTATGCTCGTTTTCTAAACCTTTTCAAGCTGAATTGCTTTTTGTTTCTCGATTTCTTTTCGAAGGTTTACCCGTGCTCATTATTAACCATACCTGCCCTATAGAAGGCTGTTTCCTTATGCAGGAGCACGCTAATAGAAACAGGCTTTGAATACGTCACAGTAGAGCACAACGAGCGTGGAAAATCTTCAAGAAAAGAAAATGAAAACACTCCTTATTCGGGGAGAAATCAGCTTTCTTCAGCCAGATGAACCGTTACATTACCGTCTTTGTCTTTAGCGGCGCGCACTCGGATTTTTCGCGGAGGCTTCTCTATGCCTCTGCCCCAAACTTTCTCGTTCACTTCTTTGCTTATCACCAGTTTGGGTAACTCCCTTTCTTCTTCTTCCTCTACACGCATAGTCAATTTCATGTGTCTATTTACAAAGGCTCTAATCATGTGCATAGCTCTCGGCGCTCTTTTGTTCGGCGGTCTAACCCATGCCTTCCCCAAGGGAATCGTGTAAATTCTTTCTTCAACGATTTCTTCCTCTTCCTTCTTTTTCTTTTCTGGAGGTTTAGCTTCCTCTTCTTCCGCTGGCGCAGGCGCCTCTTCAGCCTCAACCGTTTCCTCTGTTGCTTTTTCTTCCAAGCTTTCTTCGAGTTTTGCTTCCGCGCCCTCTTCTTCGATGGTGCCCGCTAGTTCTTCTTCCTGTGCTTCATCAGGCATTTGCTCCTCTTTGTCTTCTTTTTTTATGGTTTCAATTCTCCTATGCCTTTATTTTTCGTGTTCTCCACTGTCTTCTGCGTTTAGGGTTTGTCCTAACTTTCCCAGCGGTTCGCACTATTACCCAAGTCGGGACAGGCTTTTTTTGCTTAGTAGCCTTACCCAGCCTATGCTTTTTAGCTGGAGGTTTAGTTCGCGCCATGTTTATATCCTTCTTATTTTTGGTTCACGCTTCCGAGATTGAAGCTGGATTAGCATTTGTTTCAGTTGAGCATCCGACAGCGGTATAGGCAATTTACCCGCTTGCGCCAACTGTATTAGTTGGAGTTCCAGCTGCTCTGTGAATTCGGGCTTAACCATCTTCAAGTTTGTCAGTCTTTGCCTAGCTTCGGGAGACAATATTTGCCTCAGCAATTCCTGCTTCTGCATTTCCATCTGCTGCTCTGCTTGAACCTGCCTTTGCTCATCCATCATTCTTTGCTGCAGAGCCAAAATTTTTCTTCTGCGAATCGTCTCAAGCTCTTCATCCGACATCGCTTATTCGCCTTGATATTTCCTGAGTTCTGGAACTGTTTTCACCATATCTTTCTGCAAGTCTTCAGCTATTTCCTGTAGGAGTTTTCTTCCTTTCGGAGTCATCTTTCTTCCCTGAGGGCTTGCGGTTTGGATTAAGCCTGCTGCTTCTAGCTGCTGCAGGACTTTTCTTATGTTGCTTCCGCCAGCTTTAGAGGCGTGACTGGGTTTGGTGCCGAAGCCTTTTCTTCCTCCGTAGTCAGCCCGCAGTTTTTCTATGCCTATGGGACCGTGGACGTAGACTTTGCGCAGTATTGAAGCGCTGCGCGTGTACCACCAGTTAGGGTTTTGAGGTTGCTTTTCCACGTGCGAGCCTGTTTTGGCGACGCTTGCCCATGGTGGGGGTTGTACCTCGTCAACGTTCTCCTTTAGGTATTTGGCTAGTTTGTCGATGAATTTGGCTGCTGGAACGTCGTGGGGAGTCGTCAAGATGTTTTGTTCCTTTCGGGTTTTTCCTTGCAGTAAAATCATTTAGCCCAATATAAATATTCTCTGGGTGATTTGCGTGCTCTGCGGAGACTATAGCCCCTCTATAAGTAGGTTGGACTTTAGCTTGCGAGTGGCGGTTTTTGGTTGAGAAAAACGCCAATAGGGGTAGACCCTCTATAGGTTTCTGCATTGAATCGCTATTAGGCTCCAAATATGCTGGGTTTCCTGTGCATTGGGCTTTAACGGGATAGCCCGAAACGTAGCGTAAGCAGTTTCTTCGCGGTTCACCTCCTGACGCTGAATAGGAAATCAGTTTGTGGCACCCGAAACCAGACAGAAAACACGAAGCCTATAAGAACCCTAACGAAATTCACAAATTCACCAATTCACAAACTATTCTAAACTGTTGTGCTCGGAAAAGCCTATCCCCCCTTATATAAAGACGCAAGTGCGGATAGAACTGCAGGTGAACTCATTCAATGTCCCATCAGAGAATTTTTTCATGAAAAAACGATCACACTTATAAACTTAACATAGCTTTTTGTTCATTGACCAGTTCACATCACAGTGACCGGTGTTCAGAACACACAGGATATGGACTGGCTTCAAAACTATGGAGGTGTTAACAGGGTGGCACTGTATTTCAAGGGCAGGGTTGTCTCCGACGAGAGAATCGTTGAGCAACTAGGCACGGATGACCCCAAAGTAGAACATATCGGAAACCGAGTCTGGGTATGGGAGAACATGAAAACTGGCAAGACTTTAATCACTGGCGACGAAGGAAATGGCTGGTGTGTCATACTCGCTAAATGCGACAGCAAAAAAGAAGCGATAGCAAAACTCAATGCCAAACGTCAAAAGAACGAGGTCTTTAACGAGTTAGTCCAAAAAATCATAAAAGAATACCCAAACGCGACGTAATTACAAGAGTAGAAACTGGTCGCCCTTCCTGTTTCTAGAAGCAGGTAAAGTCATTTGACTGTGTCGAGCCTAATTTTCTCTTTTAATTGCTCAAAGGTATAGCTGTCATCTGGAGAAAAGTCACTCAGAATATACTTCACAAGGTTCAAACCGACGCCATCTCGCTTGCCGCTCTTTTGAATAATCTTTTGGGGGAACTCCTTCGCAATCAATATTCCACCAACGCATTCCGTTTCTAATTCAACCACGTATTTTTCTAGCTGCTCTATGTCTTTATCGTGTGCCTTAGCCATCTTTACTTCCACAACAACTTTTTTGGAAAGTCCTATGGGTATAGCTTCTTTGATAAGAATGTCCACGTGACCTTCAGGGAGGGCCTTCTCCCCCAGAACTTCCAGCTTTTCCACATCTAAATCACACACTCCAACGAGTTTCAACAATGAGTCGATGTTCCTGTTTTCGCTCAAAAATTGTCTTATCGCTGCTTGAAGCACCATTTCTTGAAGCGGATAGACTTCTGGTGGTGATGCGAGTTTTCTGTTTCTAATGAATTTGGGGATGAACGTTTCGTATCCTTGCATCTCAAGTTTTTCAGCTTGCCCGTGAAGACTGCCCATTTGGGAGATATTCTGAAGCGTAGTTTGGTCTCCTTGGAAATGCGTCTTCCGATAGCCTCCTCTCAAAAGAAGGTTTTCTGCAACGTAGGCAAACTCCAATCTTACCAGAGGCTCATCGAGCTTGCGAATTGGAGTGAGAGTTAATCTAAATGGGAAATAGTAGGTCTTCCGAGAGACCCTGAATTCAATTGGCTTCCATGGCGGCAAATTCCGAGAATTCCGTATAGCTTCTTTCTTTTCAACTCTATACAGATTGTGGGCTCTGGCTCCATATAAGAAGGAAATGTAATCTCCATTTCTTATGTCTGAGAATGTCCACACGCCATTTAGAGTGTTTGGAAAACCTGCCAAAGCGTATTTAATGCATAAGTCCAAGTTCATCCTGTTCGATAATGAAACTAGAAAATAGGATGGCTGTTTGACGGTCAAGTCTCTCACTCCCCACTGAACAATATCTAATAGCGGACTTACGATCTAAATCTTTCCATGTTCCGTTCAGAAAGTCAACTAATTGACAATGTTTGGAATTGTAAAGAGCCAGACTCCATTCTGCAGAAGAAAGATAAGGACGCTTTCCACGAAGGACTACCACTTGAAATGCTCCTGAAAATACTCAAATGGCTCTTTATAGAACAAGACATTACTTATTGGAATTATGATGGTAGACAAATGCTCAAAATGGCGATTGAGCAGGGAACAAAGTAACCTCGCCACCGTCAAGTTTTTTCCGTAAGTTTATGATAGTTTGCGGGTTGAGGACGTAGCGTGCATAGGGGCTAGGGTGGTTGTTTTTTGCGTCGTCTGTAGAGTATGAACACGTGTCCTCTGACTTCGACTAGCGATGCGCCTGTTTGCTCGGCGGCTTTGGTGGCGATGGTTTTGGCGGTTTCCTCCTTCAGGGCACTGGGCAGAATCCTGATTTTCACCATCTTTGTTTTCTGCAGCTGCTTCTCAACCTCAGCTTGGACCTGAGGAGTTAAGCCTTCTTTGCCAACCCATATGGTGGGCTTTTCTTCTTTCAGTTCATGCCTTACGTGACGTTTCATTCGAGTGGGTATTTTGCTCAAGTTTGGTTTTCTCCTTTTTCTTTCTTAAGAGCATACGCGTTTGGTGACCGCAGGTGAGGCACGTAATCACCAAGTGAGGCTCTCTTTTTTGTTTTATTCGCACGCGACAATTGTCGCCGGGCACAAGCAATATGTTGCAGTTTTTGCAGATTCGACGTTTATACTTAGTTGGCAAGCGTATTTTTGCGGCCATAGCTATTTTTCTGGCAGTCTCTATGTAGCGGCTAGCGAGTCGAGGATTTTCTTTACGCGTTTTTTCAGCTTGTTGAAAGAGAACTTCTATACGATTTTTGGCTATTTGCTTTGTGGTGGAGTCCATTTTTAACGTTTCGCCCCCAGATCGCGAAGCATTCTTCCCGCAAGATTGACTTATAGTTAGGCTTCTCTGTTCATAATGTTTTTGTTGCCTTTTTGTTTTTTGTTGGTTTTACGGAACAGTTTCCGCGGGTTTTTCGAAGTGCCCCAAAACGTGGGTTTCACTCGCCTTTTCCATCATTTGAACTTTGCGCCGCCACCTAAGCTGAACATGGACTCTCTGCACTAATCCCTTCCTCTCCAAAGACACGAGACTACGATAAATCGAGTTATACTCCTTCGTCTTGTACTCCACAAGCTTGCCAAAAACTACCTCTGCAATCTCTTTTGTTGTCATTTCCGGCTTTATCTCCAAAATTTCCAAAATCTTCTTCTGATTCTTGGAGAGACGACTCATTTGCTGCACTCCAAATGAAAGAATTGGTGGCTGCTATTTATATAATTCAGCCGCTTAAAAAAAAGAAAAAGGACAAGACAAATTGGCTCTTGAAATTACTCCAGTCGCTCAAATTTTCTTGGAATAGGCGTAGTGTGTGATGCTACGGCTATGTTGAATTCGGCGGTTTGCCTGATTGGTTACTATTAATGTATGGCGTTGTTGCAGAAGGGAAACCGTGTTCAGGTTCCCAAGCTGATCAGGTGGCAATTCAAAATGTATTCGTGGGATTTTAGTGTCCGAGTCCTATGGCTGCAAATTTGAAATCTTTAAAATCTTTAGGACTATATATTCTTCTTCCATCAATAACAATTGACTGGCGCATGCTTTCAGCAAAGTCTTCTGGTTTGAGTTTTTTGAATTCGTCCCATTCTGTTACTATTATGCAGCAATCTGCGTTTTTGAGGCAGCTGATTGCTGATGTGGCGTATTGGATTTTGTTTTTGAAGATTGTTTTTGCGATGGGCACTGCGACTGGGTCGTAGGCGGTTACGTTTGCGCCTTCTATTAGTAGCTGGTTTATTATGGGGATGGCACGGGCTTCTCTCATGTCGTCTGTGTCGGGTTTGAAAGCTAAGCCTAGGATGGCGATGTTTTTGCCTTTGAGGTTGCCGAGAAACTCTTTACAGAATTGAATGACTTTTAGAGGTTGGGCTTTGTTTACGCTTTCGACTTCTTCCAGAAGTTTGATGCTATAGCCGAGGTTTTTTGAATGCGCTACGAGGGCTTTTACATCCTTGGGGAAACATGAGCCGCCGTAGCCTAGTCCCGCATTTAAAAACAAAGAGCCTATCCTTTTGTCTAAGCCCATGCCTCTAGCCACCATGGTAACATCGGCGCCTGGAGTTTTTTCACATATAGTAGCTATCGCGTTGATGAAGCTTATTTTTGTGGCTAGGAAAGCATTGCTGGCGTATTTGATAAGTTCAGCGGTTGGAAGATTTGTTCTTAGGACAGGAGGTGTGTTTTCAGAATAGAATTCTCGGAAAAGAGCCTCCAACGTATCTCCAGATTTTTTGTCGTATTCGCCTATGACTATACGATCCGGGTGTAGAGTATCATGAATTGCAGCACCCTGACGTAAGAATTCTGGGTTCATGCATAGCCCGAAATCTACGCCGCACTGTTTACCAGAATACTTTTCAATGACGGGCTTGACTGTTTTTTCTGTGGTGCCTGGTACAACTGTGCTCTTGACTACTATAAGGTGGTAGCTTTTCTTTTTCTTTAGGGCTTCTCCGATTTCGCTTGCTGATTTTTCGATATATTGTAGGTCTATGCTTCCGTCTGACTGGCTTGGGGTTCCTGTTGCAATGAAGGTGATATCGGTGTTAAGAATTGCTTCTGCAGCGTTTAGTGTACATTTCAGCAGTTTTTTGTTTACAGCCTTTTTGAGGTTTTCTTGCAGTTGGGGTTCATGGAAGGGAGGAATGCCTATGTTTATTTTCGTTGCTTTTTCAGAATCATGGGTTAATGTGGTTACTATATATCCTTTAATCGCGAATCCGATTGCTGTGGATAGGCCCACGTATCCTGTTCCAACAATTGACACACGGTACTGCGTCATATTTCAGTTCACTTTGTTTTTGTGTGTTTAATTTGTCCTTGGGAGTGCCTATGTGATATGGCTATGGCTTCCCAATATGTTTCTGGTGTTCCTACGTCTAGTCTTATTTCGTCGTCTTTGAGTTTTATCGCTTGAACTTTGAGTCCTTTATCGATAATCTTTTGTATTCCGTCAGTAAGTTGGATTTCCCCACATAGGCTAGGTTGGGTTTTCTCTAAAATTGTCATAATTGTAGGGTTAAATATGTAAATTGGCATGATTGCGAGGTTTGTGGGAGGTTTTTGAGGTTTTTCTATAACCTTTCTAACGTTGAATACTTCACCATTTTGTTCTTGAACCTCAGCCACACCATAGTGCTTTGGGTTTTCGATTTCCTTTAGGAGCAAGGTGGCTTCAGCCCTGTTCTTTTCGTGGACTTCTATTAGTCTTTTTATAGGGTTGTTATTTTTGGAGATTATATAAGTGTCGCCTGCGTGGACAAGGAAGGATTCGTTGCCTATAAATGGCTTAGCCATTAAAACTGCATGTCCGAACCCTTTAGGCTCAGGCTGGTTTATCCACACGATCATTGAGTCCTCAATCTTTCTATAAAATTGCTCCAAGGTTGATGCCAAGCTATATTTTGCTTTATCGTTAAGTTGCCTTATAAAGTCACGATCAATGGTGAAGTGGTCCTCTATAACTCTCTTGCCCCTACCAATAATAAAGCAGAATTCTCTGAAGCCATAGTCGTAAAGTTGCTCAAAAACCATTTGAAGCAGAGGCTTAACGCAGAGATTACCGCCATTATTCTTAGTGAAAAGTGGCAACATTTCCTTAGGTTGTTCCTTCGTCACGGTAAGCAAACGAGTTCCAATACCAGCAGCAGTTATCACAACCTTTCTAATCATAATCTCACTACATATGAATACGGCTAGCGCACGTTATGAATGATTACGCTAACCTTCAGATCAATTTTTTGGTCTTTGCACGCGCTAATCTTTTATCTAATATCTATATTCAATGTGATAACATTCAATAGTTCTTGTTTGAATCTAGATCGCCCATGCCTTCCAACACTTTTTCTGTGTTAACTTCAATGGTTCGATTTACAGTATTTATGGATAATACTAAAGTAGAATCTTCATAGATTAAAATCCTATTTTTCTTTACCGCAATCTGACAATTGGGTTCTTGACTCCTTTTGTATACTTTCAACCATGTAACGGAATGAAAACTATCTTCAAGATTTGACAAAAAAACTTCGCTAGGAGTTAAGAGTGTAGCAGGCCCCTTGCTTGTATCTAACTGAGATGCTTGATCAAAATTATCTATCTCAGGCAATAGGATTTCAAATTTGATATTTAACTCAACGTTTCTTAATTGGATAAGCAATTCTCTATCGTGAGCACTTAAGTTGCTAATGCTCTTAGTAGAAATCAAGAGCGACGGAGGAATTATCCTCAATTTTCCTATTTTCCTTGTAGCTTTTAATGTGTCCACGATGAACATTTCCTCTCCATTATTGGAGATTACGACCCCTCTGTAAAGTTTTAAGGGCACGATGTGAGGATAAAGCCATTTATTCCACGCGCGTGCAAGCTTAACTATTTGAATTATTCCAATTTTTCTTGAAAAGTTATATACAGTTGTAGAGGACTTAAGACGTTGGAATAAACCTTCTGTCCGATTGTTTAGGGGGTTGGGGAATTCTGTTAACACTCCTTCGGAGAATACCGTGACCCCATATTCATTTTTTATAACGTTTATGTTACGCCAAGTGGCAGGAACATATCGTCTATCCTCTGATATTATGACAGGAATGAACCCTATCTTGAAGTCTCCCTTGTGAGTTGGGGGAGAAGGAAGGAGATCTACTCCTTCTACATACCATATGAGCGGGATCATACCTATGTATCTGGGATCTACTCCTTGCCCTCTTGTATTCATAACCAAGAAGTTGCGCTCATGCTTTACTGCTAGAAAGCCTGAATTCTCTAGAAAATAGACGAAGGTTCTCTTATCGCTTGGGTAATCCTTCTTCAAAACTTGAGTGTATGGTGTCATCAATAATATGGCTGAAGCATATGCGTTGTAAACTGTGTGGTGCATATAGGCATCCCATCCTGCTTTGCGAAGACCGATGGAGCCTGGTGTTAAACGAAGAGAGCCCTCAGGCTCTTGCATATCTTTTAAATATGAGAATAGGGCATCTGCTGTTTGGCGGTAAATTATTACTCTATCAGCAGTAATCTTATCTCTTTCTTTGGAAGACAGCAAATACCGAATCATTGTTTCGTATGCGTATAAAGCTGACACATATCCAAAAATGGCGTTGTTCGTGCGGCCAAAGTAAAATCCTTCGCCGTTAGGGCTTACCAGCTTTGAAAGCGCGTCAAGACCACGCAGTACAGCTCGATATACATCGCATCTATTAGAGATTTGTGCGTAAAGTGAAAGAACCATGCAAAATTTTGCATGATAGGTTAGAGGAGTTTTGATATATTTTGCGTTAGGGGATCGTGGGGTATCATAAAATATGCCATCTGGCAGTTGCCATCTGAGAACATAATGATCAATTAAATGATTCGCCCTTTGTAAATCATCAGGTACCTTAAATTGATGATAACGTAACAGCAGGTCAAGAGCTTGAATAGCCACCCAATTATTTCCATGGGCAGTGTTTTCTCCGGCTTCAAAAGGGGCTTTTTTGATGTAATCGGTTAGGAGATCAAAGCAAGATGATTGAGGAGGGCTAGCTAACCGCCCTTGCGTTAATATTTCCCGTATAAGCAAGCATGCCAAAAGATTGAATTCGTGATGTCCCCTCTTCTTGTTAGGGATGTTGCTAAAATATTCAAGAGCTTTCTCTTCATAAGCGTTCTGACATCTATAAGAGAGGTAAGCTGCTAGGGCAAAAAAAGTGTGAGCATAGTGATCATCAGGCGTATTAGAATGATCAACTTTATCATATAACGTTCCATTCTCAAGTTGGTTCTTCGTTAACGATTTCAGAACATCCATGCCTAAATCTGTATACCTATTCCTTTTGAAATTTGGAAGTATCACGTTTATGAGCCTAAATCCATAAGGTCTTTTCTTATTATGTTATGAGTGATTATAATCATCTCTACTTTCTTTGAATATTTCAACATGTAGTATATTTGATAAATCCTTTCTACCCGGAGGCAGGGGTATTATCTTGGGATGCCCAATAGGAATTATGCTTACAACTTCATAATGTGCAGGTATTCTAAAAACAGTTTTCACTTTTTCCCTTTTAGTTTCATCTACCTCGTTTGGTCCAAAATTAACCCAACAAGCTCCTAGACCAAGAATTTGTGCCATTAATAGTAAATTCTGAATGGCAGCCCCAGCATCTAGGAAAGGGGTGTAACTAGCCTCTGCTTTGTCGTATGATTGCATATTTATGAGAACGAGGATGCAACTTGGAGCGTTTCCAATAGATTTTTGACCTCTAATTTCAGACAGCAGTTTAATCTTGTTTGCATCTCTTGTTAAAATGAAGTACCATGGTTGCCTATTGCAAGATGACGGAGCCCACCTAGCCACATTAACCAGATGTTCAAACTCATTGTCTTTTAGCTTCCCATTTTCCCAAGAACGCACACTTCTTCTATTTCTAACTATTTCCATGAACGCATTATTATATCTCCCATTCGATTTAACAGTCAGCTCGACTTCTCTCCCGAATAGAATTCTTTTGCACCACTTCTCCTCTTCATAAGAAAGGAGACTTCGCTTTTTAGCCTCATAATATAATTTCCTAGCCCAGATCACTGAAAAAAAGTCGCTTGCCTCTTCAACCAATCCCTTCTCTATATTATGCACTTGCATACGCAACATTGGCGCCAATCTATCATTAGATAATGTAGAAGGTTGCTTCACGACTAAGTATTTAACAAATAGTAGCAGGGTCTTAATTGCTAATGTATATTTCCTCATCACTTACCTCATTTCCTCGCCTTCAGTGAATCAAGACCGTTATTTCCAATGTATGTTTTATCTACTTTTTAGCAATTACCCATGTAAGGATTGGGTAACGCGTGTCATTCCATGACGCAAGCCATCGTCGTATACTCCATTTCGATTCTGGAATTTCCATGAATTGAAACCTGTGACTTATAACACAAAGGAGGTATGCAACTTTATTTCCCCAACCGTTGCATTGTTGAATTTCGGAAAAATTATGACAAAGGCATAACAAAGCGTCAGGAGTAAAGCGCCAATAGTCCTGCGGGGCTAAATGAATAGGAAGCATAAAACACGTAGTATGTATTGCGACACCTCCATTTTTTAAGACTCGGTAAGACTCGTCTACTGCTTTTTGTGGATTTTCGAGGTGCTCGATCACTTGGTCGCTTATCACAAAGTCGAATGTGTTATTTTTGAAGGGAAGATTTTGCATGTCAACGCTAGGATACTGCACTTCTATAATTTCAGCGTTTTTCATATCGATGGAAGGATAGAAATTCTTAATGCCGCTTATACCCAAAATCTTCCCTGTCACAGGTTCTTTAAAGCATTCCTTTATTCTCTTATACATGCAATATCTTGTCAAGTGTACCATATTTTAAAAGACCACTCTTAACCTTGATTTTTCTTTGATGTGCTGTTTCACCATTACCACATTATTTTTCGTCGATTTGTTCTGCTTTCCTTGTGTTGGAGCAGAATTTGTTTTAGAGCCAAAGCTAAATAGTGAGACAGTGAATGCTGAGCAAATGAAGATAATAATAACAGGGAGTAAAAAGTCATCAGTCATAAATAAGCCTATAGGTAACTCGATTTCTTGAATTGCCGGATAATCATACCTGTAAGATCCATCAAGGAATACGTTGTCACCAAAGCTCCTATCAGCATTTTTATCAGAAAATAGAATATCATATGTCATCTTGCCTTCTATCGTCAATGCTCCCAAGCCTGTTCCTATCATTTGATCATAAGGGATATTAAAAAAGGCTCCTTGAAATCTTATAACGCCATTGACTGTGATGTTTGGAGATTTCACCGTTACAGTGAGAGGTGTATTCGAATTAATAGTTGCCAGCGCTACATCGTAACACCAAATGTTATCTCCATTAGAGATACATGATAATGCATTATTCTCTTGATGTCGAAACTTTATTGTAATCTCTTCGCCTTCAGGAATTAAAACTTCAACATATTCGTCATGAAGAGGTTGTACGGTTACGGATCCATTTAATGAAAGTGTAAACTTGAAGGGTGAGTATAACGCTAAGCGATCAGCGCTTAAGGATAGCTGCGTTCCATTACCAAGTTCTAACGAATACGTTACATTCGTGGGTCCCCAGAAATACATGGTGTCAGAATCTATACTTATATTTCCATTTAGACTTTGGACACCATAAATTTCTGTTCTAAGACCATAAATTTCTCTTGGAAGAAGCGACTTTATTTCTGCATTTTCCTGAGTGTAGTTTAGCAGATACGGGTCTATCGATTTGAGAAAGCATTTTGAAAAATTACTTAACTCTGGAATCACCTTGGTAGGAAACTTGGAATCCACATAAATTAATTTGCCAGAACCAACTTCTTTGGTAAACGTTAAAGGAACTATTTTTTCATCATTAAGAGTGTACCATGAAACAACTTGAACATCTTTGTCAAGACTCTCTTTTGGGGATGTAATATTAAATTTAAAGTCCAAGGGAACATGGCAGTATTCACATAATATTCCGTTGGCGGTAGTCACATCAGGAGCTGCGTAGTATAGCCCGTTCCAGAGAGCTGAATATCTCCCGGGAAACCATGCGCTGAGCGTGTGCTCGTACTCGCCTACGTATGTGACTTCGGGAGGATCATACCGTGTGCTTCTTGGCCCAACAAAAATCAGTGTGTCGTTAAGGTACACATGGCATGTTGTCGGGTCTGGGAAGTACAATTCAATCTTCTGCCAGCTTCCGGGAGAGATTTCGGCAATATCATATATAACTTTATCATCATAATAGTAGTCGAGACTGTAGTTCTCATCCCACAAGCCAACCCCGACATTCAAAGCGTTACGGAGAATGAGGGAATGTGTAATGGTTGATCTGTTTTCAATTAGCATAAACCAGGTGCCTATGGCAAATGGGAAATCTTTGGGCCACTCCCGGGGATGCGCCAACCCTAAAGTACCGCTTGTTGTGGCGTTAACCAGTAGGCTGTTACGCCCTTGATGTTGATATGATGTGCTTATAGAAATATCGCTCATAGTCAAGCCGTCACGTAAATCAAAATCCCAGCCTCTAAAGGAGTCTTCGGAAAGCCACGCCTCCTGGAAAACTATTTTTGTCCTTGTTTGAATGTGCATCAGGTTTGAATAGTAGCCTTCATTTTCTCCTAAAATAATCAAATGGCCGCCATCTTGCACCCAATCAACGTATTTCTGTGCGTCAGAAGCGTTCTCTACATCATCTGTGAGAATAACAGTGCTACTGCCTGCAAGAATTTTAAGATCCCATGTGTCATATATGCGGTAATTGACGCCCAAAGAGTCAAGAATTGCCAATTTTGGTAAGGCCTCTTTCAAATCGCCGCTTATTACCACCGGTATTGAAAGATCATCCATGTAACTCTTAATTGGTGGAACGCTAAATATCATTACTTCAGTGTTGTTGAAGATAACAGGCAATATGGGTATTAGCGTCTTCATGTAAGTGTCAGATTTCTGTATCGCGTCATAGTCTTGCTTCGTTAAATAGATGTAGTCTACAAGTTGGAGGAAGTCCTTTGGGATACTAGGAGAAACTGAGCTGAACGGTACAGCGAATCTGTTTATTGTTGTCGCACCCGTTAATCCTACCTTTGTTTTTGATTCGCTGTTGTAAGTTAAGACCACGTCTGAAGCGTTTACTGTCCGTTTTAGAAAGTCTAATGCTTCAATTTCGTTTGAGTGAAGCGGATAGGCTTCCATGCCTCTGTTTGTCCAGAAAACTGCTGACAGAAATGTGGATCCTGAACCTAACAAAATTAAAAGCCCTAAGCCCACCGCTAAAATACCTCTCTGATTGATTTTATTACCTTTAAAATGCTGGAACGTTTTATATAATGCGTAACCTGAAACTATGGAGAACAGAATTCCACCGAAGGTCTGTAACACTCTTAGTTCCCTATAAATCAGGTCACCTGAAATATTTGCGAGAGTTATTGCCTTGCCGAACAGATAGGCTATGATGAATGCTGCAACCAGAAATATGATCACTTTTTTCTCATTTTGAGCAAGCGAATCTTTTGAGACCAAACACTTAGCAAGGAATAGTACGCTGATAGTCATCGACACACCGAAAACGATGGGCATAAAATATGTTGGAGCTACCCCCAAGTCGAGCAACACCCCAAAGATAGATTCAGCCCGATCTATGTAGAGTACTTTCCAAACAAGCAGAAGAAGTCCATACAAAGACAGTATAGTAAAGGCCAAAAAAGCCTTAACGTATCGCTTCGCCATAACCCCACGCGTTTTCCCATATAAACCGTGCAATTTAGAGAGAAGCTTAAGCCTAGTGCATAATAGTGTAAAAACAAGCACGACAGTATAGACTACGGCTATATAAAGTGAAACAGAGAATTTTGTAAAAGGTAGTATTGAGAGCACTGCTGTTCCGAGCCAGACCCCCAAGGTCAAGGAAGCCAAATTCTTTATCCTCGAGAGGTTTAGCATTAAAGCCACCAGCAAGAAAATGAGCACGTACGTTGTCTCTGCCATGTGTAGCAAAAACAAGTTTGCGATTAGAAAAGCCTCAACCGCGTACATGATGCGCCCCTTATCTTTTTGAAGGAAGAGAGCGGTTAAAACTAGGACGGAAATCAAAGGTAACATAACCGGAGCGTAAATATGGATGGTGGCCAAAGGATATATGGAGTTAATCTGCATGGTTTTTCCAGACACTTGCAGGAAAGATGTGGCAAGCCCTTGCGGGTCAGCTACCATTTTGCCAAGTATTGCTTGAACGAGAAAAGTGAAGCTACCGAACAGGGTAAAGGCAAACGTCGACAAAAAGGCAACAGCCCTCTTCCGGGTAAGTTTTAGCACTAGAGCGTAGAAAGCTAAAACAACAAAGATGTTGGTCAACCCCAACATGTTAGAGATACTTATTGCTGGAAGACCTGTAAGTTGGCTGACAGAAAATAGGTGAACTGAAAAAAACGGGGGATAATAAAGAATCCCGAAGCGAAGGAACTCGCCTTTTTCTAAGCGAGTTGCCATGGCTGCGTCACGCAGCATATCACCGTTTGGAACCGTCAACTCACTTAAAAGGAAGATTGAGATCAGTATGGACAGTTGGAAAAGGCAGAGCAGCAGCATCAAAACATTCACATTGTCCAATGTAGTGTTTACGCCATGCGTGTGCTTAAGAGAGTAACGATTAGTTTTGTCACGTAGGGCGTCTATCAAGCTCAAAGAAACTATTAGGGTGTTAATGATCAAAATCCAGGTTAAAGCTGATTGAGCAAACGTAATTGCAATAAATACTATTGTAGCGTTAATAAATATGCTTAGTAGAATAGACGATGTCAATAATAAAACAGGGTTAAGTTGATGCTTGAACAAGGATACCAGAGCATATCCAGGTAGGAAAACGCCAAGCAATAATCCCGCTAACGCCCTTAGCCAATTAAACACTCCGAGAGAGCCCAAACTGACGAAAACACTTTCATTCACGCCGGGCAATAATAGAATTATCAGTAAACAAAACACGTAGATCAGAAGGAGAAGAAGCCTCGATGATGGCGCATTGAATTTTAAGTTTACAGATATTTTCTGATTAAAAACATAAGTGAGTATGATTAAAAATAATATTGCTGTGAATGTAAATATTGAAAAGAACTTTGTGGGAATATTCAAGTAGGTATACATGAACCAAAAAGAGGGAAGGCTAGCCGTGGCGCATACAAGGAGTTTTTCGAAACTATTCCTAAACTTCACAGCAATTACCTACATGATGCAGTCGTCAAGTTTATTCTCACGGTTCTTGTGCCTTAGCTCGTAGATACATCACAGCAAGTTTGTTATAGGTTTTTAGACCAAAAATTGAAGCGAGAGTTGACAGCAATAGTTTGGCGTTAAAAGGATGTGTTCTCGTTGCTTTGTAAAAGTAGTTACGTCCTGCTTCAATGTCGCCGTTAAGACATAGAAGTGCACCTATCTCGAAATAATGTTTCCCTAGTAGTTTTGGTTTTTTTGAAATCTCGTCAAAATATTTATCTAAGATATATTTCCGTGCCACTATAAAAGCGTTCATGTTGCGAGAGATGCTGTCTGGTTGACGATAGGCATTTACTAACGGCTCATTAATATGTTTAAAGCAATAATGTTTTGAAATTCTAAGCCATAAGCCCCACTCTTGCAAGCGAGGAAGGTTTTCAAACATACCAGCTTTTTCAAAACACTCCTTTCTTACGACTGCCGTAGGAGTGTTTACAAAGTTTCCCTCAAGAAGGGCATTATGTATGTTTCCTTCGGTTTGTTTCACATTTGACGAGGGAATACAAGTTTTTCTACCGCGGTCTATCTGCCAAAAACTAGTGTAGACAACGCCAAGATCGGGGGGACCAAAATTAAATGCACTTATCTGTTTTCCGAGTTTTTCCGGTAACCATTCATCATCGCTGTCTTGAAAGGCTATGTATTCGCCTCGTGCAGCCTTTATTCCCGTGTTGCGGGCTGCGACGGCGCCCTTGTTCTTTTCGTGGCGGATATATCGTATTCTCTCATCGCGGAAACTCTTTACAATGTGTTCTGTATTGTCCTTTGAATAATCATCTACAACGATTAGTTCAAAATTTGAGTAAGTCTGATTCAGTATGCTCTGAATGGCTCTTCCCAGCAATCGCGCTCTATTATAAGTTGGTATGATGATGCTCACAAATGAACCAGATTTGTCTAGATTCGCCAATACTTGATCTTCCTTTTGATCGCTTAAATATTTCTTGTTTTTAAGGCGTATCTAATTATTTTAAGAATAAATCTGGGTATCCAAAGCGGAAAGAATAATACTGAGTTTGTATCAGAAAAGTGGCACTGTATGCTTCTTAACATAAACTTGTGTAAAGATTCGGGTTTGTATATCATTCTGTTAAACCCTTCACGATATCGTATAGCTTCTCGCCACACACATGCCTTAACTTATCATTCTGAATTAACTCACGTAAGCCGCTTTTTCAAAACGAAAGTTAGCGTCGGGGTCATTTTTAGCAAGGAAAAAGGAAGCTGTTTGCATAAGTCATACATGGAACCAGCGCTATAGCTTACCTCATGGACAACCAGGGGCACGCGTGCAAGTAGTTTCTTTAGTTTTCTCTCTGTAAAAGGGTTTTTATGGGTTCCTTTACCAGAATATGTCCACCCTTCTCCCCTCAGTTTGTAAACCAATCTCATCTGAAAATTACAGTTCGGTGTTCTTATAAAGATGTAACCGGTTGGTTTTATTAGCCTAGCACATTCCACAAAGAATTTTAAAACTTCAATTTCTTTGATGTGCTCTATCATATCAAAGGAGTATATTATATCGAAACTATTGTCAGGGAAGTGCAAAGGAGAACCACAACTTTGACAAAATACGTGGTCGTCTCCAACAACTTTGGCTGTAGCTTCTGTCGCTTCTTTAGCGATATCAACGCCGTATAAGTCATGATTCGGGGTTAGAAGTTTCAAAACCTGTAGGTAAAAGCCCATCGCGCACCCGTATTCAACAATCTTAAGAGGTTCCCGATCCAAACTTTTAAATTTTTGAATGAATAGAAAGTTTTCGCCAATAACTCGCAGGTGAGTAAGCAACGTTCCATACTCTTTACTCCAGCCTTCTCTGCCTGCAACGTAATAATTTCTTTTTACTTTGTCGCTCATGTACATCAAAGACTAAAAAACCTAAAGAACGCCAATTAACTGAGTATTTAAGAATATTTGTTTGTCAGAGACTTTTCTCAAATTCATTATTTTATATCTCTTAGCATAAAAAATTTTTAGTTTAGAAATAAACTGAATGTATGCTTTCATTAATGAAAAGAAGTACCAAATACCGTTTCTTTTATCAAAAGCACGCAAAGAAAAACACAATCGATGAACAAGCCATCCCACATGACAGATAGGCAGTAAAACAAATAGGAATAGAGGGAATCGAGTGACGAAATTCCTCAACTCATAATTTTTCACATAAGTCAAAAGCATGTTTCTATACATCCGTACTAGGCGCTCAGGTGGAAAACCAAACGAACCACCACCTACATGAAGAACGAGAGGTATTGGAATATATACAGACTTAAAACCTGCGAGGTTTATCCTGTAACCTAAATCATAGTCTTCCCAATCGGACCAGAAATCTTCGTCAAATCCCTCAATCTTGCTGATAAGTTCTTTCCTGTACAATACGGCACAACCTGAATTAGCAAGATTCAATGAAAAATGGTCATAAAGTTCAGTTAAGGTTTCTTTTAATAGACTCTGAGTGAAAAATGGAACGATAAAACCGGCGTGTGTAAAGTATTGCCCAAACCACACACTGCCGTCATAATGCAGTATTTTGCAGCTTACGCTTCCGATGGTTTCGTCTGCCTCAGCAACTTTGACAAGTTCAGCGACGAAACTGGGCATAACTTCTGTATCATTGTTTAAGACAATAACATATTTACCTTGGGCATATTTTATCCCTAGGTTGTTCCCCCTAGAGAATCCATAGTTATAACCTAAAGCGATTATCCGCACTTTAGGATTGTCTCCAAACCTGGTTTGCGCAAATTCTAGGCTGCCATCAGAAGATCCGTTATCGACGAGTAAAACTTCATAGTTAGGATAGTCTTGAGTTAGCAAAGAATCTATACAGTTACTGAGAAAACATTTGCCATTCCAATTCAAAACCACGATAGATACTAGAGGATCGTTAATGCGCATAGTATAGCCCTCAATCAGATTTGTGGGAAGAGTTTGCCTAAACGCGTATATTCATGAAGGGCTTCGCTTGATGTCGCCATAAAGCCCATATCACGTAGCCATTTATCAGAAACCAGTCTATTCTTCTGTATAATGTGCCTTTTTTGCAGAATCCGACGAAAATTTTTGAAAATCCATAAGTATGCCCGTATCTTCATTTTCACACATTTCAAGTTATTACTTCTTACTAAAAGAAAAACTTCAACCAAGTCATAAGAGAATGCAAGCACAACACCAGAAATGAGGTTTCGTAACTCAAGGTTTTTCAGTACGGTGAAGATGGAGTTTTTGGTACCATGAAAAGCTTTTAAAGGAGAAAGGCGACCTTTTCCAGTAGTCGCTCCAGATTCATGATAAACAATTGACGCCGGACAATACAAAACAGTATGGCCACATAGCCAGGAACGCCAACCCAGATCAGTGTCATCTAGACCTGCAAAATAGTCCTCATCAAATCCGCCTAGCTTGAGAAAAACATCTTTTTTAATTAACATCGAAGCTGCACAAGGGTAGCCTGTACAAGAACACTCAGTTTCTTCGTTATTTGTTTTGCCAAAAGCAATACTGTAGCCTCTGCCATTAATTGCAAATTTTCCACCACCATATTCCACAATTTTGTGATTTTCCATCAATAGCGTTTTACTTGCACAGATAGGAACTGAATGAGTAGCTGAGGCTTGAACAAGCCTTGACAACCATTCTTTCGTTACTCGAGTATCATTATTTAAGAAAACAATGTAGTCTCCCTTTGCGAATCTAATGCCTTTGTTATTCCCTCCCCCAAAACCAAAATTCTGGTTTAATACAACAATCCTTATCCAAGGAAAGTTGCTCCGAGCATATTCTATGCTGCTATCTGTTGACCCGTTATCCACCAGTATTACTTCATATTCAGATCTTGGATAGTTAATTAGCCGAAGAGAGGAAAAGCATTCTTTAAGAAATGGTTTACCATTATAATTTAGCACTATGATGCTAATGAATGGTTTTGAATCTGCCGCCAAGAAATGATTACCTTTCTTGGTGTTGATTGAAAAACCCTTCATATCTTCCAGCCAATTGTTTTTTCATACATCTTTTTTCGGGCGCTTGCACGCACGTATGTACATTGTGAACACTGAGAGACGCCACGGCTAACTTAAGCGCGCGCATTAGTTAAGATGTTCATCGTTGTTTCAAAACTTTGATGTTTAATCGGATATTCTCAAAGGTTGACAGGTAGAATGCGCTTCAAGTCACCTGTAATGAAAGAATCAGACTCTTTGAGATTTTTTCAAGGTCAGCCTCAGTCAATAAGGGATGATTTGGTAGAGCCATCAGACAATCGGTTAAAGCCTCGGCAGTCGGAAACCGCGTCCTAGATAGTCCATGTAAAAGATCATCAACGTAGTAGTAAAGTTCTTTGACATCCACACCGCGTCTCAACATTTCGTTCATCACGAGATTTCTTTTCCCCTTCATAACTTGTATGGGAAACCTAGTGAAAGTGTTTTTTACATCTGAGTTGATTTGTGGCAATCTTATGCTTTTCCCATCCTCGGCTTCTAAGAACGAGATCAACTTGTTTGCGTTCATTATTCGCATCCTGTTTAAATCATCAAGCTTCTCAAGTTGCTTTATTATCACCGCAGCGCTTGCCTCAGGCATCTTAGATGGCTTCAAAGTAGGATTTAGGTCAGAGGACGATCCTCGTGACAAGGCCAAACAGTTTTGTATCGTCATTTCATCCATCTTTTTTATACTTGAATCAACACTGCCTTTGACAAAGGCATATAGTGCTTCGTTGGAAAACATCTTCATTGCCAAAATGTTTTTTGCAACATGTAGTTCCCATCGCAGGTCTGGATTGGAAAGTTGAAATAACAAGCTCTCAACTGATTCTGTTAATTCAGTGTTATTGATCGCTATCGCTCCTCCTTCTCCTCCCATTACACTTTTTCCTGGTCCAAAACTGAATATGACCAAATCGCCAAAACTGCCAGCTTTTTGACCTTTATATTCTGCTCCTAAAGCCTGAGCCGCGTCTTCAACGATGTACAACCCGTATTTATCTGCCGCTTCTACAATTGGATCCATGTTACAGGGATACCCGAACAAATGCACAGGGATTATAGCCCTCGTTTTTGATGTCACCATTTCTGGAATAAGTTGGGGATCAAGATTGTAAGTCTCCGGAACAACATCCACGAAAGCAGGTCTTAAACCTGCTCGGAAAATCATTTCGAATACAATTCCGCATGTGTATGCCGGAACAAGAACTTCATCTCCCGTTTTAAGTCCCAGTGCTTTCAAAGCCATATACAATGCTGTTCTTCCAGAGTTACATGCAAAAACCCTTTTTGATCCAATATAATTCGCCAGTTTTTTCTCGAAGTCAGTCACGGTTGAGCAGCTAAACAGATTACCGAATGCCAGCGTTCGACTTAAGGAAAACATTTCTCCGAAACCAATAGGAAGAGCAACCATCGGAATCATTTTAGCAAATTTCATGTACTCTGACTCGAACCCCAAAAAGTAGCCTTCAGGGCAACATTCATCCAGAGCGACTCATTCTTGTATGTCATCGCCTGAATCACCTACAAGATATGTGATCATGAGTATCTTCGGAGCCAAAAATTTTGTTAGATTGGGAAAAGGAATAGGCCACGGAATAGCAGTAATTTTGGAAACACTAAAATCTAACCGATTGAGGTATCCCTTCACTTTGAATACATTTCTTGAAATAAGACGGTAAAGAGACGAATCCGCAATCTGATATTGTATCGCTAGGATTACATTAAAGGTATTCTTAGCGTCAAGAATGAAACAACCATTCCTTTTAAGCATCCGTCGTATTTCCTTTAGGACTGTATGGAAATAAACATCTTCAAAATGATGTAGAAGCTCTATGCATATTATCATTCTAAAGGATTTGTCTCTAAAGGGTAGCGCAGTTGCACTAGCACACACTAAATCCAAATTGAATTTGCGTGCCTTTTTTAAGGCTTTCATAGAAGAATCTACACCTATACATTTTAAACCCAAGCAATTGAGCAAGTAGGCGTATCTTCCTGAGCCGCAACCAACATCTAAACCTAAATTGTTAGTCCCACGAAGAAAATGAATTAACTCTGCAACTTCATTGCGAAAAGCGATATATGTTGGTTGAAAAAATCCGTCTCCTGAATAACGTCTTGAAATTGATTTCAAACTTAATATACTCAATCTTGACGCCTTTGACTATTTTCTTTACTCAAGGGATCTCTTGAAGACAAATGTGACAACGGCAATCGGAGCCATGTTCCATTTTACCAAATGCCAGCCCTTATACAAGGTCATTTTCTCCTCGCAACAAAAATCTGGGGTTTTCGCTGAATTTCCATATACAATCTATACATCTCCAGCCCTTTGCCTTATCCAACATCCAAAAATTGGCGCTAGGAAAGTGGGACAAAACGTGCTAAATGCCTTGGCATAGATTGTCATGTTTGAAGATAGTTGTGTGTCAAGAGGATTCCTCATTTTTCCTCGCAGAAAAGAATAATATTTATTCAAAGGAACTTGCTCGCATCCCCAGCCCTTTTCCTTAAAACCATAGACTCCCGTGTCTATCCTCGTTCTTCCAAAGTCAACTGACTCGTATCCGTGTTCGCATGCATATTTAATGTATTCATCAAAAAGTATGTCGTTAAGTCCTCTGTATTTCCAATGAACTTTCGAGGACACGTTTAAGATGAAATAGACATTTTTTTTGAACAGAAGCGAAATAAAACCCGCGATTTCTCTGTCATCTACAACGGTGAAAATCAGTTTCATCATGTTCTCAGGGTAAAAAATGCGCCACATGTTTCGCCAGAACGATAAGGGCGCTGGCGGAGTCCCAAAATCCTTCATTCTACCCAAGTATAACTTGTAGTACTTGTCCACATCCGATATCTTTTTTGCCTCCCTAACTCTTAGACCATCCTTCTTCGCTTTTCTTATGTTCTTTCTGATCTTCTTGCTATATGCAGCCTGTATCTTGTCGTATGGAGACTTCGTATTCAGCCTATAAGTAAATGCTTGAAAACCTATTACGAAACCCAACCTAGATAGATTTTCTTCCTCTTGAGAGAGCATACGTAACTCAACGAACTCCGCATTTAGTTTCTTAGCAATTCTAAGAAGTTCCAGAACGAGCCCCTTCGAACACTCCGAGTAACCATCAGATACACAAAACCCTCCAACATCTGAAAAAGGGAGAGAAACGATCTTTCGGCCGAAGAGGACACTGTCGAAAGTAGCGAAAGGTAATACTCCAACAATGGTGTTATTCTCTTTGGCGACAAGTCGAAAGACCTTAACGCCATACGTTTTTTCTATTAGCTCTTTCCACTCCCAAGTGTGATATACACTTGCGCGCGGACACTTTTCAATAAAATTGCTCCATATACCTGCATCGTTTGACTTAGACATACTGACCTTGATCAATGTTTGACTCACGACCATTTTTTCAATCTACACGATTAAATGATATAGCGCCAATTAAGAGCACATTTATAGCAAGTCGTTCCAGAAACATGAGTCGCGTTGATCTGAAACTTCAACATTAAATTCATAAGTTCTAACATCTAAGTGAAACCTTCTGTTTTTACATGATCTCTTAAGCTTGTGAAATTGAAGTTAGACAGCAGACATCGCAATTTCTCCCCAGTTTTCTCAATGTTATAATACGTTACAAAAGAACGGTAGGGACCAAGCTTCAACCCGGCAGTCCCAGGATCCAGTTCCCAATTATGAACATATATTACCGCTGGCAATCCATGTATTTGTATGCCCGATTCAATCGGCATCGTTTCAGATCATTCCCGAGGTTTCCATATACTCAGCAAAACTCGTGAACTCAAAATCATGCAATAAACCCTTGACCAGTTTCAACGTTTTCCCTATATTATGATAGGTTACAAATGATTTGTATGGATTAAGCTTCAGCTTCGGCGTATCAGAATCCAATTCCCAGTTATGAACAAATATGACGGCTGGCGCTCCAAGCTTATTCATTTTCTTTATTGCTTTCCGCAGAAGACTCGGCATAAATCGCAAGTAAAAGCCTCCAGCCGCTGGAATGCGAAACCCCAAGAACGAATACACCGTTAGCGGGAACTCCCACAGCTTACCCCCGTTGTCCGCCGAGGCCAAGTCATCCTTCAAAGGTTCATAGGGCTTTATTGGTGCGCCAGAAACTCCATAGAGCGGCGTCCACGAAGGAAAAACACTTGAATCATACAATATTCCCATTTTATCTAAGACCCCAAAAGCCCACTTGGTCGTGTTATCTAGCGAAAACGAAGGCGCCCTAAAACCTAAGCACTTGTGTCCCGTTATTGATGCTAACAAATTATTAAACCTCTCAATTTCTATTTCAAGTTGCTCTGGATCTTTCTCCCACAAGGGTTTATGGTCATATGAATGAAATGCGACTTCATGGCCTTGTTTTTTAATCATCCTAACTATATCAGTGAACTTTTCGGCAAGCTCTCCAACCATAAAGAAGGTTGCAGCAACATTTTGTTCCTTGAGGACGTCAAGTATAGGTGGGATATTATAGAGCGTTCTGTAAGTAAAATTGCGATTTTTGGAATTTCTAGCATATTCAGCATGAAATATCTCTTCAACATCTATCGAAAGTATATTTTTGATCATAAGCCTAGAACTTTACACTTCTCCCAATGTTTTCCTAGTACTCTTTGAACCCTTCGAAAGTCTTCCTTAACCTAGCTCTTATGTCAGGTTTGGGTTCACAGCAAAGGATCGTCGACTGCTTAGCCAAAGCTTTGTCACTTATGGCTTTATCGAAGCCAAAACGTTATACATGAGTTCACCAATCTTCTCTGCCGTCATGTTTGTTGAAACGTACAACCAACCATTTAACCCGAACCCCGAAGCCAGCTTTCTATCCTTGTAAAGCCTAACAACAGCCTCTGCAAAGCCCTCTGCATCACCTTGCTTCACGATTAAACCTGACCTAGTTGCTTCAACATACTTAGCAGGTTCCCCGCGAGAAATACAAATTATGGGCTTTCCGTAAGCTTGATACTCAAAAACCTTAGCTGGAAGCCCCTCCTCCGTCGAAGGTGCAGAGTCCATTGGAAGGATAAAAACGTCAGCAGAACTCAACAAAGCGGATAACTTATCCTTGGACAGAAAATCCGTATTTAACACAACATTTGAAAGATTAAGCTCCTTGATCCGTTTCTTTAGCTTTGAGGCAAGCTCGCCGACGCCTCTTATCACGAAAATTATGTCTTTATACTTTGTCAAAGCACGCGCAGCCTTCAAAACTATGTTGAAATCATAACCTACGCCTAAAATCCCAGAATACATAATGACAAACCGACTCTTCTTCTGCTTATTCGCATTCAAAGGATAAACCTTATCGATACCAACCTCTACGACATGAATTTTCTCTGCACAAATATTATACTTCTTGACTATCCTGCGTTTATACCCAGGGCTTATAGGCGTAATAGCCGCTGAAACAGCATATGAAAGCCAAGCCAAAAAATCGAGCGCCTTTCGCATCAACCGAGACTGAACTAGTCCTAGCTCATAAAAATCCTCAGGCCACAAGTCATCAACATTCCTAACGATAGGTCTCCCCTTAACAAACCCGTAAACAACAGCTGGAAAGAAAGAAAACAAGTTAGGATTAGCACACCAAACTACATCAACCTTGCCAACAAAAGGCAAAGCAAACAAAGAAGAAACAAAAAAACACAAATGCAAAATAATCCGGTTCATTACACTGCTGTGCGGCAAAGCAGGAATCCAAACACGAAAAACCTTCGCACCACCAATTCTTTCAGAAACTATAGCTTTATGCTTATACTGACTTGGCACCTTCCCATGCGGATAATGCGGAAAAGCAACAACAACAGTGATATCACAACCCTTACCGAGCAAACCATTAACAACATTAGATGCCCTAGCGCTACCGCCACCCATATCAGGTGAAAAGTACTGAGCCAAAACAAGAACTTTCATACACTATAGTCCTATGACACTGAATATGCACATGTGAACTTGCTATTTGAAAACTTCAAAAGCTTAGCCTAAATTCTATTCTGTAAATACCAATCAATCGTTTTTTTTAGCCCATCCGCAAGGTCTGTTTTGGCAATAAAGCCGAATTCCTTACTAGCTTTGGTCGTATCAAGGCACCTTCGCGGTTGCCCGTCCGGCCTTGAAGTATCCCACACAATTTTTCCATCATAACCTGTGAGCCTTGCTATTAAATATACAAGTTCTCTTATCGTGATTTCTCTGCCTACACCTAGATTTACGGGGTCTGATTTGTCATATTTCTCTGTTGCCAAGAGAATCCCCTCAGCGGCATCTTCAACATATAAGAATTCTCTAGAAACATTTCCAGTACCCCAAACAACAACTTCCTTTTTTCCAGCTAATTTTGCATCAACCATCTTCTTTATAAGTGCAGGGATTACATGTGAACTTTCAGGATCAAAATTGTCCCTTGGCCCGTACAAGTTAACTGGCAATAGGTAAATAGCGTTGAAACCATATTGCTCTCTATATGCTTTGGCTTGAACAAGCAGAATTTTCTTAGCAACTCCATAAGGTGCGTTTGTTTCTTCCGGATATCCATTCCATAAGTCTTCCTCTTTGAAAGGAACAGGAGTATATTTCGGATATGCACATACCGTTCCTATTGCAACAAATTTCTGTACTCCCTCTTGTCTAGCAGCTTCCACTAATTGAATTCCCATTATGGCATTATCATAAAATAAAGTTGCAGGATACTTCTTGTTAAATCCTATACCACCAACTTTAGCTGCCAAATGAATAACAATATCCCTATCCTTAACGGCTTCTGCACAGTTTTCCCATTTTCTCAAATCAAAATCTTTACTTCTGGGAACCCGAATATTTCTAGGATTTACTTTCCTTTCCTTTATCAATTTCTTGACTATGAAAGAACCTAAGAATCCGACTCCACCAGTCACCAATATCTTCCTATCTGCCCAAAAACTCATCCTAATCTCTCCTCCACCATCTATTTGTAAACTTCTTTTCTAGAATTTTATCTCCATCCCCAGGCGGCTCCAAGCCCGCACTGCGCATCTCCGCATCCATCATTATTTTTACCAACTCTTTAAATCTAATCTTAGGGTCCCAAGCCAACTTTTTCATAGCTTTCCTTGAATCGGCAACCAACTCTTCAGTCTCGGTAGGCCTAAAATACCTTGGATCAATCTCTACATACTTTTCAAAGCTTAAATCGACATAAGAGAAAGCTTGTTCAACAAACTCTCTAACAGAATGCATCTCACCAGTCCCTAAAACAAAATCTTCTGGTGAATTGATTTGCAATATTTTCCGCATGGCCTCTACATATTCTGGTGCATATCCCCAATCACGTTTCGCACCAAGATTCCCAAGATAAAGAATTTTTTGTTTCTTAGCCAAAATATTCGCTATGGCTCTCGATATTTTTCTCGTTACAAAAGTTTCACCTCTTCTGGGAGATTCATGATTAAACAAAATTCCATTACACGCAAACAGATTGTAACCTTCCCTATAATTCACCGTTGACCAATACGAATAAAGTTTAGCAATGGCATAAGGGCTCCTCGGCCTAAAAGGCGTTTCCTCATTCTGCGGAGAAGGAGAATTTCCAAACATCTCACTACTCGATGCTTGATAAAACCTAATATTGTTTCCACTTCTTTTGATTGCCTCCAAAATTCTCGTGGTGCCTAACGCTGTGACGTTTCCCGTATATTCCGGGATATCAAAACTTACCCTAACATGACTTTGAGCACCTAAATGATAGACTTCATCTGGTTTGATATTATAAATCATGTTTGATACTTGTTCGGAGTCTGAAAGATCTCCGTAATGAAGAAAGAATTTTGCCTCGGGTTCATGGGGATCCACATAGATATGATTTATCCTAGAAGTATTGAAAGTACTAGCTCTCCTGATAATTCCATGCACTTCGTAACCTTTGGAAAGCAAGAGTTCTGCTAAATAAGAACCATCTTGTCCCGTTATTCCAGTGATAAGCGCTCTCTTAATCGTTTACCGCCCCTGCCTTGCCAACTCACGCATCAAATTCGAGCCGGTGAAGTTTGAACTACCCATTACCAAAACTTTCTTGCTTTCTTTAGTCAAATTCATGCCTCAACATTTCAATAATTCTCTTACCAGCCTGACCATCTCCGAAGCGGTTTTCCCAATCGTTTTTCTTACCAAGCATAAGCTTCACACAATCAACAATTTTTATCAGGCTTCGACAAACCCAACTCAACAGGATCAGCTCCTCGTTCCAACATAAGCACATAATGCAGTAAGGAAGAAAGCGCATGCGTACACAAAGCATCCGTTTTCCCCAAGACTATCTCAGGATCATCAACCACTATTTTATCCCCAACCTTGTACACTGGGCAGTATCCACGCACTTCAGCAACCTCAATCTTAAGCATTCCTTATTTGTTCCCATTCACTCTTTGGGAAAGTCTCGAGATAGCATACAGCGTTATAGCTGTTGACAACATGAAAAAACCAATCAGCACAAAGGCTATGGAAGCCAAAGCGATATTCGTCACTATCTGATGCTCTATGGCGTAAAGCTGCAACATCCAAACTCCAAACGCTATTCCAGCAAACAAGCACAACAAGCCTGGAATACCCAGAACCGTTAACGGCCTTTCCTCCACAATAAGGCGAATAATGGACATGACAACACCCATACCATGCGTTACAGGATTCTCCGTGGAAGTGGTTACCTTGCCAGTATTGTACTTGCACGAACTGGGCACTTCACAAATCTTCAAATCGTGCTTGCTAGCTTCTCGCAGTATCTCAACGCTAGCGCCCATACCATTCTCAAAAACGCTAAGAAGCTCTAACGCCTGACGATTGTAAGCTCTGAACCCGCTCTGAGCATCACTAACACCATTCTTCGACGGACCATTAACCAACTTAGTAATCAATTTGGCGCCAACTCGCCGGTAAAAAGGCATCTCCGCAGTCCCATGCATGTCAACAAATCGGCTACCGATCACCACATCGGCCATATCCTGAATAACAGGCTTCACAACATTTGGAATTTCGTTAGGATCATGCTGTCCATCAGCGTCCAAAGTAACCAACACATCAGCATCCAACTCACGAGCTCGTCTAAACAGACTCTTAATGGCGGCGCCATAACCCAAATTCCGCTCATGCTTAACCACATCTGCGCCTAGACGCGTAGCTATCGCCCCAGTCATATCGCTAGAACCATCGTCGCAAACCACAACCACATTCGCAAACTTTTGAGCCACCAAAACCACCCGCGCAATCATCGCCTCCTCATTAAACGCTGGAATACCAACAACAACAAACGGTTTGGCTCCAGGAACCCCTATCTTATCCAAGATCACTCCGGATTCTTCAACTTCCACCAACATTTCCACCTTCATAAACATAAACGGATATGCGACCAAAATCCTGCACCCTAACAAAACTTTGAGGAACAGAAATACCATACCAACCGTTCGGCTCATTCCACCAAACAAAAAATACACTACTAAAACCATGCCCAAAAGCCGTGTTCACGGCTGAATTAACATCATTCTCAAAATGCACGATTACATGAGACTTGCCCAAATATAACTGTCCCCAAGACAGAAACGCATTCTGCAAAACCACACACGAAACCGCAGTCATATTCCCGTTGAGCCAACTCATAGCCTGAACAACGCTATTCACGTCCTCATAAGGAACCGTGGGACTAGTTGAAAAGTAAAGGTAAGTAGCAGTAATAGACGGAACGCTCACACTCGCATAAACCATCAACACAGGCGTAGCCAAATAGGCAATGCCCAACGAGAAAGTTAACAAAACCGTTCCTGCAGCTTTCTTGTTAGAAAACCACGAGAAAGCATGTGTTTTTCCCTCAAGAGAAGATTTGCGCAACAACTTGCTAAACCCATTCACAGCGAAAAACGTGAACGGATAAACAAGCATAAACATCCAACGATGCCAATATTCCAAAGCAAAAAAAGGAACAACTAAACAGCCGAAAGCGCCAATCAGCAAAAGCATTGTCCAAACATTCAATACGCGATTTTTAAAGAAACCCTTCGCAATCAGGAAGAGATACGGCAAATACAGAACAGCAAAGAGAAAACCAACACTCAAAGCTAAACTCCAATAGCTCGCGTAATAATCCACAGAAGTTTGAACACGCAAATAATCAACCATGAAAAACAAGCTTCCCTGCCGAGCACTAACAGCATCACCTGCAATAACTATGTTTGTTTCAAGCGCATAGTGCACAGGAAAAATCCTCAGCCAAATTCCGGTTAAGAAAACTGTCAATGCTGGAAGAACCGCAAACGCCAAGCGTATAGATCCCGAATCTACTTGGCTCTTAACCAGACGCCAAACTACCAAACCCACGACCACCACCAGTAGAGTCACCGCGGCATACTCGTGAGCGAAAACTGTCAGCAAAGAAAGCAAAGTGAAGAGCGCAAAACCGCGCCTAGAGCCTATTTCCTTTAGATAAGATAAAGCAAACAGCAGAATACCTAAGCCCAGCGTGTTTCGCAGAAGGTCCCAGCTTATTCTCAAAGAAGCCAGCTGAAGAGCAAAGAAAACTCCAGTCAACAAGCTCATGCGTAGATTCCAGCTTAACATTTTCCTCGCAAACCAGTAAACGCCAGCCACGTTCAAACCAAACAACAATGGCGCAACTATCTTCAACAGCAAAAACGGATCAACCTGCAGTAGGCTGTAGAGCGGCACGATAAGCGCGTACAACAGCCAAGTAGAAGTGAAGAATGCGCTCCAATTAGGCAAGATCACTCCACTTTTCATCGCAACCGCATAATGAATCGTGTCAAAGCCTATCGGAAGCGGAAAAGCCAGAAGCTCAGGTATCAACCTAACAAAAAACCCCAGAGACAAGCATGCCACTAATGCCTTGCGATCTGTTAATTTAACGCTGGTCAAGAAACTCGTGAACTCAAGCTTCAACCTTTTGGCCTTCACTAAAACTTCTTAGAGGTAATCCGTTTTCAGCGAGCAATGTACGTAGTCCTTCTCTCAAAGACAACTTGGGTCCGTACCCCAAGAGCTTCTCTGCCTTAGAAATATCCGCATAACTATGCTTAATGTCGCCAAGCCTCGGCTTGTCGTAAAGAATCTCCCAATTTAAGCCTGTTAATTCTAAAACAGCCTTCGCTAACTCAAGAACAGAAGTGGGCGCACCAGAGCCTATGTTAAACACTTCTCCCTCAGCATCTTTATTCTTTAATGAACTCAAAACCGCTTCAACAACATCGCTTACATGCACGAAATCCCTGGTCTGCGAGCCATCGCCGTAAATGATCAACGGCAACCCTTGTCTACTGCGGTCAATAAACCGTGTTATCACTCCACTATAATCATTAACGCGCTGCCTAGGTCCGTAAACGTTGAACAAACGTAAAACAATCGACTTCAAAAGTCGCCTCTCATGAAAACCCAAACAGAAGTGCTCAGCCACAAGTTTGGACTCGGCATAAGGCGAAATCGGACTCATCGAAGACTTCTCATTCACCGGCAAACACTCAGGCTCGCCGTAAACCGCACAAGAAGAAACAAACACAAACTTGCCAACTTTCTCCTCAACACACGAAATCAAAAGATTCAAAGTTCCCGCAACATTAGCATCATAAGTAAAATCCGGATTGCTAACAGAAAACGGCACACTCGTTACAGCCGCAAGATGAACCACAGCCCCAACGTCACGAATACATTTCCTAACGAATTCGGCGTCTTTAATGTCACCTCTGACAAAATCAATCCTGCCGCGTCTCAGGTGATCCTCAATATTTGACCGCTTACCCGTAGAAAGGTTATCAACAACCCTTACGCCATAGCCGCAATCGACTAGGCGGTCAACTATGTGGCTGCCAATAAAACCAGCGCCACCAGTAACCAAAACATTTTCATGCATAAATTTGTTCCGTTTCCAAAACAAAATCGGTATTTGCCACTACGCCCTTCTTCTCAGTCCTTAACCACCTTTTGGGTCTACGCAAGAGAATAAGCAATACGGCATACAGTGAAATGAAAGCTTGCAGACACCAGTAAGAATAAACAAAAGGAAGCCACAGTAAACTCCTCAATCTCTTCGGTTTTGAGACGAAAATCAAAGCAAAACCACAAACAAGAATCATGAGAGTCGTGGTCAAAGTTGAAAAATACATAAAGACCTGCCACAGGATGTCAAAGGGAAAAGTTGTAAAAAAAGCACCAGACGCCACCAGATACGACAGCAATGAAGCAATAACTATGAACGGACTGAAAAGCGTTGCTTCAGCATCCAAGTTCTTACGGCTCAGCTTGGCCATTAATTTGCCATATTTGAACGCGACCTCTATTGTGCCTCTAAACCATCGGGTACGCTGCTTAAACAGAGTTTTCAAATTCGCTGGGCTTTCCTGCCAAGCACGCACATCCCCGCCGTACCTGATTTTGTACCCATTGTTGGTGAGCCTGGCTGAAAACTCCATGTCCTCAGACAGCACATCTTCGTCGAAACCTGTCAGTTGCTCCAGAACGTCTCGCCGTATGAACTGGCAACTTCCTTTCAAGTGAACAAACAAATCCAACACGTCTTTGCCACGCAAATAAGCTTCACACCAAACAGCCTCTTCATAAGAGAGGAATTGCGTAAGCATGTTCTCCTGAGAATTGATTGACAAAATTCTGCCCTGGACAGCCGCCACTGCAGGATCATCAAAGTACTTAGCCACCTTCAACAAGGCGTCACTGGCGGGAACACTATCCGCGTCGAAAACGGCAACGATCTCGCCCTCGGAGCGCTGAAGACCGTAATTCAAAGCGGAAGGCTTCCCGCTCGAAAAGGGTCTTTGGAAAACCTTGACTTTCTTATGAGTGTCGGCAAACTGCCTGCAAACCTCAAATGTGTCGTCAACCGATCCATCTTCGACAACAACAATTTCAACCTTGTCGGATGGATAATTCAAATTTGACAACGCCGAAAAGAGCCTGCCAACAATCTTCGCCTCATCCTTAACGGGTACAACAATTGAAAATGAGGGCAAAAACTCATCTTCTGCATAATGGTACGCCTGAGGGTTTTGCCTGCACTTACGCAAATTCCTCACTCCAGCGACCAAAATAGGCAAATTATAGAATATCCAAGCATAGACAACCGCGAATACGCCGACCAAAGCGAAATCAATAATACTTAACATGTTTTTCCTACGCTACAAACTGTAGTTTTTTCAGGCTCAACCATGGCAAGGATTCCCATTAAGTTTCACAATCGCTAGATACTGAGCAAACCCCGCGTCTTTCGCCCATTCTTGGGCACCTCGATTACCCCATTTCTGGGCGAGCAGGCTGAGCTTGCAGGCTAGCGGAAAACCGATGTCTCTTATTGCACGCGCAAGTTTACTTTCAAGAAGCGCTTCCAACTTTCCTGTGATAGAGAGAATGCATTTGGCTAAAATGCTGCTGCGAATGCTGCGAGCAACCTTTATCGTTAAGTCAAACAGTACTCTGTCAATCCTTGGTAAAGCTCTGAACCACACGCCCGAGCGTATGGCTTTCAGTTTCAATTTTATCAGTTGTGTTTTGTCAAGGAAGCTGAAAGTGCCGCTCTGCGGTGCAATTGTGTACACGGTCGCTTAAACCTCTGAGTCCTTGTTCTTGTTCCTGTCTATAATTAACTTTTATTGTGTATTAATTCTTATTACACTTCTGTTGCATTCGGAACACGAACACGATACCTAACGAAACGCCCAAAAACATCAATTCGGGCTTATTCAATCACGTTGATACAGTTGGACGGCGATTGGAACGAACAATTGTAGTTTTAATCTTTCACTTCGGAATTTGTGACAGTTTAGCAGGCGATTTGTAATGAATGAATCCGCGGCAACTCTGCAGAACCTCTTTGCCGCTGCTGTCTCAAGGGAAGCAGAGAGATTGCTATCAAAACCAGCAGGTTCGCGAAGAAACTGAGCAGTGCCTGATCTGTTGTCGTCCATGTTCCGAAAATTCTGTAAAACGGCGTCCACCACCAATCGATTTTTGGAAAAGCCCCCTGCCACAAACCGAAGTAAACCATGTCTTGAGTGGAAGTCAAAACGAAAACCTCCATGAAAACAAGAAGCTTGAGGTTTCTCGTGTAGACCAACAACGACAAAATCAGGAACTGATAACAAAGCGCATACAGGCTTGTGTATTCAGCGTACCAGTTTTCGTTAAAATGAAGCCCATAGTGATAAAGAGACTCGTTAACCAAAAAGTCAACACGAGTGAATAACAAAACGCCCAAGAAGAAGAGCAAAATGGCAAAAAGGTTCTTTCGTTTCATCTCCGTTTTCTTCCTTAAATCGACTATATCCTCCCCTCTCTCCGCCAAAAAGACAAATAAAAGGCAGTTTAAAAGCCATATTTCAATATCGTAATATATAATACATTAACAATCAAGAAATACAAAATGAGTTGCGAGACGCGACCGCTCAACCTTGTTTATAACGTGACATGTCAAAATTGACCTATGGTTGCTTCATGAACTCGATGAATTCCATAAGACTTCTCGGCTGCAAAACGTAATTTGTCCTTCTTTCTTCTCCAATTGTTGAGTGTGGCTTTGCTCCGTAGTCGTGCCCAGGATACACTTCCACATCGTCATCCAACTTTAACAGTTTATTGAAGAGGCTGTCGTACATGCTTCTGGAGTTACCACCAAGCAGGTCTGTTCTGCCGCACTCGCCAACAAACAGCGTGTCCCCCGTTAACAGTTTCTTGTTGTCAACCAACAGGCATATGCTGTCGGGAGTGTGCCCCGGCGTGTGAATTACCTTGATTGGCACGTTGCCTAGACGTATGGAGTCGCCATCATCCACTGCGACGTCAGCGTTAATTCTTGACAGCTTATACGCAACAGTCTTCGCGCTGAACATTGAAAGCAGTTCCTCGTTACCAGCCGTGTGGTCAGAATGATCGTGCGTGTTGATGACGTATTTCAGTTTCAAATTTTCAGTTTTGAGAACGCGTATTATTTCGCCCGCGTTAAAGCTTGAATCAACAACGGCCGCTTCTCGTGTAGCGTCGTCTGCCATGATATACGAGAAGTTGTCGCCGTGCTGCTGAACCTGCCTAAAGAACATAACCTTCAGCCACAAAGATGCCCAATCCAATACTTAAAAACGTATCTCAAGCATCTATAGCACAATCGCCTCAAACGGTAAAAAGCCTCTATCTAACCTATTTATAAGGGAGGGGGTAGAGACTGCAGAATATAGGCTCCATGCCTAGTATATGCTAGGCATCTCACAAGTTCCGCGCTGCGAGGATTTAGAAGGTAGAATTATGGAAAGGCAAGAGAAGTAGCGATTGTGGTGCGGTCGCCGGGATTTGAACCCGGGTCGTCAGCGGGGGAGGCTGATGTCCTAGCCAAACTACTATTCAGCAATGCCAAGAAAGATAGTGCGAAAGGATTGTAATTCTTAGTTAGAGTTAAATTTACTCAAAATCTTTCAGAATCTTTTCAAATAATGGTTTAAGAGCAGGAATATCCGTTTTAACAGTGCTCCAAACTCTTTTCAGATCAACACCAAAGTACTCGTGAATTACCTTATCTCGCATTCCAGCCATGTCTTTCCAAGGAATTTGAGGATAACGATCCCTAACTGAGGCAGGTATCTTTTTCGCTGCCTCTCCAATAATTTCTACAGCCCTTATTACGGCGTAGACGGTCTTTTTATCTTTCACAAAAACAGCGTATTCCATATCTTTTACAAAATTCACGGCATCAGCCATAGCCACGATTATATCTTCTATGTAATCCAAAAATTCCTCTTTCATACGTTTACAACTTCTTCTAAGATACGTTTTCCTATCCTTGGTTTAAGGGTATGTTTTTCAACTAGATCTACTTTAACTCCTAGAACTTCACTTAAATAATTCTCCAATCCAATAAAGTCTAAAAGGCTCAGGCTTGCTGATTCCTCAAACTCAACCAAAATATCAACATCACTTCTCTTTTTTTGTTTTCCTCTGACGTAAGAACCGAAAATACCTATCTCTTTAACCTCATATTTTTGTTTCAATCCTTCCTTATGCTTGGCTAAAGTGTTTTTTATCTCCTCAAATGTTGTCATATTTCTCACTATTAAACTATAGACTGAATAAGTTAAGCCTTATCCTTTAGTCCCTGCCAGAAGTAATAGAGTGCGGTCGCCGGGATTTGAACCCGGGTCGTCAGCGTGGGAGGCTGATGTCCTAGCCAAGCTAGACTACGACCGCACAAGCACATATCACAAACAAAACAAAACTTAAACTTTTAGCCATTTCTCCATAAGCCTATAGCAAAATTGTTATCTCCAACCAACTAGAAAAGAACACACAACAGGAGAAAGACGCTTCATGCCCAAAAACTTCACCTACGCAAACGCAGGAGTAAACCGCGAACAACGCAAAGAATCCAAAAAAGCACTAAAAACACTACAGCAAACCTACAAGTACAGCACACGTGGCCCAATAGTCCACTTGCCCTATGGAAACATCTTCCCCATAAGCCAAAACACCTACTTGGACCTCGCCATCGAAGGCGTAGGCACCAAAGTCCTACTGGCACAGTTAGCAGAAAAATACGACGCCATAGGCATAGACGCCGTAGCGATGGCTGTGAACGATGTTATCCGTTCAGGCGCCACGCCGCTCGCCATCGCCGACAACATCCACGCCCAAACCAGCAACCCTGTCCTTGTAGGAGAATGGCTGAAAGGCATCGCCAAAGGCGCGGCAGAAGCAGAATGCCCAGTCACCAGCGGAGAAATAGGCGACGTAGCCGAAATCATAAAGGGTTTATCGGAAGGCAAAGGCTTCGACATGATAATCGCCGCCATAGGCCAAGTCAACACATCACGAATAATCACGGGAAAAAACATCAAACCCGACGACCCGATAATAGGCTTAAGAAGCAGTGGGCTGCACAGCAACGGCATAAGCCTCGCAAGAAAAATCCTCTTCAAACGCTGGAGCGGAAAATACGAGCCAAACGCTGTGCCAAACGGATTTGACAGGGAAATAGTCCAAGAAGCGCTGGAACCCACCAAAATCTACGTGAAACCCCTCCTTAAAACAGCCGAAGCGGTTAAAATTAAAGCAGCCGTACACATAACAGGCGACGCCTACCTAAAATTCAACAACCTCACCCGCTTCTCGCCTGGCATAGGCTTCGACTTCGACAACTTCAAACCTCAACCCATCTTCGGCTTAATCCAAAAAACCGCGCGTGAACTTGGCTTCTCAATCGCAGATGAGGAGATGTTTAAAACCTTCAACATGGGCTGGGGTTTCGCCATAATCGTGGACAAAACAGATACAGACAAAGCCATGAGCATTCTGGAAAAAACTGGAGCCCAACCTGAACAAATAGGAAAAGTCACAAGCAAGGAAAAAATAGAAATTCGCCACAAAAGCAAGAAAATAGTTCTGGCATAACTTTGCACAGGTTAATGATGAAAGCGTTTAAATCCCCTACGCTTAACATTTAGCCCATGAAATACCGCGCGAAAATAGAAGTCAGCCTCAAACCTGGCCATAGCGACCCAGAAGGCGAAACCGCAGCACGCTTGCTAAAAGAACTCGGCTACGCCGTTGACGCTGTAAACGTGAGCAAAGTCTACAACATTCTCCTCGAAGCGCAAACACCAAAAGAAGCCAAAACGAAAGCTGAAGAAATGTGCAGACGGCTGTTGGCGAACCCGACAAAAGACAGCTACACAATCGCCCTTGAGGAGCAAAAATGAGCATTAACCTCTACGTCCGCAGGAAAACCGCTTTTTCCCTGTTCGAAATCAGCGCGCTCGAAGCAGCCGACAGCCAACTGCAGGAAATCAGCAGTGAACTGGGTTTAAGTTTAAACTTGCAAGAAATGAAAGCCATCCAAGCCCACTTCAAAAAGAAGAAAAGAAACCCAACCGACGTGGAACTCCAAACCATAGCGCAAACGTGGTCTGAACACTGTTTCCACAAAACGTTCAAAGGCAAAATACGCATGGGCAACAGGGAAATCAGCAGCCTCTTCAAAACGTACATTGCAAAAGCCACAGAAGAAATCAACTCGCGCTGGTGCTTCTCCGTTTTCGAAGACAACGCAGGCATAATCCGCTTCGACAAAGGCTACGGAATAGCCGCCAAAGTCGAAACCCACAATCACCCGTCCGCTGTGGAGCCCTTCGGCGGCGCAGCCACAGGTGTGGGCGGCGTAATCCGCGACATTCTAGGTGTCTGGGCAGACCCAATCGCGTGCACTGATGTTTTAGGCTTCGGACCCTTAAATTATGATTACGCCAAGCTTCCGGCAGGCGTGAAGCACCCGAAATACGTGTACATGGGTGTAACAGCGGGCATAAGCGCGTACGGCAACAACATGGGCATCCCCACCGTGAACGGCGCCATATACTTTGACGACAGCTACACTGGAAACGTAACAGTCTACTGCGGATGCATAGGGCTGTTGCCGCTTAAAAAGTTCAGAAAAAACGCCAAACCAGGCCACGTAATCCTTCTAGCAGGCGGAAAAACAGGCCGCGATGGGATTCACGGCGTAACCTTCGCTTCCGCTGAACTGACAGAAAAATCAGAAGAAGTTTCCAGGCCCGCTGTGCAGATTGCAGACCCAATTGAGGAGGAGAAACTGAAACGCGCCATAATCGAAATTCGAGACCGCGAACTCGCTTCGGCAATAACGGACTTGGGTGGAGGTGGATTATCATCCGCTGTTGGCGAAACCGCAAAAAAGTTCAGCTGCGGCGCAACAGTGGAACTTGAAAAAGTGCCTTTGAAATATCAGGGCTTGGCGCCTTGGGAAATTTACATTTCAGAGTCCCAAGAAAGAATGCTTCTAATCGTTCCGCCTGAAAACCTTGAAAAGGTCTTGGAGATTTTCGAAAAGGAAGACGTTGAAGCCACTGCCATAGGAAAACTCACGCAGGAAGCACGGTTACAGCTTTGTCATCAAAGCGCATTAGTCGCGGACATGGACATGCCCTTCCTGTTTGAACCGCCAGAAAGCGTGAAAAACGCAACGTGTGAAAACGCCCGCTTTGAAGAGCCAGTGTTTCCCGAACCCGAAAACCTGACGGAACCTCTCCTTCAGCTGCTGTCTTCGCCAAACATCGCCAGCAAAGAAAGCGTAATACGCACTTATGACCACGAGGTGAAAGGAAACACCGCCCTGAAACCCTTGCAGGGCGAATATGGCGGACCAAATGATGCAGCCGTCATAAAGCCTCTTGATAATTCGTGGAAAGGCATAGCCATCTCGTGTGGCATGAACCCGAACTACGGAAAAATCGACGCTTATTGGATGGCAGCTTCAGCCATAGATGAAGCTTTAAGGAATAACGTGGCAGTTGGCGGACGAAGAGTAGCCCTTCTCGACAATTTCACGTGGGGCAACCCTGAAAAAACAGAAAGACTCGGCTCTCTCGTGAGGGCGTGCGAGGCGTGCTACGACTTCGCCACTGCTTTTAAGGCGCCGTTCATTTCGGGAAAAGACAGCCTTTACAACGAGTCTCCGCTCGGTCCAGTTACGCCAACGCTCCTAATAACAGCCGTGGGCGTTGTTCCAGACATACGCTTAACCGTCTCAATGGACACGAAGATGCCGGGCAACGCGCTCTACATTGTTGGTCAGACCTTCAAGGAGTTGGGCGGTTCAGAATACTACAAGCTCTACGGGCACGTTGGGAAATCGGTGCCGAAAGTGCGCGGGGCACAAGCCAGAAAAACATTCAGAGCAGTAACTAAGGCTATTGATTTAGGCTTTGTCAAAGCGTGCCACGACCTTTCAGAAGGCGGTTTAGCGGTGGCTGCGGCGGAGATGGCGTTGGCAGGCGGAGATGGCGTTGAGTTGGATTTGAGAAAAGTGCCATGCAAAGCGGTGAACCGCGATGATTTTGTGTTGTTTTCAGAGTCAAACAGCCGCTTTCTGGTGGAAGTTTCGGAGAAATCAAAAGAAGACTTTGAAACTCTGATGAAGGGAAAGATTTGTGCTAAAATAGGCTGGGTCACCAAAAATCCAAAATTAATCGTTTACGGGTTGGATGGCGCCGTCGTGGTAAATGCTGCGCTCACCGATTTGCGTAGGAGTTGGAAAGAGACCTTAAGCAGCGGGGTGCAATCGTGAAGCGGGAAGAAATAAAAGTCTGCGTTGTTCGCGTGGGCGGAACTAACTGCGATTCAGAAACGCAACGCGCTTTTCGAGAGTTGGGCGTTCAGGCTGAAACTTTGCACTTGAACGAGCTAATTAAGCGCGGAAAACTCATGAATTATCAGCTTCTGGTTTTTCCCGGCGGCTTCTCGTTTGGGGATTACGTGCGCGCCGGCGTTATATGGGCACGGTGGTTGTCAGCAAAGTTGGGTAAAGAGTTGAAAGCCTTTGTTGGAGAGAACAGGCTGATTTTGGGCATTTGCAACGGCTTTCAGGTTCTCGTGGAGTATGGTCTGCTCCCTGGCTTTGACGGAGTAAGCGCTTATCCTGAAGCCACTCTCGCCACGAACATTCCGCAGGGCTATAACTGCCGCTGGGTCTACCTCAAACAGGAAAACAAGGGAAAATGCGTATTCACAAGTAAAATTCCTAAGAGCAAAGTGCTTCGGATACCCGTTGCTCATTCGGAGGGAAGGTTCCTGTTCCCGAAAGAGAAAGAACAGAAGCTGCTTGAAAGGCTTTACGAGGATGACTTACTGGTTTTCAGGTATTGCAGCAAAAACGGCGATTACGCGGAAGGCTGCTTCCCCACAAACCCGAACGGCTCTTTCCACGACATCGCGGGAATCTGCAATCGGGAAGGAACGATATTTGGTTTGATGCCGCATCCTGAAAGAGCGCTTTACTGGTGGCAACAGCCCGACTGGACGAGACAAGAGCAGATGCCGCAGTATGGCGATGGAAAACTAATTTTCGAAAGCCTGATTGAGCACTTAACCAAGAAGTTCTAAGTCCTTGGCAACGGGAAGCCCTGCTCTCGCGCCCATCTTCATGATGCATCTTGAAGCCACGAAATTGCCAAGTCTGCCGCACTCGTAAAGGCTCTTGTCATTGAGTAAGCCGTAAAGGAAGCCAGCGCAAAAAGCGTCACCAGCGCCAGTTGTGTCCACAACTTTCACTTTGAAGGCTTCTATCAAATGTCGTTCGCGGCCATCTGTAACGTAACACCCGTGACCGCCGAGTTTTACAGCCACTATTTTAACGCCTCT
>DATDQZ010000084.1:0-6239 GCA_035292005.1 Bathyarchaeia archaeon | reverse complement strand
TCATATCAGTTTTCATCTATTCAGAACTGAGCGAAGAGCTTCTCTCAAAACTGGGCAATGTGCGTTTAGTGGCCACGCGGTCAACGGGTTTTGACCACATCGATCTTGAAGCGTGTAGGAAAAGAGGAATCATGGTTTGTTATGTTCCCATGTACAGCGAGAACACCGTAGCCGAACACACATTTGCGTTAATTCTTTCCCTCTCACGCATGATTCATGATTCATACGAGAGAACTCGCCAAGGTGATTTTGAATGCCAAGGCGTTCGAGGTTTTGACCTGAACGGAAAAATCTTGGGAGTTCTCGGAACTGGCCGCATCGGAACCAAAGTGATAAAGATAGCCAGGGGCTTTGAAATGGAAGTGTTAGCCTACGATAAGTATCCGAACAGGGAAATAGCGGAGAAGTTGGGATTCCAGTATACCGATGCTACGAGCCTATTGGGGAAGTCGGACATAGTCACCCTTCACTTGCCACTGAATGAAGAAACATACCATTTTTTGAATAAGGACAAAGTAGGTATCATGAAAAAGGGCGCAATCATCATTAACACTGCTCGAGGCGGACTCGTCGACACCGAAGCTCTTACTGGAGCTTTAATAAATGGCGATTTAGGTGGCGCTGGCTTAGATGTTCTTGAAGAAGAACATCTTATTCGAGAAGAGGCTCAATTGCTTTTGGATAATGTTCCAAGGGAGAGACTGGCGACGATGTTGAGAACTCACATTCTCCTTAGGCTCAAGAACGTCATTATAACGCCGCATTGTGCCTTCAACAGCAGAGAATCCTTACAAAGACTTGTTAGCACTACAATCGAGAACATACACGCCTTTATTGAAGGAAAACCTCAAAACATAGTAAAATAAGCCGCAACATCTAGTAATTTTTCAAGGTTGTTTGGCTATTTCGTGAGTTAACTAAGAGTAACGCTTAACTTCTCTTTTAGTCTTTAGTATTTTTTGGCGATGAACACGTATGAGCCGTTCCGAATCCCACTGGCAAATCCATGCCGACGGACCCAACGGAAGACTGCAAGTCCTACAAAGCTTGCCTTGCTTGTGATGGCGGGTTTACCCAAAGCTTCCATTGATTTAACAAACCCGTCTCCTGTCGTGAACCTTCTTGTCGAAATGAAGAAGAACGGTATGAGCGACTACACAATTGAATCAACCAACAAAGCCTTAATGATGCTGAGAAAGACCGCAGACTTAAACGACCCCGAACAAGTGAAAGCAGTAATAGCCGAGAAAAACGTAAGCACAGGATTCAAAGCCAATATTTGCCAAGCGTACAACCGATTCTGTGATTTTTACGGAATCTATTGGAGAAGACCAAAATACTCTACGGAAGCGCAGCCTATCAAAGTACCCACAGCCGAGAAGTTAGAAATGTTCATTGCTAAAGCAGGCAGACTAATGTCAATGAAGCTACGACTCAGCAAAGAAGCAGGCTTAAGACCAATCGAACTATGCAGACTCAGAGTTAAAGACGTAGATTTAGACCAAAAACTCGTTTACCCCACGACAGCCAAACACGGAGCAGCAAGAGCCTTAAAGATAAGCGAGAACCTAAGTTTTGCGTTAGCCGACCACATACACAGAGAGAACTTAAGCACCGAGAGCAAACTCTTCGACATCACGCCCCGAAGCTACTCCAAACTATTCCGAATAATGCGAAACGCATTAGCCGACAAACTACACGACCCAACCATGAAAAGCATACGACTCTACGACTTCCGACACTACTTCGCAACCAACGACTTTAGAAAATACAAGAACCTAATGCACACAAAACAGCAACTCGGACACAAATCTATACGGAACACCGAGATTTACGTCCACTTCATTGACACTCTAAGCGAAGACTTCGTATGCAACACCGCAACCACAATAGACGAAGCCAAGAAACTAATCGAAGCGGGATTTACATACGTTGACACAATGGACGGAATCAAGCTATATAGGAAACCAAAGTAAGAAGGAAAAACTACTTCCCACATAACACATTTAACCGACAAGCCCCATCTTATTTATTTGCCTCGCTGAAAAAATCCATGACGACGGAACTAACGGAAGCCAGCAAGTACAACAAACCTTGCCTTGCTTGTGATGTATTAGGTCTTACCCAATCATGGGACACAGCGAGACACGGGCTTAAAATCCCATGCCGAGAGAATTTGGCTTAGAGGGGCGCACCGCCCCACAGTGAAGTCAAGCGTTAGGTTACATGGGAGACAATCCAGCCCGTTAAAGAAGAGAGATAAACCCTAAAAGGCGCTGCGCGCTGCGCTCCCGCTTGCGCGCCGAACGGATACGCAAAAAGCCAAACGTCACGCAGAAAATTGATAAAGGTATTAGAGCGCAAGAAGTTATTTAAGAACTTGTAGACAACTATATTGTCTAATCAAGGGGGTAAGATAATGGAATTACGGGAATTAGCTGAATTCTCGAAGCAAATTCAAAACATGATTGGTTTTCTGATTAGGTCGCTAACCACAGACGTTCCCAACATAAAGAATAAAGAAGAAGAGTACAAAAGACTAAGTAATCAACTGTCTGCTTGTTTTTTAAAACTTAATATTCCCGACCCGAACCCTTTTCCGACTCTTCAGACATTTTATGCATTTTGCAGGGTACAACTTAAAACTTGGGCAGAAAGAAGAGAATACATAAATGGTATGTACAAACAAATTCTAGAAGCAATAAATACCACTCTCAAGGAAGGACAGCCTTCTCAATTGATTAAGATAATCACGGAAGACAGCCCTTCACTTGTATGTAAACCTATATTTAAAAGCCGCAATTTCAAGACTGCTAAACAGACCTGTTTTGTATTAATGCCTTTCAGACCAAATTTCGAAAGGCTATACAAAGACCATATTAAGCCAACAATAGAGAAAGTTGGTTATGAAACGCTGAAAGCTAATGACTTATACACTACCTCACCAATAATTGAAGACATTTGGGAACAAATTAATAAATCCAAACTCATTCTCGCAGATGTAACAGGAAAGAACGCAAATGTTTTTTACGAACTCGGCATAGCCCATACAGTAGGAAAAGATACAATAATAATAACCCAGAACGATGAAGATGTCCCTTTTGACCTGAAACATTTACGTTATTTTAGGTATGAAGACAATGAAGAAGGGTGGAAGAGTTTGGATAATTGTTTAGAAAAAGTTCTAAGAGACAAAAAGTGATGTCCTATTAACAAGCGAAAAGAATCCTATACTCGAGTCTGACCATATCTATACGCATGCGCAATCGCTCCGCTCTGCCTTGTACGTTCGAAATCGGGCACGATGATTAAGCGCCTCGGGAAACTCGATGCGGGAGCAATCCCTTAAAAAGACCCTAAAGCGACTTAACCGCGCCAACCAAAACTTCGATGTTTTTGACCATTGCATCAGCGTCGTTATACAAAAAATTCATTTTCAGATCGTAATCTGCTTGATTCCTCTGAATTCTGTAGTTTTTGTACGTCATTGCCACAGCCTGATAGTTCATACCTACAAGCGTATCAAAAACTATTTGATGAAGATTAAATTGCTTAAGAAAGTCAGGATCCAAAGAATTGAGTTTTGCTCTCTCACTACCGCTTAGCGTTTTTTTCTTCACCTTCTGAATATTCCCAATTAAATCCAGCGAATATTTGGTGACTAGAATTTGTAACGTTTCATGGTAAAGCGAATAATAAGCTCTACTTACTGCTGATCTGCACTCTTCTTCTGATGCCGCCTTGACAGACATGATTCTCTTGGCGAATTGAAGGAATTTGTCAGGTGTAATCAATTCCTATCACTGCGCGCTATTGACAGTTACGACTAGTTTCTTCAACGTCTTATTCGATATGTTTGCTAGAGAGTACTCTAGCAGCTCAGTGAACAATCTATATGTTTCTTGAAGGTCTTCTTTCCGAACCTCGACGCTTATCCTTGGCTCAATCCAGTTGATGTATTCAGGATCTACGAAAAGAGAAATTACCACTTTCGCCAAAATTCCTTTTTTGCCAAGAAATTCAACAGTCCGATCGGCTACGACAAAAATTTCTTCTTTGTATTTTACTGATTTTTTTTGCCTACTGATAAAGTCCTCCGCAGCCTTCGAAATTTCATAGCGCTGAGCCAAGGTCGGTCTTACGGGATAGTCGTTTAAAGTAACAGCGCTTGTTGACAGCCCTTCAACTTTGCTTAATCCTGACGTTGGCTCGTGTACTCTAAAAAGGTCAAAGAACTCAGCTTCATTTCCAATTTCTATAGTTGTTTTTTGAACTATTCCTAACGCGATAGGTGTTGAGGCGACACCCATATTCTCGAATTCATCTTTTTCGTAACTCGTTGTTAGACTGTAATTTTCCTCTGAAAAAGCCATTAGTTATGTGCCTTCTATCTTGTCAATTATCTTTGGGATCCTTTTCTCGATAGTCTTCACGAAATTAACAACCTCATCCTTATTGCCCCTGCATATGACTCTTACTTTGTAATTCTTGTTAGCACTCGGATAGAGAGGTTCAATAAATAAATGAAGCCAATTCGATTCTGTTGGATTAGCCCCCTTAAGAGCTAAACTCAATCCTATGGTTGCCAATTCTTTCTCCAAGACGACTCCAATCTTAGCTAACAAGTCATTTTCGAATTTGAGTTTGCACAGTTCTCCGAGTGGACTCGATACAGACTCTACCATAAATGTGCCGACAAACTCAACGAACATCAAATTTGATGGTTCCATGCCTACTTCCAAGAATGCTTGATCCAAGTCTTCATACGCCACCAACAAGTCTTTTGAAGATGTCTCGCTTCCGATACCCAAAACTCTCCTTTCGGGATTTACGAAAATTTCAATAGAACCCTTTGATGCAATAACAACCAGAATCCCTCGGGTTTGCTCCCTTAACGTGTATCCTTTGTTTTCTAAGGATCGCCTAATCCCTTTGTACTCGGGCTGTAGCATCCATATAGAATTGAGGGATATCTCAATAGGGCGTACTTTAGTTGTTTGAGACATTAAATGACCTTCTTTATCATGGCAATTGTTATGTATTTTATTAAAATATACCCTTTATTAATACTTTGTTAGCCACCCACAGTCAACCGAGCCTCTCCCTCGGCGCAATCGATGGAATATGTAACAGAGTATTCCAAGTAAACACAAGCTGCACGCCAACCACTACAAAATCTGAAAACCTTGTTTTCAGACGAAACGCATAAAACTGTCGTAGAGTAATCAACGACGCACAGCAGATTTGGAATACATTTTCAATTCTGGAAATGTAAGTTAGACATTTCCACCAGAAAGGTGTCACCTTTCCTGAACCAGACCGAAGTTTTGGAGCCCCAAGACCCAAAACCCTTTTTCTGAGCCTCTTCACTAAAGGGCACCCCTCAGAAAAAGTCAGAGTTCGGTCTGGGCGCAAGCTTGAAAATGCCAAATCTGCACGTTTAGAAGAATGGATTATGGAGAAAGAGCGCCCTGCTTGGAACGCTTACTCTGTTCAATCTCATAAATCTCAGACGGTGAGCTAAGGAATATCGACAATTATAGTCGCGTCTATCAAACAATTGAATCACCCTCGTCAATATGACTCAAGAACCAAAAAATCGCCTTCAAGTCTCCAAAAACGATGACTAGCAGAAGCCAACCGCTTTAACTTCATTAAAGGGACACTCTCAACACGAGAACCCTTCCTAGTTGAGATTTTCAATAAAATCTTCTCTTGCATGCCAAATTACCCCGTGTATAAACCCAAAAACAAATATTTAAACACAAGTAAGTAATCCACTAATAGCAAAGAAGATGAGTAAATGAACACAGAAGAAGAGAATAAGAAATTACTAAGGCTTAATTTGGCGGGTTTACCCAAACATGGGACACAGTGGGCGCGGGCTCAACGATCCCACGCCAGAGAGAGCTTAACCAAGAGGAGCGCATCGCTCTACAATGAGGTTAAGTGTTAGGTTACGTGGGAAACAAAAGCCCGCGAAACAACTTTTAAGTACACTCTCACATAGAAGGTTAGAAGTTGATACAGATTGGACATAGAAACAAAAATCGACTTAATCAAACGACCGCCGACAGAAGAGATTTTAGTAGAAGAGGAGTTACGCCAGCTTTTACAGACAAACGAGCATCCAGAGCACTACCAAGGCTTCGAAATCTCTGGCTTGCTACACTTAGGAAATCTAGTTGTATCTGGCTTCAAAATAAATGACTTCCTAAAGGCCGGGATAAGATGCCAAG
>DATDQZ010000083.1:0-8203 GCA_035292005.1 Bathyarchaeia archaeon | reverse complement strand
ACTTCTTTCTTCACTCTTTTTTTGAAGCGGCTGAGTATTTGATAGCCGTGGGCTGGTCCTTCGTAGAGGATGGTGAGTATGTAGAAGCGTGAGAAGTCTGAGATTAGTTCGTCTATGTTTGCGGTTTTTGCTTCGGTTGCCATAATGCTGCCTTTTATAGGCTTACGGTAGCGGAGATATAAGTGTTCTTGAGATATATCTCCAAACGACACTTCACCACATCCTCGCACCACGTACAAGCCAGAAAAGAGGGAAATCGCCACTCAAGCTTATTAGAAAACGCGAACAACTAGTAAACAAAGCAAATGTAAAGGTGAAAAATACATGAAAATATTCCATTACGACACAGTTAAGGCAAAGGACGCCGAAGATGGCGCTTCAAAAGTGAAAGTAAGATGGCTCATCACTAAGGAGATGGGCGCTGAAAACTTTGCCATGAGACTTTTCGAAATGGAACCTGACGGTTACAGTCCTTTGCACGCGCATTCTTGGGAGCATGAGGTCTTCATACTCGAAGGCGAGGGCTTCGTTTTTGACGGAGAAAAAGCAAGCGCTTTCAAAGCAGGCGATGTTGTCTTCGTTTCTCCAGATGAGCAGCACCAATTCAAGAACAACGGCAAAAAAACATTGAAGTTCCTCTGCCTCATACCCTACGCGAAAGAAGCCAAAGGATGACCATTCCTTTTCTTTCTCGCTTTTTAGTTAGAAATATATGCTAGTTGCTACATCTAACTTTGGGTTCCAGGGAGATAGTGCCCTTTGAAGTACGACGTAATAATCGTTGGTGCAGGTCCAGCAGGCATATTCTCTGCGCTAGAGCTTACGGAAAAAAACAGCCTTAACGTCCTAATACTCGATAGAGGTCCAGACATAGACCAGCGCAAATGCCCCTCAAGCCGAGGATTTGACTGTCAACATTGCGAGCCATGCGCTGTTCTCTCAGGCTGGGGCGGCGCAGGTGCCTACAGTGACGGCAAACTCACATTATCCACCGAAGTAGGCGGCTGGCTTAACCAGTACGTTTCACAAAAAGAGCTTGAAGCACTCGTAAAATACGTCGACAGCATTTACCTGAAATACGGTGCAAACGAGCAAGTTTACGGCGAAGACATCGAGAAAGTAGATGAAATCGAACGCCGAGCTTCCTTGGCAGGATTAAAGCTCATCAGACAGAAAATCCGCCACATGGGCACAGAAAAATGCGTTGAAACCCTGCGGCATATGCGCCGAGAGCTAAACGGCAAAATTGTGTTTCAGCCCAAAACAGACGTTAAAGGTCTTATCGCGGAGAACAGCGCGGTTAAGGGCGTTGAAACTGTAAACGGCGAAAAATTCATGGGCAAATACGTGATAATCGCGCCCGGCAGAAGCGGTGCTGAGTGGCTTCAGACAGAAGCTCAGGTTCGCGGTTTAAGGACCGTGAACAACCCCGTTGACGTGGGCGTAAGGGTTGAGGTTTTAGCGTCGGTTATGGAAGAGCTGACCAAGGCTCTTTACGAGCCGAAGCTTGTTTATTACTCGCGGGGTTTTGATGACCAAGTTCGAACTTTCTGTGTTTCGCCTTACGGTGAAGTTACAACAGAATCCTACAACGGAGTTTTAACCGTTAATGGGCAAAGTTATGCGGAAAGGAAAACGGAAAACACTAACTTCGCCATTCTCGTAAGCACTTCATTCACAGAGCCTTTCAAAGAACCAATAGCCTACGGAAAGTACGTTGCCAGACTTTCAAACCTGCTTAGCGGCGGAGTGATGATACAGCGTCTGGGCGACTTAGTTTCTGGGCGGCGCTCAACACCCGAACGAATCGCCCGCAGCGTGGTTACACCCACTTTGAAGAACGCTACGCCAGGCGACTTAAGCTTCGTTTTGCCCTACCGCTACTTATCCGACATAAGGGAGATGCTTCAAGCCTTAGACGTTATCGCGCCTGGAATTCATTCGAGAGACACGCTCCTTTATGGCATAGAAGTGAAATTTTACTCTTCACATCTACAATTGAACAATGCTTTGGAAACCAAAATCCAGAACATGTTCACTATCGGCGACGGCGCCGGCGTTACGAGAGGCTTGGTTCAGGCTTCAGCTTCAGGCGTCATAGTGGCAAGGGAGATAATGAAAAGGGAAAAACTGAAGGCCTAGACGATGGCTGTAGCCCAAGAAATCAGGTGCTCTCACTGCGGCGCGCCAGTGGAGTTTAAGCCTGGCGAGATAGTGGCTACCTGCAAGTACTGTGGCTTCACCACCGTCATAGAAACCGGACAAGCCTTCAATTTTGAACATTCCCTCTTGCTGAACGAGTATGATGAAACGCAAATAGACGAGTCTATAAAAGATTGGATGCGTTCGGGCTTCTTGAAACCCTCCGACCTCGCCAGAAAATCGAAGATTGAGGAGAAGAATTTGTTTTATCTGCCCTTCTGGGTCATCTCCGTCGAAGCCAAAAGCACCTACGAAGGCATATTCGAGCGCATAGCTCCGCCAATTATGAAAGAAGGAAAAATTGAGAAAGAGTACAATTGGCTTGTTTTGGCGAGGGAGACGACGGAGTTCCCAACGCGAGAGTACGATGTTCCTTTAGAGGGGAAGATACCTTACGATTTTCGCAGAATAGAAGGTTTCGCAAAAGTTTTGAACAGCGAAATCGACAGGAATGAAGCTTTGGAGCTCGCCAAACAACAAATCGAGGCGCACCATCGCTTTCTCCTTCAGCAGGATGTAGACAAAATAGTTGAGATGACAACCGAATTCGCCGTGAAACAAGAGGTTTACTTACACGCACCGATATGGTTCATAAAATATGACTATAGAGGCGAAAGCTACCAACTACTAATAGACGGCGCCACAGGAACAGCCATAAAAGGTGACATACCCCAAAAAGGCTTCGGAATACTTTAGCCAAAATCTTAAAAGAGAGTCTTCCATACTAAAATTAGCGTGCGCGTACGGGGGGATACAATGAAAACTGACCAGAATGTCTCTCATAAGCCTTTAGATTATGGCGTGGGAGCTCTCGTCGTCCTTGTCGTATCCGTGGGTGTGGCGGCAATAGTTTACGGTATGAATGTGATTCCTTTTGTTCTTTTCAACATTCCCGCATGGATTTTCGGTCCTCTTGGCGTTTATACTCTTGCTTTCTCATTTGTGGCGAGGAAGGAATCTACGTATTACTTGGTTTGGGGAACCGTGATGTTTGCGGTGGGAGTTATCTCAGGATTCTACAATGTGATAAATCCGTTTCTTGTTATGGGCATTCTTGCGATTGTTATCGCAATCATAGGTATTGTTGCATATCAGAGGAGTAAAAAATGAGTGAAAAAGACTATTTAGGAAAAGTTCGTGGAGAACGAGGTCTTCTTGAGAAAATCATGGGCTACATTCCAGGATACAGAGGATACAAGGAAAAGGAGCTAAGAAGAGAAAGCGACCGCCTCGTCAGGACGGAAGTCGTAAACAGGCTGAAGACCGCAAAAACCGCTTTTCGAAGAACCTTTACCAATCCTTTATTGGTCCAGAAACTTTCAGGCGACGACACCTATAGATTTGATGCGCTCAACTCTAGACTTGACAGAGTTACTCAGCGCATAGACAGAGCAGTCGCCGGATACGCTGGCATGTTCGACGCAATCAAAGTCAAGGAGGACAAACTCGACGCCGTTATCCAGCATGACTTAAGCCTGATAGAGAAGGCAGAACTCGTAAAGGCTGATGTTGAGAAGACCGTCGGCATTGACCCTGGAACAGACGAGTGGAGAACAGCGATGGACGCACTGATATCCAAGGTCGAGGAACTCGACAGACTCGTTGACGAACGGTCAACCATTCTCCGAGGACTGGAAGGATGATTTCAGCGCGCTATCGCGAAATCGGAGCCAGAATGGACAATCTTCAAGGAGCTTTGCCCGAATACATCAAGCAGGTAGGCTGGAGTGTCAAGAAGGTAATACCTGGGCAGAACAGTTTCATGTTCGAGCTGAAGAAGGGTTTCTTCGACAAGGCAGTGATCAAAGTTAGAGGTATACCACAGGACGTTTACGTCGAGGTTGACGGACCACGCGAACTCATGGATCTTGTAGAACAAGCTTTGGCGAACGCATGTGACAATCCCGCCGCCTTAGTTGGGTGGAAGGAACAGGCAAAACAGCAAGCCATGGAGTTTGCTAAGAGTTTTGCGGGAGTTATACCCACTATGCCTTCGGCGCCTGCGCCGCCTCCGCCAACGCCGGCACCAAAACCCGCTGCCCCAAAGCTTGAAGCGTGTATGCACTGTAGTGCTCCGCTTACGTACGATCCAGAGGAAGTTCTTGTAATCTGCAACTACTGCGGATACGTCAATAATACAACGGGCGAAGAGCCCCCAAGATATAGCATGCTTCCCGTGGTTGTCAATGGCTCTCAAGCTATGGAAATTGCGAAAGATCATGTTGCGAAGGGAATTCTGGTCACGCGAGGAATGGCTGAGCGCGCTGATTGGGGTTCAATAATTCTTCGGTATATTCCGAACTGGGCTGTGACAATTCAGCTAGAAGGCGATGTTGAAGGCAAGAAGGCGCTCATAAAAACAAAGGATACAAAAGGGCAAGTTGCGCAGGAGGTTGCGATGCAAGCCTTAGGCGGAGCACTTGGCGGCATCTTTGGAGGAGCGGGAAGAGGCGCTGGAAGGGCAATCGGAGACAGAACTGAGAGAATGTCCGTGAGCGAGGCAAAGGATGTTTCTGTTGTAGCTCGGAAAGCTGCAGAGTTTCAGCCTGATGCGGGTGCTTACAAGATTCCGCTTGACAAGAAGGAACCGTTCAAGAAGACTGGTGAAGAGACGCTTAACGTGGAGATAAATGCCAAAGAGGCTGCGGAAAGAGCCAAGAGCTTGGCTTTGCAGGAGCTTAGATCAAGGTACACGTTTGTGTCGCGGTTCAGCGTGGGCGCTTATCCTGTTGGCGATTCTGAATTGATATACTCGCCTTGGTGGTTCATCGAATATCGCATGGGAGGAAGGTCATTCTCTGTAATAGTTGATGCGTGCAATGGTAGCGTTATTGCAGGACAGAGACCGTGGCTTCCTAAGGGAATAACAAAAGGGAGGTGAAGTGTGAAATGCCAAAAGTTATTGAGTGGGTCGGAGCGAGAGAAGGAGACATAGTCTGGAGATATCCTGTTGAAGAAATCGGATGGGGCGACAACCTAGTCGTTCACGAATACGAAGCTGCAGTTTTCTTCAGAGACGGCAAAGCCTACGATGTCTTCAGAGGAGGGCGTCACGTCCTGTCAACAGCAAGCCTTCCATTGCTGACAAAAATTTTCTCAAAGCTCGCAGGGTTCGATAAGGTTCCATTTAGATCAACAGTTGTCTTTGTTTCGCTGAAGCAGTTCCAAGGAAAATTCGGCGCGCAAGGACAAACGAAAGAGCTTGCTCCTCTAAAGTTCTTTGGGGGCTTCTGGTTCAGAGTTGAGGAGCCAAACCTTTTCGTCAATGAAGTTGTAGGCGGACAAGGCGCCTTCACAACTGACGGACTGCAAAACTTCCTCAGAGGCTACTTCAACGAGAGACTCATCGACACGTTAAGTCAGTACTCGCTTGCAGATGTCTACGGTAAGCTTGACGAGACGAGTCTTCTTTCGAAGAACGTTCTCTTCGATGCTTTCTCGCGGATTGGTCTTGAACTGATAGATGCGAAGTTTGAAGGAATCGACACAACCCCAGAGTGGCGAGACAGACTATTCTACATAAAGACTGGAGTGGGCGCAGCAGAAGTTCTCAGAATGGAAACTGTTCAGAAATCTTCGGAAAGCTTGTCCAAGAGTTCAGGAGGAGCAATAGGTGCAGGAGCCGTAATACTTCCGCAGGTGCTACAGCAACCAGCAGCTCAAGCGCCAGCGCAGGTGATGGTGGTATGCCCCAAATGTGGCTTCCAAAACCCGCAGACATCCAAGTTCTGTGGTAGTTGCGGTGCACCAATGCAGGCGCAGGGCGGCATCAACTGCCCCAAATGCGGAACAGCGAACGCGGCTGGTGCGAAGTTCTGTTCTAGCTGTGGAAATCCGCTGCAGGCTACTGTCAAGTGTCCCAAATGCGCGACTGAAGTTCAGGCAGGAACAAAGTTCTGTCCAAATTGCGGAGCAAAAATCACGTAGCCGCATCTTTTCTCTCTTTCCATAGTTTCTGACTTTTCCTCTTCTACTAGTTCTCTTCGGGCGCGTCGCTTAGCTTGACCGTTGCATGTTAACACGGCATAGGATTCCGTCAATTCGCTGCAACATTTTTATCTGCATTCCAGTTTATGCTATGGCAGAGTTAGATCTGATATGAGCGAGAAGCTGATTGGTCGCGGCACATGGTACGACAAAATGGCTGCGAAAATAGTTAGCAGAGAGCGCAAGCTGGGCAGAAGCCTTGACGTGATTAGGACTGAGATGGGTCTTGGCGCTTCTGGTTTTCCTCACATCGGCAGCCTCGGCGACGCTGCACGCTCTTACGCGGTCACTTTAGCTTTGAAAGACACGGGCTTCAATTCGGAGCTAGTCGCCTTCTGCGATGACAAGGATGGATTGCGGAAGGTTCCTGCTGGGCTTCCGAAATCCCTGGAGAAGTATTTGGGTTTTCCAGTGTCCAGCATTCCCGACCCGTTTGGCTGCCACGAAAGCTACGGCAAGCACATGAGCTCGCTTCTGCTTGAAGCTTTAGACAAGTGCGGCATCCAATACAGTTACATGTCTGCAAAAGAAGTTTACGAGAAAGGCCTGCTGCGCGAGGAGATCAGGACTATACTTTTGAATGCCGAAAAGGTTGGCGAAATCGTCAAGGAAGAAGTGGGCCAAGAACGCTACACTGAAGTTTTGCCCTTCTTTCCCGTTTGCGGAAAATGCGGACGCATCTACACCACGAAAGCCTTGAAGTTCCTGCCCAAAACGGATAAAGTGCTTTACGTTTGCGAAGGCTTGGAGATCCGGGACAAGTGGATCGAAGGCTGCGGCAACAGCGGCGAAGCGGACATCACTCGTGGCGAGGGAAAACTGAGCTGGAAGGGCGAGTTTGCTGCGCGTTGGAAAGCATTGGACATACGGTTTGAAGCTTACGGCAAAGACATCGCAGACTCAGTGCGGATAAACGACCGAATATGCCGCGAAATCCTCTGTTTCGAGCCGCCGTCGCACGCACGATACGAAATGTTTCTAGACAAGGGTGGACGGAAAATCTCAAAATCAGCGGGAAACGTTTTCACGCCGCAGATATGGTTCCGCTACGGTTCGCCGCAGGCGCTACTTTTGCTTATGCTGAAACGGTTTGTGGGAACGCGCACATTGGATGTTTCTGATATTCCCGCGTACATGAACGAGCTGGATTCTTTGGAGGCTGTTTACTTTGGCAAGAAAACAGTTAAGGACGAGAGGGAGCGTGTGAAGTTTCGCGGCTTGTACGAGTACTGCTGGAGCCTGAAGCCGCCGTCTAAACCGAGCGTTCACGCGCCCTATAACCTGCTGACCTTTTTGGCGAAGATGGCGCCGAAAGAGTGCCCAACCGAGTTCATAACCGAGAAGCTCCAGAACTACGGTTATCTGCAGAAAAACCAGCTGATTGATGTGGATTTGGCAAGGCGGATTGAATACGCGTTCAATTGGGTACGCGACTTCGAGGAGATAAAAGAAACCACTATAAAACTCACAAACGAAGAGAAAAGCGCTATTGCAAGCTTGATTAAAATCTTGGAAGTTGAGGACGCGCCAGAAAAGATACAAAACGCCATCTTTAACGCAGCCAAAAACAACGGCTTACCGCCTAGCGGCTTTTTCAAAACGCTTTACATGGTTTTGATGGGTGCACAGCAGGGACCGCGACTGGGACCGTACATGCTTGCCATGGGAAAACAAAACGTCATCGCGGCCTTACAAAGAGCATTAAGCAAAAACTAACACGTAAACGATTAGTAAACTCTTTTTATCTGACTTCCACATTTTGTCTGTGAAGGGCCCGTAGTCTAGTACGGATTAGGACACTGGCCTGCGGAGCCGGAGACCCTGGGTTCAAATCCCAGCGGGCCCGCCACTAACACTCCTGTATCCTATTCTTGGCAACTACGTGCGGAGTACGGAGCGGTTAAATCGTTGATGAAACGCGTTTTCGGTCAATTATTTTTGCCGCGCAGCCTTATCGCATGATTAGCTCTTGGGTTTAACCTATTTATAGAGGGGGTATAGACAAAAAAGAGCG
>DATDQZ010000082.1:0-11769 GCA_035292005.1 Bathyarchaeia archaeon | reverse complement strand
GGCGAAGCCGAGCTTCTTGAAGTCGCGGATTAGTATTTCTTTGGCTTCTCTCACAGTTTTTCCCGCGTAAGCGCCGCAGTTTTGTTTGAGGACGCCTGCGTGGAATTCTTTCTTGTACAAGGTTTTTGTGGCTTCATCCGCCTTGGGGTCGTGCTGGTCTTTTACGCCCATCCGCTCGACAAGTTCTACTGCAGGGTACTCGCCGAAACCCTCAACCTTAATCAGCGAAATCGGCTCGATCCGCTTCACCACTTCAGCGTCTATGCCAAACTCTCTTAGCGCTTCGGGTTTTTCCTGCAAATCCTTCAGCGCAAGCCAGTCGTAAGGCGCGTGGGCTGGCACGCTGTAAACCACGCCCGTAGCCTGCTTCGGGTCAACGAACCAGCTTGGCAGTATGGGGAATTTGGCTTTTGTGATTGGGTTTTGGAAGGTTTTTCCGATGAGTTCTCTGCCTTTGAACGCTCGTTTTATTTCAACTGTCCGCTTCTGTTCTTTGAGTTTTTCTGCGGCTTCTTGGCTTATTATCCAGTTTTCCTGGTTGACTTTGGCTTCGACGTATGTTGCGTCTGGGTTTATCCACATGTTGGTTACGCCGTATATTGTTTCGGGTCTGAACGTTGCTGCTGGTAGGTACGTTGCCTCGTCCAGTTTGTATTTTATGAGCGTGTATTCTTCGGGTGTGACGCCTTCGCCTATTTGGCGGTCGTGGTCGCCTGTGGGGCTCTTATCTCGTGGGCACCAGACAACCGGATGCGTCCCCCTCGTGACGTAGCCTTTTTCTTTTAGGTTTGCGTATTGCCATTCTATGAACTTTTGGTAAGTCGGCATTACGGTGTTGAATTCTCTTCGCCAATCAATCGAGAAGCCTATGCGCTTCGCGGCAAGGCGTCCTTCGTTGGTGTAGTACTGAGCCATATAAAACGGGTCAACAAACTTCTTGAGCTCCTCTTCGGGCACGCCGTCGACTTCCCGTAAAACGCGTATGTACTCCTGATCGCCTTTTGCCACGCGCTCGCTGGCGCCTAATAGCGGTTGGCCTGTCCAGTGCCACGCCCACGGCCAAAGCACATTATAGCCTTGCATCCGCTTGAACCGTGCACAAGCGTCCACGCGTGTGGCTGTGAACGTGTGGCCCACGTGTAAGGGGCCGTTCATGTAGGGATAAGGAAAAGTTGCTAAGAACTTGGGCTTATTAGGGTCTGGGTCTGCCTCGAATATGCGGGCGTTTTCCCATTTGGTGCACCATTTCTCCTCGATTTGCTTCGTCAGGCTCATGAAACTTGTTGAATTAAGCCATTAACTATTAAGAGTTTTGCTTCCGCAAACAAAGAATATACTCCGCTTAAATCAAAAATTCTCTCTCAAAGCACATCTCAGATTGGAGTGTCATGCATATAGCTTGATTAGTTTTTTAAACAACAACGTAAATAAGATAAGGTATGCCTCGGAAAATGGGCAAAGTCATAGTTGCAGACCTTAAGAGAAGAAGCGAGAAAGGGCTTGAGTTTGCAAAGCAGGTATTGCAGGCAGAAAGAATAAACTATCCGAAACTGTGTAAGGCGCTTGAACACTATATCACGCATTGGGATGATTTCACGCATCCAGGTATGTTCTCAATGGCATGCGAGGCAGTGGGAGGAGACCCGGATAGTATCGCGCCGACGCAAGCGGCGATAGCTATGATGGCGGCAGCGTTTGACGTACATGACGATATCATAGACAAGTCTAAGGTGAAGCATGAGGTACCTACGGTTTATGGCAAGTTTGGCGCGGAAATGGCACTTCTACTCGGTAACGCATTTTTGATAGAAGGTTTCAAACTTTTTGTTGATTCAACAACGATGTTGCCTAAAGAAAAAGGAAAGATGGCGCTTGAAACATTGAAGAGACTGCTGTTTGAGGTTGGCAACGCACACGCTCTAGAAGTTGGCTTAAAAGAGAGAAAGAACGTTGCTCCGAATGACTATATGAAGATTATTGAAATGAAGGCTGCAAGCATCGAAGCAGACATGCACTTTGGCGCGCTGTTTGGTGGCGGAGAAGACGCCGAAGTTGAGGTTTTAGCAAGATTAGGAAGAATTCTTGGAGTATTGGGTACGCTTCGGGAAGAGTTTATAGATGTTTTCGATATTGAAGAGCTTCATCAACGAATCGCTGTCCAAGACTTGCCTCTTCCGCTCTTATTCGCAATACAAGATCAAGAAACTAAAGGAAAAATTATGAGTATAATCTCAAAACCAAAGATAACAAAAAGCGATGTTGTTGAGCTAGTTGACGTTACTCTCGAAGCTGAGCTTGTTGTAAAAGTTAAAGAGAAAATGCGGCTTCTAATAGAGAATGGACTACTTTTAACAAACAGCTTCTCAAATGCAAGACGACGAAATAAACTTAGAGTCCTTTTATCGTTTATGCTTGAAGACTTATAGCCCCTACAGCATTACTCGAACTGGCACGTCTTTCTTCTTTGCTTTCTTAGCCTTCATATCCTCATTCTCCCGTGGTATTGGTGTAGAACATATCTACATATAAACCTTTTTGTTGAACAGAAATACAGAATGTTGATTAACAAGAGTTTTATCCTCAAAACCGCATTTCTTAGTGAGTTGCAGTATGATTCACATAAGAGCGCTCAGAGACAAAACTAATTGGAGAGCAACAGCACCATCGATTCTTCTAGTGCTCAACAGTTTCGTGTGGTTTATGTTAACCTACGCTCTCTTTTCTGCAATCGTGAATGGACTGAATTTGCTCGATTCAGAAAAATTGGGCGTATTCACCACATATTTTGTGGGCGTTGCAGTTTCGGCAATACTTGGGTCAAAGTTTTTCCCACATGCACGAGCCAAGTTTCTAAATTTGTGGCCGTTTACGGGAGCGATTGCGACTTTACTTTTGATTACGGTTTCTAGCACTGGCTTGTTAGCTAATGCTTTGCTTGCCTTTTTTTTGGGTGCTTCGATCGGAATAGGATTGCCTTCTTGTTTAAGCTATTTTGCCGATTCAACATCTGTTGAAAACCGCGGCTTCATAGGTGGAATAATATGGAGTGGTGTAGGATTTTCTGTTTTGTTTTTTGCTTTTTTAATAAACATGCTTGGACAATGGGACACAATTGTCGCGTTGACGATCTGGCGGCTTTTTGGCGGCGTCGGTTTTCTGTTTCTGAATAGAAAGCATGCGCAGCCTGCTGCACAAAAATCTCCTAGCTATTTGGAACTTATCCGTAAGAGAGAGGTGTTGTTGTACTTGTTTCCATGGGTAATGTTTTCCATCATAAATTTTGCAGAGGCGCCAATATTGGAAGGAGTTTTTGGTGCGGACTTTATTTTTGTGCAACTTGTTGAATATGCTTTCATAGGAATCTTTGCAATTGTGGGCGGCATTGTTGCAGATGTCGCAGGAAGAAAACGTGTAGTTATTGCAGGCTTCGTCATGTTGGGTATTGAATATGCTGCGCTGAGTGTCTTTTCTAACTCGCCAGTGACTTTGTACTTGTTTTTGACTTTGGACGGCATAACATGGGGATTGTTTTTTTCAGTCTTCTTAATGGCTCTCTGGGGTGATCTTGGCGAAAATCATGAAAAAGAGAAATATTATACCTTAGGCGGTCTTCCTTTTCTTCTTGCAGGCTTCTTGCCCATACTAATCAAACTCTATGCTAGGGATATTTCCCCAACAGTTATTTCCCCAACAGTAGCTTTTTCTTTCGCAAGTTTCTTCCTTTTCCTAGCAGTTATTCCTTTGATGTATGCGCCTGAGACTTTACCTGAGAAGCAGAGAAAGGACAGGGAGCTCAAGAGTTACATCGAAAAAGCCAAAAAAGTAAAAGAAAAATACGCTTAAAAGCTTGTTTTCGCTTTAAGAGCAAAGCATGTTCTTCCACGTGATACTAACAACCGAATGCAACCTCCAATGCAAGTACTGCTTCGGCGAGTCACTGGAAGACTTCGACGCCGACTTCTCAGAACTCAATGTTGACTATTCTTTGCCAAAAAAAGCCAACTACGATTTCGCCTTACTAGCCCAGTTTTGCAGGCGAGACCCAGACTGCGTTTTAACCTTCTACGGCGGCGAACCCCTCCTCTGCACGAGTGAAATAAAGCAAATAATGAACACGGCGAAGCCGAAGCACTTCATGATCCAAACAAACGGCTTACTCCTAAACCGCTTGCCACCCAAATACGTTAACCGCTTCCACACCATCCTCGTCTCCATAGACGGCGACGAAGCATTAACCGACCATTACAGAGGCAAAGGCACCTTCCGAAAAGTCATCAACAACCTAAACCTAATCGTAAAAAACGGTTTCAGAGGCGAATTAATCGCCAGAATGACCGTGATGGAGCAAACAGACCTCCACAAACAAGTCACATGGCTATTGGACAACAGTGAATTCGCGTTTAGCAGCGTGCATTGGCAGCTGAACGCGGGCTTCTGGGAAAACGACTATGCAAGACGCGACTTCAAACGCTGGAGCCAAACAAGCTATGTTCCAGGCATAGAACGGCTCGCGCGGTCCTGGGTTGACCACATGGAAGAGAAACGCGTTGTCCAACGGCTTTATCCCTTCTTAGGCATTGCCCACTCGCTCTTGCATAAAGAGGCGAGTCTTCTACGTTGCGGAGGCGGATGGATAAACTACGCCATCCAAACAGACGGCTTCATCATCCCCTGCCCCACCATGTGGGGAATAAAAAACTACTACTTAGCCCACATCAGCAACGCAGACCCGCTAAAACTGCGGAAAATCCCCATCGGCAACGAGCCTTGCACCAGTTGCGACATCCTCAACATTTGCGGTGGACGCTGCCTCTACGCGAACATAACCAAACGCTGGAACAGCGGTGCGTACGCCACGGTCTGCAGCACAGTTAAAGCGCTGGTAAACGCCATAGAGGCGGAGCTTCCAAGAATCAAGCAGCTTATTACAAATGGGAAAGTGAGCCTAAGCGACTTTGAATTCCTGAAGTACAACGGCTGCGAGATAATCCCATAAGTTTTTTCCGAGCGCATCTTTAGCGTTCACGGTCTTCTTGTGCCGTGGTCATCGCCTGCAACACGGACTCGTTGAAAATCCATTTTACTTCGCCTTCACTCGCTGGTTTGGGGTTCACTGGAATTGTTATGGTGATTGTGGTTCCTTTCCCGACTGTGCTCTCCACAGAGATTTTGCCGCCGTGAGCCTCTACTATGCGTTTGCAAATGGGCAAGCCTAAGCCCATGCCCTTCGCCTTAGTCGTGAAAAGTGGAAACTCATGCTTAAGCTTACTTAATGTTTCTTTTGACATGCCTGTTCCAGTATCTTTGAAGACGATTTCCACGCTGCCCTTCACTGCTTTGCTTGTCACTGTTAAGGTTCCACCTTCGGGCATGGCATCAATCGCGTTAGTGATTACGTTAACGAAGACTCTGCTCATGTTCACGGTGTCAGCTTTGATTTCAAGCTTGCCTTCAGCAGCGTCTATAATCTTGACTCTTTCTGGAACTTCAACAAGGGATAAAGCATTTTTCAGCAGCAACTTCGGAGTGGTGTTTACGAGTTCTAAAGTTAGGTTTTTTGAATAATCCAGCAGGTCATTTATGATTTTATTGGAGTAGTCAATGGCTTTATCAACGGTTTCAAGTATTTCTTTTGCTTTAACATCCAGTTCTGCGCCGTATTTGGTTTTCAAATAGTATACTGCTCCCTTGATGCCTGTTAACGGATTACGCAGGTCGTGCCCAACCATTCCAGCCAACTCTCCAATTGCAGCAAGCCTCTCAGATTTGACAAGTTTAGCATGGGTTTGCTTCAATTCTTCGGTTCTTTTTTGAACAAGCTCTTCTAAATGTTCAGAATGTTGCCTCAGCTTTTCCTCCATTTCCTTTATTTCTGTGATATCTCTGGAGATTCCTACTAGGCCAGTAATCCGCCCATGCTTGTCTATGATTGGCACTTTGGTGACTGAAACCCAGCGAGATTTTCCATCTCTCCACTTAACTTTTTCGACCTTGACCAAAGGCTTCCTCGTTTTCAAGATCTTCTGTTCATCAGCGTAGGCTTCTCGTGCAAATTCCTCTACATAATAGTCAAAGTCCGTTTTACCTATAGCCTCCTCAGGGTCTTTGGCTCTCAAACATAAAGCTTGGGCTCTATTGATTCTCGTGAAGCGGGAGGCGACATCTTTAAAGTAAATAGTGTCAGGACTATTATCCATAAGGGCGTGCAATAAGTCGCGCTCGTAAGCAACTGCAGCCTCAATCTTTTTTCTTTCTGTGATATCTCTGAACATTCCTTGAATTAGTTTTTTGCCCCGAAATTCAAAAACATTGGCTTTGATTGCAACGTCTTTGATTTCTCCCCTCTTGGTGATAACTTGTGTTTCCAGAATCTGCCCTTCTTTTTCTTTGAGATGCTGTTTGAAAGTCCTGCTAAAGTCTCCTTCGATTTCTTTCGGAGGATGAAGAATCCGCTGGTGTTTACCAACCAGTTCTGATTTCTCTCTGCCCACCAATTCTGATACTGCACGGTTAACGTCAATTATTATGCCTGTTTCGGCATCGGCTACGACGATAGCGTCAAGTGCCTCCTCAAACTGCGTTCTATATTTTTCTTCAGATTCCCTAAGTGCCTCTTCCATCTTTTTGCGTTCTGTGATGTCTTTTGTTATAGACACATAGCCGATTGGATTGCCTATGGCGTCTTTGAGAACGCTTGCAGCACATTCCACAGGAAATTCTTTGCCATCTTTGGCTAAGAATGTCCATTCAGCATTTTTTGATGACCCCTTTTTCACAATCTCTTGCATGCATAGTAACACTCTCTGTCGGTCTTTAGGTGAAACTAGTTCGAGGAAACTCTTACCAATTAGCTCATCTTTTGATGAAAAGCCATGCATACGTACTTTCGCTTGGTTGCAGTCGATAATTTTTCTATTCAAGTCAGAAACTGTGATCGCGTCAGGAGATGAATCGAATATGCTCCTAAGCTTCTCAGCACTTTCTTTAATCTCTTTAACCTTCTCATTCACAAGCGCTTCTAGTTTCTCTGCATATTCCTTTAGTCGCTTCGCATTTTGCTTTCTTCGAGTAATGTCGCGGAATATAACGAGATCAGCAGGTTGCCCAGCATAGTCAATCTTTTTTGCTTTTACCTCAGCACATCTGGTTTCGCCATTTTTATCTGTAAAGGTGATTTCATACGGTTCAACAGGCAAGCCTTGCATTCTTTTCTTCAGATTTTCCAATATAATTTCTTTGCTTTTTGGAGGAAGAAGATTTAGTTCAAAGAACGCTTTACCAATAATTTCTTTCTTACTAAGCCCGGTTGTTTCCTCGAGCGCGTTGTTCACTAACAGTAAATGTCCTTTTTCGTCAACAATAACTGCAGGATCAACTATGAAGTTTAGGAGGGTCAGGAAGTTACTTTCTCTATTTTTTCGGGACTTGTTTTGCATATTTTTTCCCCATTTATTAGACCGAACTCAATTTCTCCAGTTTTTAGCGAATAATGTGACATAAGATAATTGTAAACAATAACTAAAGACTTATGAATCACTCATACATATTCAGGCTCAGATTTAGAATAAAATTGCAAGCCGCTTGTTCACTGTTCAAGTGCCCATTTGGTGAAAGGAAAAAAGGAGAATAAGCGCTTAAAGTTTCTTGTACACTGTGTCTCTTTCCTTGACATGTTGCACAGTTTTTAATCCTATGCTTTGTCCCGCTTCTGCTCTCTGGATATTCTTGTGCTCGATCTGCATGGACTCGACGACTTGTTCAAAATCGGTTGATGGTCCCTTGACGAGTATGCGGTCACCCACGGTTAAAGGTGCTGTTAATTCTAAGACAGCGACGCTGATTTTGGAGAAGAAATGCGTTATGTGTCCAACCTCAACAACATCTTCCTCACTCAAACAGCTCATCCCCAAAGAACACTATAGTACGGCAAACGCATAAAAACCTTTCAACAAATTGCTCCTGCAAGATAAGTTGAAAAACCTTTCAGGATCTTCACGTGCAGGGTCTTGCCGAGCAGATCCGCTGAGCTTTTAACGGTGACGGGCTTATAGGCGAAGTTGCGGCCTATCCATGTGCCGGGAATTTTTCCTTTTTCGTCTATGAGAATTTCACCAGTCCAGCCTATCCAACGCTGGTTCCTTTCCAAAGAGATTTGCTTAACTAGTTGCGCTACGGTGCTACTTCTTTGTTTAATCTGCGCCAGTTCCACGAATTCATCACGCATTTCTGCAGCTGCGGTTCTGGGTCTGGCGAAAAACTTTGACACGTTCACTATGTCTGGCTCAACCTCGCCAATGAGCTTAAGCGTGTTTTCGAAGGCTTCTCGGGTTTCTCCTGGAAAACCGCATATCACGTCCGTAGCCAGCGTAATCTCTGGGAAAGCGTCTCTAAAGGCGTTCACTGTTTCTTTGAACTCTTTGATCGTGTAGAGTCGTCGCATCCGTTTCAGAATTTGATCATCGCCGCTTTGCACTGGCAAATGCACAAACTTGTAGATTTTCTCGTTTTTGAAAGCTTCGATCAAGTTGTCTAAGATGTCTTTTATCATGTTCGGAGTTGTCATGCCCACGCGGACTTTAAAATCGCCTTCCACATCTCCTAAAGCGTTAAGCAACATTGCAAGGTTTGTGCCGATGTCTCTTCCGTAACAGGCTGTGTCTTGAGAAGTGACCCAGAACTCTTTTGCGCCTGCGACTAAATCTTTCCGCACTTGTTCGGTAACTTCCTCGATAGTGTAACTCCGCAGGTGACCTCGAGCGAAAACCACGCAGCAATAAGCGCACGCGCCTAGGCAACCGTAATTCACGGGAACCACGCTGATCACAGGGTTCGACCTCAACCGTGGAAGATTCAGCGCTGGCTTGGCGTTCGCTGCGTCTTCCAACTCGATGACTTTTTCGCCTTCCAAAACACGTTTCACAACGTTGACAATCCTGTCGGCTGCTGCAGGTCCAACAGCGCCGTCGAAACGCGCTTCCCGGCATAACCTCTCAAAATTAATAAGCGGCAAACAACCAGCAACAATCACCTTCTTTCCTTGCGGAGCACGCTTCACGACTTCAACCATACGGTTTTCCGTTGGTCCCTTGACAGCGCACGTGTTATAAATCACCACGTCCGCTGCCGAAGCAGAATAAGCCAGCTCAAACCCAGCTTCCGCTAAGCAACCCGCTAAAACTTCGCCGTCAGCCAAATTCGCGGAACAACCAAAACTCTTTACGAAAACGCGCATAGTCCTTCATCGCGATACATTAGATGCTTTAACAAGAAATAAAAACATAAAGGTTGCTCAAGCGGGAATTTACAAGAACCTGCAACATGGTTAATATAATGTTTATAAGGGAAGGCGTGAACATGTTTATAGCATATTTATATCATAACACATAGAAGTATAACCCGCAACTATCATTTTCGTAGTTCACCGAGGGAGAGGACAAATGAAGTTAATCACTCTATATCTTCCTGAAACGTATATCAAGGCTTTGGATCAGCTTGTGGGCGAGAGGTTCTATCCGAACAGGGCTGAGGCTATTCGCGTGGCTATCCGCGATTTGATCAGTGCTGAAGTGTGGAGGCGAAAAGGCGTTGACTAAGCAAGCATCTGATGAAGCGGCAGTGAAATGCCATGTGGCTTTGGAAGGTGCGAACAAAATCGTTGAAAACACTGCTAAAATGATGGACATCACTGCTCTCGTCGTCTGCGGCGCACAAATGCGTCCTGAACGGGAAGGCAAACCCAAACTCGCCATAGTCAAGACCAGAATGAACTTGTTGAGGAGCAGGTTGGGAAGAATCATGCGGAGACTGTATGATCTTGAATCAGGTAACGAACCAGAAAAACCGTTGAACATAGACTTAGACCTTTACCAGATGGAAAACTATTAGCCGAACTTTTTCTTCTTCTTTTTTGGTTTTTCAATTGTGGATAGACTTTCTATAGGTTTCTGCGTTCTATTTCGATTAGGCTCAAATGTGTTGGGCTTTCACTGTTATGCTTGGAAAATTCTATAGCCCCCTTATTTAAAGTATAAATAGGCTGAAGATGGCTTTGTGGGTTAGGCTGATGTGAGAGGGCGGTTGGCATAGTAAGCAGAGATTAGTAAAAGTACTTGTACTTTTTGACTAAATTTTTCTTTGTCTCTGAGCAATCATCAAAGCAAAAACAAAGGTGAAGAAGAATATTAGTACGATCACAAACCAAGCCGCAAAAATTTCGCCTATAAAGAAGTACATAGCTATTATCATCAAAAGCAACACTAAAGAAAGGACGGCAATAAGTTTTGTGCGTAAATCCATAGCTTTCCCTTTCAATTCGTCTATTCTGTGGTTTTTAATTTAGGTTTTACATCGCTTGCTTTTCGACTTTAGTTTGATGTATTTCATTGGGGGTTATCTTCTTAACGCTTGTTAGCAACCCCGTTGTTGTGGCTATTACTATTGCGATAAGAATAACCCAAATTAAAACTGCGTTTACTACTCCAATTAGACTAAAAAAGCCCAAAGGATAAGCCATGAGAAAAAGAAATATCGAAAGAGCTTCCATAAGTAAGAGACCCAACCAAAACTTAGGTTCGAGATGAGGGTACGCACCAAGCTCATCATAAATAACTTGTATAAGAAAAGCAATCACAATACCCCAAAGGATAAACCAAAAATCTATGTAGCCCATCGAATCGCCATTTTTTACCTTTTAGCGTTATTATGCTTACGCTATTTCTACGCTATGCAGATTTAAGACTTATTGCCACCAGTGTTTCTTCTTAGGCTGTTCTGGTTCTTTTCTATGATGTTTGTAATAATCTATAACAATAGTTTCAACTTGATTCGTTGTGTTAGCGTTATACAGCCTCTCACGGTATATTTTGTTTGAATAGACTTCCTTAGGTACTGAATAACGGTTGCCAAATTTGTTTTCATACGTTTTTATCTCTTTACCTTGCTCCATTTTTTCTTCCATAGTGTCAATCGCCATTTCAGTTTTCAGCTTATTAACATCAGCCATTCTATCTATCGCTTGTTGTATTAGCTTATTCCGCAATTTCTCTTCAATATCAAGTGCTTCGAATGTCTTACGCCAGTAAGCAAAATCTGAATGCCCACCTTCACGCTTATATTCAGTGTGAAACAATGCTTTGATTCTTGGTTCTCCTTGAACGTCAAAAACAGTATCCCAATCCACGAAGTAAGGAAACTTGGGTTTCAAGTGCTTTTCACAAAACCATTTATTGCACAAATCACAACGGTAAACCCGCTTTTGAGAAGAATTCCCCTCCTTAACGTTGCATTCATGGCAAACACCTAAATGGGACTCTCTCTCCGATTCTATAACAATCCCCAAATTCAATAATAGAGCTTACTTCACTTTAACTTTTTTCCTATGCCATGTTCCTGCGCACCATTTTTCAGGTGCCCGTAATCTTTTTCTTAAAATACTGATACTGCTTTTCAAGCTTCAACGCCAGCGGCACTGGCTTCCCAAAAGGCTTGCATTTTCCCTTAGCTATCGCCCGCACAACCGCGTCAACGCTTGCTTCAGCATCAACAAGCGTGTACGCATAGCCTATTGCTGGCGCATAATGCGCGTCAGTTCCAGCAACTCGAGGAAGCTTAAACTGCGCTGCAACCTCTTCAGCCCTCCTCACGGAGCGATTAAACGGAACAGCAGAAGCGTTCACAGTCTCAACAGCATCAAACCTGCCGCTCGCATGTTTCCCCAAGCTCCCTTTAAAAAGCGCATACGGGTGGCAAGCCACTGCTAAACCACCTGCC
>DATDQZ010000081.1:0-3969 GCA_035292005.1 Bathyarchaeia archaeon | reverse complement strand
GTAACGAGGTCTACCCCTGCTTTTAATAGATGAATTGCAGTACTATGGCGCATGCTATGGGGATGGAGCCGTTTGTTGGCCAGAGAGGGAGCATGCTTTTTTGCAAGTTCATGGTATTTTCTTAGAATATAGCGTACCCCGAATCGAGTGAGCGGTTGGCCATTATGATTGAGAAAGATAAGAGAGAATGAAGGAATATCTATCTTATTTTCTTTGCAGAAAGTTTTCAGGACTTCTGCTGTTTGTAGCCAAAGCGGACAGAAACGCTCTTTTCGCCCTTTGCCAAATAACCGTACCTGAAAAGGTTTTGAAAGTTGAAGATCTTGAGCGCGAAGGTTGAGAATTTCCTGCACACGGGCGCCGGTATTAAACATGATAGCCAATAGGGCGTAATCCCGTCGGCCGTTGCAGGTGGTACGATCTATCATGGATAGTACAACTTGAAGCTCTTCAAATTCAAAATATTCCACAATACGTGAGCGAGCCCGTTTGAAGGGAATTCCCAGCATTTTCTGACACTGATCTAGCCTATCAGGATATTGAGCCGCTACATAACGGAAGAAAGCATGGATTGCTGCCAAGCGGACGTTTCGTGTAGCAGGTATGTTATGTCGTTCAATCTCTAAGTGATTGAGAAAGGTAATGACTTCGTCGGTTGTGATGTCATCAACCTCCAGAGTGGCCGTTTCGCGGCCAGAGTGAGTAGCCACAAAACGGAGCAGCAGTACCAAACTATCTCTATAGCTTTTGATGGTATGCATGCTCATCCCTCTAAGTTGTGGAAGGTGCTCAGAAAAAAAAGAACGTAATGCACGTGCCAAAATGTTAGGAATTTGTGATTTCATAGTTCCCCTCCTGTTGTATTATTACCCGTTGAATTCACGAGCTTGCCATAACACTTTTCAAAGCGATAACTGGCATTTGTTGAGATTTCCTCAATGAAGTGTAAATAGTATTCAGTAGAGACAATAGAGATATGCCCCATATAAGTTGCAAGCAACGGCAGATTGGCATGCACGTCTGCGCCCTCTCGATACCAACGTAAAAGGGCATTCACAGCGAAGGCATGACGAAAATCATGTACTCTCGGCAGTCGACCGTCAGGTTTACGAATCCCAACATTTTTAAAAAGCGTTCGAAGGCTACTTCCCAGCCCTGTGCCACTATAACCCCGTCCCCCAAAGTAGCCATTCCAAAGGAGAGGTTTATCATTTGATGAAGGGATTCCTTTGGTTCGGCGTTTCTGAAGAAAATTTTCTACCTCACTGGCTCCATCTTTTGAAAGAGGCAATAGCCTTGATTTATGAAACTTTGAGTCCCGTATGAAAAGAGTCTGCTCATGAGAATCATAGTCTCCAATATTTAAATTAATAAGCTCGCCCCGGCGAATTCCTGTAGTAAACAGAAGTACTATTGCTAAACGAAGAACTTCAGGATATAGAGGTGATGGGAAGGTTGGCAGTAAATCTCGGGTTGCACGAAGAAGTCGTACAACATCCGTATTTGTGAAGATGTACGGTTGTATTGGTTGATGTTCTGGTGGGAAGATAGCTTTGTCAGGTACGAAGCACAGAGGATCGGTACGTCTGATATATAAACAAAGATTGTGTACGATTCGCATATGATTACGTCGCACACCAGAACGTAAATGATACAGTGTGCTACACCATCGTGTAAACGCTTCCGGAGTAAGATTTACCGTATTGATATTATTGTCTGCCAGAAACTTGTCGAGGGACTGTAGAATTCTTCGTTCTCTATCATAGCAACGGCCCAATGCTTGTTTGAGCAATACAAATTGATTGATAACTGGACCTAATGGTGAGATAAAATTTTCATTTGTTTTCATAATCATTTCTCCTTTGAAATTACTGATTAATATTTTCTTGTGGCAGGGGTAAAGCGACATCACGTAGATCGTCAGTGGCCAACCGGAGGTAAACACATGTACTTTCGGCGGAACGGTGCCCGAGGAGATCACCTATGACCTTTAAGGAGGTGCCCTGCCGCAGAAGATGGACAGCAAAGGAATGTCGTATACAATGCGGCCCTTGAAATTTAATATCTATGCCGCTACGCCTTACGCATCCCTGGAATACCTCAGTGACGGCTGCAGGTTTTAATCTGCCTGCTGGAGCGCGTACACGGAGAAAAAGCTCTCTATATGGCAATGAGGGACGTCCATGTTTGAGATATTTCAACAGAACTGTCCCCGCCTCGTCTGTCAGTGGTAAAGCAAGACATGAGTCTGTCTTGCGTTGAGGTATCTGAATCCATCCTTCGCGCCAGTGGATATCGTCCAGTGTAAGCGTGACGATCTCGCAAGTTCGCAATCCGTATGTGGCAATCAGAAATAACATGGTGTAATCCCTCAAACCCATCGATGTTGTCTGATCAATAGAGGAAAGAAGCGCACAAACTTTATCCCATGGTAAGGAGTGGGGAAGTTGTTCGAGACGGTAAACTCGTGATGTATCAATTTGGGTGTCAAGCCCATGGGCAATTATCCCTTTCGTAGATAGAAAACGAAGAAATCCACGAACATTTGCGACAATATGTTGAAGTGTGCCCCGACTATACTTTACACCGGAGGTTCGCACGAACTTCTCGACATTGACCGAATTTAGGGTCGAAAGGCTATAGGGGTTGGACTCATAGTTCAGATGATCTAAAAACTGTGAAGTTGTAAAACGGTGATGGGAAATAGTTGAATCAGCGAATGCTCTGACTTCTTTTAAGTAGGCAGTGTATAATAACAAAAGCATGCCTGTGCGACTGGGGGGATCATCTTTGGGAGAAGACAAAAGCCTTTTTTCATATAAAAATCGTTCGAGTGCACGTATGGTGCCTGCCAAAAGACGATCATCTTGAGATTTTGCTGGTAAGAAGGCATGAAGACTTTCGCGAGTAATCTCCTCTAATCGTTTGACCCCACATTGTCGTAGACTTTTATCTATACGTATAATGGTACGGAGTTGGTTGCAAACAGAACCTTCTTGGTACCCCTGCTGTAGTAATCTCTTTGAAAAGTCGTCTGCAATCGACCCGAGAAGGGGTAAAGAAGAATACTGCTTGAACGTCTTGGGAAAAAGTTGAGTGAGCATCAGAACCTCCTTTGTTATAGTGCCGGAATTGACACGGTTCTGATGCTATATGAAAATGTGAAGACTTTCGATATGTTATATAATTATTACAAAGAGTTACATTTATTACTCCACATTACTGAACACTTAACATTAATCGATGAGGAGAATGTCGGGTGCGATATACTGTTTGAGCCGTCGATGAAGGCTGTTGTCGGCCTGGCCGGAAAGAAGGTCCGCGAGCATATCGGTCGCGGCGGTGTACCGGCATCGGTGGAGTTGTTTGCAGCCAATGAGTAGCAAGGCCTTGGCCAGGTGGCTCTTGCCGGTCCCTGAGTTTCCCGCGAGTACCAGCCCCTGCCTGCGGCCGACGAAGTCCAATTTCGCAAGCTCCATGATCTGAGTCTTATCCACACCGGTCTGAAAGCCGAAGTCGAAGTCGGACAGGAGCTTTCGTTCGGTGAGTTTCGCTTCCTTGATCCTCCGTTCGATCCTTCTTTCGATCCGTGCGTTCGCCTCTATGGCAAGCATTTGCTCAAGGAGTTCCGTTGGGGGCAGCGGCTTCTGAGCGGCCTTGGCAAGCTCCTCATCAAGAACCTTCTGCATCGCGGTCAGTTTCAGGATCGTGAGATGTTTCTTAATCTTCGTCAGGGTCTCTTCCGGTAGGGTCTGGCCATTCATGTTCTTTCTCCTGGTTGAGCAGCGCGCCGTATTCATCGAGCGGCCGCTGGGTGATCCTGGGCAGGGCCTGTTCAAGCTCCCGGCTTGCCAGTTCGTTTCGTATGGACTCCAGGGTGCGATGGACCGCCTTGGCCCGGAGTATTCGCTCTACCGCCCCGGCCTCAAACGCCTGATACCTTAAAGCGTGTACAAGCGCCTTGTGGAT
>DATDQZ010000080.1:0-4045 GCA_035292005.1 Bathyarchaeia archaeon | reverse complement strand
GGGTTTTGGTTTGTTTGTGTCTTGGGCGGTTATGATGTGGGTGAAGTACTTTGCGAGGTTGAAATGCTCTAGTTCTTTGGTGATTGCGGTTTTGGGGACGTTGCGCATTGTGATGAGGGCGAGTTTGGCTTTTTGTTGGAGGGTTTCGAGCGTTTTTTGGATGTTGGGTATGGGTTTGGTTTTCACCTCTGTTATGGCAAAGTAGGTTTTTAGGTAAACATCTAGGAACTGCGTTGCGTTGGCGTGTGTGAGGTCGTCTATTGGCAGATTTTGCTCTAGCCTTTTTGGGATTTGTAGGGCGATTTGGCGCGTGGGTGGTTCTAAGCCCATGGCTTGGAAGGCGATTCGTGCTGCTTCTATGTAAGCGTCTCGTGAGTCTACTATGGTGCCGTCTAGGTCGAAGAGGATAGCTTTGACTTTTAGTTTTGTTTTGCGCATGTTGAGTGGTTCCGTGTTTGTTTGTGTTTGGTGTTGTTTCGTTCATAAGCCTTTTTGCGCTATTCGCTGAGAATGTTGACGGGGCTGGTGTGTTCTGCGAGGCTATACCCCATTACACATAGGTTGAACTTTTGAGGTAGGCTCCTATCGTTTTCTCAGTCCCCTTCCCCTCTCGCTTTTTGGTTGATAAAACCGCCAATGCAGGCAGACCCTCTATGGGTTTCTGCAATCTATTTCTAATAGGCTCCAAATACATGGCACTAGTGATGTTGGCCTTCTCTGGGTCTCTGGTAGAATACCCTTCTCGTGGTGAAGGGTTGGTCATTATTCGTAGGCTTTTTCTCTTGCACCTATGTAGTGGATTAGTATTGTTTTTTCTTCCCATAAAATTTCATAGACTATTCTGAGCGTTCCTATTCTTATTCTGTACATGTTATTGTAGCCTTTGAGTTTGCAGATGTCTGCTTTCTTGAAGGGAATTGGGTCGTTTTTCAAAATGAGTATGATTGTTTTTATTTTCTGTTTTTGTTTGTTGTCTGTTTTTGCGAGGTTTCTGAGGGCTTTTCTTTTTATTTTGATGGTGAACATCTATTTTCAGCCTAGGGTTTTCATTAGCTCTTCTTCGTCTGCTGTTTCGTCTTTTTCTTCTATGGCTTTCTTTTCTTCTTTTGTCGGTTCTTCTGTGGGTATGAGTTTTTCAACTAGTTCTTTGTAGAGAAGTTTGAGTTCTTTCAGTTCTTCTCTGATGCCTTCTAAAACTTTGGTGCTCACAACTGAAGCCTCATTAATTGTTTATTCGGAATTCGCATTTATATCTGTTATGAATCTGCCCAATAGTGCCTCGATAGCTTTTAAATCACAAACGCTCCTAAAGCGTCTATTGAGCGTGCATGAGCGAAAAAAGGCGAATAATCTTCCATTTGGATATGGACCATTTTTACACGGCTGTCGAGGAGCGCGAGCATTCAGAGTACAAGGGTAAACCCGTTGTAGTTGGCGCTGACCCGAAAGGCGGAGCGGGCAGAGGCGTCGTCGCCACAAGCAACTACGAAGCACGAAAAGCAGGCGTCAAATCGGGAATTCCCATCAGCCGCGCGTGGAAACTCTGCCCAGAAGCCATCTATCTGCCGCCAAACTTCCCACTTTACATCAAAGTCTCCAATGAAATCATGGACATAGCACGAAAATACGCCGACAAATTCGAGCAGTGGGGCATAGACGAAGCCTTCTTAGATGTGACCACAAAAGTGAAGGATTACGCCGAAGCCGAGGCATTAGCCAAACAAATAAAGCGCGAGATAAGCGAGAAAGAACAGCTCACCTGCTCTATTGGGATAGGCCCGAACAAGCTTGTCGCGAAAATAGCCAGCGACTACCAGAAGCCCGATGGCTTAACCGTAGTCAAAGAAGACGAGGTTGAGCGGTTTTTGGCGCCGCTTCCAGCCCGCAGGCTCCTCTGGGTTGGACGCAAAACCGAAGCAAAACTCAAAGCGTTAGGCATCACCACAATCGGCGACCTCGCACGCTACGACCCCTCAGTGCTCACCGAAACCTTCGGCGTAATGGGCACGCAGATGCACCTGATGGCGCGCGGCATCGACCGAAGCGAAGTAACGCCCAGAACAGAAGTGAAATCCATAAGCCACGAAACCACCTTTGAAGAGGACACCTCTGAAGCGGACATGGTGCTTAAGGCGTTGGACGCACTTTCCGAAGAAGTCAGCCGAGAAGCATTAAACCAAAGCCTCTACTTCAAAACAGTCACGGTCAAAGTGCGCTACGAGAATTTCGAAACACACACCCGCAGCAAGACCCTACCCTTCATGACCAACCGCTCCCAAGACTTGAAGAAGACAGCACGAGAACTGCTCCAAGCCTACCTACGGCGTGACAGAAAAATAAGACTCATAGGCGTACGCGTTTCAAGCTTCGTTAAGGGAGAAAAACAAAAAACCCTCGCCTAAGTCCCAGCGTACTTCTCCTTTATCTTTGCATCCGCTATCTTCGCAATCATCCCGCTAGAAATCAAAACGCACTTGACGCCTGTGAGCTCCGCCAACTCGGCAGGCTTCTGGTCTTGCGTCACCAGCAGCAAATCATGCTTAGCCGCATATTCCACCACATCTCTGTCTTTTGCGCCTTTCAACCCTGCCTCCTGCGCGGTGAGCACTTCATAGCCTAACGTTTCAAAATATTCCTTCAAACCCGCGTACATCTCATCAAGCAACAACTTCACTTTTGGACACCTCGTTCTGGCTTAGTCTTAAAAAGCTTGAATATTTAGAGGTTTTTCAAGTCGATTGCTGAACGTTAACATAGCGTTCTAAAAAGTAGTAATATAACCTCGCAGAGCGCATACTCTTACCCAAGACGCAGAGGTGCCATCGCTTGAAGAAAACCTACAGCATAGCTCTACTCCTAATAATCGCCATAGCCATCGGCGCAATCACCGCTTTGCAAATCAATCTGGCATCCCAAGTGGTAACTGAAGACTTCGAACAAAACCTAGGCGAAGAAAACTTCGGAGAATGGTCCGCAAACAAACAGGTTCCCCAAGACCCCAACAATCCTGGTCATCTTGTGCAATGGCACATAAGACGCGCATCCAACATCTCCCGTTCTGGCGCGTACTCAGCGGAGCTTTTCATTGACGGAAAACAAGACGACGGTACTATTTGGCTGGAGAGAAAAATAAGCGTGAAACAAAACGCTCAAGTTCGCGTTAGCGTTTCTTTCTGGCTTTACAGCGAACAGGAAAGCTTCAACACCATCGCGGATGTAGTCGCGTACGCTGGAATCGCCAAGCCCGAAGTTGAAGAAGACTTTGTCGCTGTGGGCTCTGCGAATGAAGTGGCAGGCTGGAAGAACTACGTTTACGAGGCGAACGTGAACACGGATTCCACCTCTGAAGCGTGGGTAGCCGTCGGAATCAGCGTGCGCTGGGAAACCACAATGACCTACTACATAGACGACGTACGGATAGAAACCGCCTAAACAGTCACTTGCGATTCCTTCTCGCCACATAAAGGCTGACGAAAACAAGAACGGCGCCGACTATTTGAATGGCAGTCATGCTTTCCGACAAGAGAATCCACGCTGACGCCACAGCAAAAACCGTTACGAGATTATCGTAAAGCGCGGTTCTCGAACTGCCAATGCGACTGACACCAGTGTACCATAGCACGTAGCCTATGGCTATGGCGAAAACAGCGGAAAACACGAGGCTTAACCACGCATTAGTTGAAATCGCAGCCCAGTTCTCCGTGCTCAACGACGGAATCGAAACGAGCAGCAGGGGCACGGTGCCTATGGTCATGGTTACCGTTGTAAGTTTAAGCGGCGAATACTCCCTGAGCCTGGGCTTCGAAAGCACCGTGTAGATGCTCCAGCAGATCGGGTTTGCAACAATCAGCAGATCACCTATCAAACTCTGATCAGAAAAAGTCAAAGGCCTCCCGGAGCCCAGTATAATCATGACGACGCCTGTAAAAGACAAGATCACACCCTGCAAGATTCGGCTGGTTATCTTCTCCACCTTCAAAACGGCGCCAAAAAGAACTATGAATACGGGCGTCGTAGCCAAAATCAGCGCAGAGTTAGTTGCCGT
>DATDQZ010000079.1:0-8230 GCA_035292005.1 Bathyarchaeia archaeon | reverse complement strand
TTATCATTATGTCGTTTCTAGACGTAAATCCACTTTTCGTTTTGAAAATGTATCCATCTGCTTCCGTTCCCTCAACCGTTTCTGATAAACCTAGCCTACTCCTAATTTCAGGTACTAGCAAACGGTTCTTAACATCTTTAATGTCAGCATAGACCAAAAATTGTTCAAAATAGATGCTTTCTCTATCCGTTGCTTTTCCTAGTATCTTTGTGGTTGCCCAATCCTCAGCGTAGCCCACCATCGTGTAAAATACCCCAACAAAAAGGGCAAGAGGAAGCGTATCGCTTGCGTTTGACGGGGTTACCCACAAAACGAAAAACCACACGCTGCTCATGGCAGTTATGAAAAAGGGCGGAACAATTCTCAGTTCGGGTTGAATAGCCGTAAATAGTAAAGACAGCGCAAAGGGCAATAGGAGCGCGAGAGTAACAAGACTAATGGGAAAAAGTAGGGCAATTAATGTGGATTCTGTGGGGAAAAATGTTTGGCGTACAAGCGCGTCAAATCCGTTAAGAATGCCTATGTTAATAGTCCCTCCTAGGAGAATACACATAAACCAAGAAATCAAATCGTAGTTTTCTGCTACATTTCTTCTGATACGTCTTAAACCCAGAAAGGACATAATTCTTAATTGTTTGTTTTTTATATTTAGAACTTGCCATCCCTCGGATTTTGACGTTTTTTCTCAAATGTCAAAACCCCTCAGAGACTTTACAGCGCCAAAATCCAACCTATATAAAGTATAAATAAGGGGGCTATAGACTGCACCGAGCACCAAAGCGCCACCCAATTCAAAAAGCTTTAAACCCTCTGCCAAGAACTTATCAACTACCAAACCAACAGTGATAGATTTGCCTTCACCCTACCACTACATGCAACTCCCAAGAGAAGTCATCGTCGGAAAAAAAACCCTAACACGCATCACCGAAGTCATACAAAGGCTAGGACTCAGCGGCTCCGCGCTGATAATCGCAGGAACAAAAAGCTACGAAATCGCAGGAAAAACGGTTCGCGCCCTCCTTGAGCAAGCGGACATGGCGGTTGACACCCTTCTCGTTGAAACCGCCACAACCAAGGAAATCCTGACAATTGAAGAGAAAATAAAATCCTCAAAACCACAAGTGCTCTTCGCCGTCGGCGGCGGAACCAAAATAGACGCTGCAAAACTAAGCTCAGCACGCCAAGGCATCCCGTTCATCAGCGTGCCAACCACGCTTTCCCACGACGGCATCGCAAGTCCATTGGCATCCGTCAAAGGATTGGACAAGCCTTACTCAATCATGGCGCAATCGCCTTTGGCGATAATTGCGGACACCGACGTAATAGCGCAGGCTCCATGGCGCTCAGTCATAAGCGGCTGCGGAGACGTAATCGCAAAGTTCACAGCAGTAAAAGACTGGAAGCTGGCGCACGCGGAAAAGAACGAGTATTACGGCGAATACGCCGCTAGTCTGGCCTTAATGAGTGCCACGTTAGTGATGCAGGACGCTGAGTTTATTCGACCTGGAAGTGAGGAGGGTCTGCGCGTGCTGCTTGAGGCTTTGATAAGTTGTGGAGTTGCCATGAGCATTGCGGGAAGCAGTCGCCCATGCAGCGGTGCAGAGCATTTGTTCAGTCACGCGCTTGATATGCTTAACTGTCCTCATGCCATGCATGGTGAACAGTGTGGCGTTGGCTCCGTGTTGACTGCTTATCTTCACAAGGCGGATTGGATGCGAATCAGAGATACGCTTAAGCGGATAGGAGCGCCAACGACAGCATGCGAGCTGGGCGTGGAGGATGAAGATGTGGTTAAAGCCTTGGAGATGGCGGCGAAGATAAGACCTGAAAGGTACACTATTCTCCACAAGCTGAACCTAAGCCTTGAAAATTGCCGGAAAATCGCGGAGACTACAGAAGTCATATAGAAAGCATATGTGATTAAAAGAAAGGCTTTTATTATATTTGATTACTATCGATTTCTAGAATGGACGAATATACAAAACCAGATTACGAAAATATTGGGTTAATAACAATTGATATACAGAACGATTTTTCTCTAAAAGGAGCAGTCTGTGAAATTACTGGGACCTATAAAATAATTCCAAACATGGTCAGAATTTTGAAAAGATTTAGAGAAAAAAATAAACCAATAATACATGTTGTAAGAATTTACAAAGAAGACGGCTCTAATGTTGATATTTGTAGAAAAAAGAGAGTGGAAGAAGGACTAAGAATAGTTGCTCCAAACTCAGAAGGCGCTGAAATAGTTAAAGAACTAAAACCTAACAATAAAAAATTGGATTCCAAAAACTTACTGAATAGAGAAATTCAAGAAATTGCGCTGAATGAATTTGTTATGTATAAACCAAGATGGGGGGCATTTTATAAAACCCCATTAGAGAATTTTCTTAAAGAAAAAAAAATATCAACATTAGTTTTTACAGGGTGCAATTTTCCAAACTGCCCAAGAACATCTATTTTTGAAGCAAGTGAAAGAGATTTTAGATTAGTAATAATTGAAGATGCAATCTCTGGAATTTACGAAAAAGGAATTATGGAATTGAGAAACATTTGCTGTGAAGTTATGACGACAGAAGAGTTCCTACAGAAGTTCTAGAAACCTAACTATGTTTTTGCTTTTGGTTCTGCCTTGAAAGTTTCAACGAACTTGACTGTGATGATTTCTGGGAGGTATTTTTGGATATCTAATGCGATGACCCGCTTGGCAAGTTGGATACCTTCTAAGTAGAAGGTTTCTTCAGGCATTTCAACCGTTAGCGTGTTAGGTTCAATACTGAGTTTAAAATTGGTAGGGTCAGCCATTGGGATTCGGCGGTGGATAAGCGCAGTGATTTTCTCTTCATTTGTTTCGAGTTTTTTGTTGACTGTTATGTCGTAAACAAGTGTTCTTCCTGCCAGTTGCTCGTTGAAGTCGAGAAGTACTCTTCCTGCGCCGATTGAGCGGATGGTTGCTGCTTTTCCACCATATTCTATGCTCATTCCGATGGTAGGGTTGTGCACATCTCTGGCTAAGAGCTGTTTCAGTGGGACGCGTTTGAGTTTTTCTGGGTCGCGTGGTCCGAAGGCTTGGTCGGATGGGATTTCGATGGTGGCGGCTTTGGCGAGTTCCATGGTGGTGAATCTTTCGTCTACTGTTTTTAATATCTTGCCCTTGAGCATCCAGCCTTCGCCGATTACCACGAGTTTTGGCTCGTAGACTTCGCCTTCCTCGTGAAGGTGCTCCTTCTTGGCGGTTTCCTCGTTTGTGGTGTCGAAAACTTCGTTTGTTTCTTTCACTTTAGCCGTGTAATCAATTAGTATGAAATCTCCTTTTTGTAGTGCCATTGCAAATCATCCTTTGGTTCTGACGGTTCGAAAGTAAGCTTTACTCGTTAATAAAAACTTCCCTTCAGCTGAAACTGGTGCGCTCTCACAGTCTATAGCCCCCTTATATAAAGACTGAAACTGCGGTTGAAGCTGCGTTTCAGCGTTTGCGGGTCGGGTGTTTTGTTTGACAAAAACCTTATTAACCAAACGTCATAGAATCCCAAACGGAGACTTCATAATGGTGTATTGTCCAAAATGTGGAACTCAGAATGAGGACACAGCGGAGTTTTGCGCCAAATGCGGAGCCAATCTGCAAACAGGGACCCCTACTTCGCGTCGGTATGAACGCAGAAGAGCCGAAGCAGAGTGCTTTGGGCTTCCCCACGGCGGCGCAATCGTGGGAATAGCAATCGGCTTGATAGTACTGCTCTGGGGAATTTCCATGCTGGCTCAACAAGCAGGCTGGATCCCTGAAACACTTGACTTTTGGGTCGTAATCATAATCATAGTTGGCATCCTAATGATCGCCGGCGCAGTATACAGAATGACCCGCCAAAGAACAAACCCTTAACGCATCTTTTCTTTTTTTATGGTACAAGACACAGATGAGCAGTGGGAACAGATTCGCTGGTGTTCCCACTGAGAGACAGACATCCGCGTTAAAATCCATAACACGCTGAGAACTACAAAGAAAAGATCAATCGAAGTGTTTGCAGCTGCCTCTTCCATGCCGACAAGAATTAGAAAGGAGCCCACAGCAAAGAGTATGCCCGCAAAAAAACGAGTGAAACCGTTACCAAGACTCGGTGTAACAGACGGATAGAGCAAGCCCAAAACAAGCCCAACCGCACCCGCTGAAACCAGTATAAACGGGTTTTCTCCAATCCGCAAGTTTCCAAAGAAATACACTCCAATGCCAACGAGAACAACAATTGCACCAACTGAGAGTCCTGAGCATGTAGCACAGAATCGCTTGTCTCCGATACAGAGAACGTGTGTAGAATAGCCTTCACAGGTAGGATGGTGCCCACGCAAAGCTGACTCGTGCCCTCTGCGAGAACTAGACGCATATTCATATCGTTTCCCAAAATTGAGGATTCTTGAGCATGGATTGGGGTAAAGAACAGCGAAGATGCCTAGGACGCATACAGCGGCAAATACTGAACCCACCATTATGTTCCGAAACGCAAAATTGTCTTCGAGTTTAGGAGGATAAACGGCAAACACGATGGACAGGAGCAGTCCGAAGATTGACATAGAGACTAGAAAAAGCAAGGTCAGGTTGTGAGGTCTGCCGTTGACTGCGCACATGAGTTTGTCCGCTCACGCCAAGCTTTTCAGCTGCCTCAAGACGTTTTGACGAGCCATATACCGATAGACTCTCCTTTTCACGCTGTTTTTTGAGAAAACGCCTTCTATTCTTCTGCTCCAAGAACCGAAAAATCCTCGATAACACTCATGAAGTTCGTTTTGCACTTGCTCCCTCGTCAGAGTCTGGGTTGGCATGATAGCGTGCACCATGTCGTAGTCAGCCCAGTTCCAATCCTCGATCCAACCATTAATTTTCGCTTCTTCGTAGAGGTCAGTTCCTGGAAATGGCGTCAAAATCATGAAAATGGCTAAGTCTGGATTGATATTGTTAACAAATCGTCTTAGGTCTTCTATGGATTCGTGTGAGTCGGCGCGCTCTCCGATTATGCATGTTGCTTGAGAGAATATTCCGTTCTGTTTCAGCAGTTTCACAGCGTTGACAGCGTCTTCGGGTTTTGTGCCTTTGTGGAAGCGGTCAAGGCTGTTTTTGCTGTGGCTCTCCACTCCGAGGAGCAACCAGTTTATTCCTGCTTTATTCATCTTTGCCAAAACACGCGGATTTCTTACCGCATCATCGCATCGAGCCTGCATAAAACACGTTATGTCATCTGAGAATCCACGTTTGATTAGTTCGTCGCATAGGTTTTCCATGCGTTGATCCAAGCCGAAATTGTCATCAGTCAACCACAGAAGCCTGCTTTCACAGTTGCTGTAAAGGAATTCCATCTCGTCGGCGACTCGCTTTACGGACTTATGCCTCCAGGTGCCCTGCCAATGTTTCCATTGAGAGCAGAATGTGCAATGATGCGGGCAGCCTCTAGAAGCTTCGACCATGCCATATTTCGCTTTGGAGCCTGCCATCATTGTGAAATGGTATCGGCTTGCATAATCCTTGACGAAATGGTACCCTGGAAAGGGCAGTTGGTTCAAGTTTTCAATTAGTGGACGCGGAGGATTGTGCCGAATCTTCTGGCGATGTCTAAAAGAGATGCCTTTTATCCTTGAAAAATCTGATTTCTCTTGCACTGCCTTAACTAGCTCTACCAGTGTCTCTTCGCCTTCTCCTCGAACAATCACGTCAATTTCGGGGTACGCCTCAAGGCTTTCCTGAGCCGTCGCTGTAAAGTGTTGCCCTCCAGTAATGGTTAATGCGTCAGGTTTCAGTTTCTTGGCTGTCTCCAAAGTTCGAGCTCCCACGTAGACGTTGCATGTGGCGAACCCGCTTGAGGCCACGATATCAGGATTGAAGGATTCCATTCGTTTTTCTAACCCTTTCCAGTCTAAAGACATTGCTTGACAGTCTAAAACTTCAATCTCCACTTTTTCCATTTTGCTTTCAAGATAAGCCGCAAGCTGAAGAATCCCATACGGAGGCGGAAGGTATTCACCCATAACAAACCAGTAATCTTTTGGCGGTTCGACAAACAGAACCTTCACCAAACTAACATGCTCCTATTCTAAATTAATCTGCTTTTAATAGTTCATACTTTGCCGATGGCAAGTCGAAAGCTGCTCCCCACTTAATATTGAGCAGTTTCTTATCAGCCAATATCCATATCTTGCTTTTCAATCTAAATATGCTTTTGCATAAAATAAAAAGCAGATAAATTGCAGGAGAGATAGCGGCGCGAAATAAGTACGCTCCATGATGCCTATCAAATTGAAATGCGCGTTTCACCGCGGTTGAGATAGCTTAAATGGTTACCCGCTAGGGATCATCGGCAAAGACTTCACATAAACTTTGCGATTTTTTGGAGAAGAGCAACTCTTACACATGGCTGCGTGTACTCACTTTGCTACACTAGTTTTGGGTTTCTGAGAAGATTTTGGAGATTAAGAATTGGATTTGTTCTTTGGTTTTGTACGTGTGGTTTAGCATTTCTGCGCCTTGACGTGTCAAGCTGTAAGTTCTGCCCGATTTATCGCTATTTCCCTTTATGAGGGCTTGCCTCTCCAGTGAATAAACAGCACTGTATATGGTCCCAGGACTTATAAGAATACCAAAGTCCTTGTACATTTGCTTGATGATGTCATAGCCATTGGCAAGGGGTTGTCTTTTCAGATATTTCAGAATCAAAATATCTAGGAAGTTCTTGATTGTCTTTCTTGATAGAGCGTCAATGGTTATGCAATTCATCTCTAATACCGCGCGCGTTCCTTTACCGTATAAAAAACTATACGCGCTAGTCATTATACTTATGCCATGTGACAAAAAGAATAGTTTTTAATTAGAAAATGATAAAATATAATCAGTGACCTTTATGCAGAATGTTGTGGATGAGTTAGATAAGAGAATCTTGCACGAGCTCTGTACTGGCATACATTCTTATGATGAACTAGCTCGCACCTGCAGTGTCACAAGAAACACTGTTTACAGGAGAATAAGCAGGCTTGAGAGAATACAGGTCATAAGCAGAAGGATCATGGCCATCCCAAACTTCTCAAAACTGGGACTTTCAGCAATTTTAATAGGACTGGATGTCAGCAGTGGAGACGTTGACATGGTGATGAAGGCAATCGAACAACGACCTGTGTTGTTTCTTTGGAAAACATATGGAGATCATCAAATAGTCGTGGTAATGACTTGCGAAAGAGGTTTTGAAGGACAAGCGATATCCGAGTTTCGCCGCTCTGTGGCAAAACTAGGGGTAAACGATATGCACGTTTCCATCGGCTATGAATGGGGAAAAATTAGTTTCGTACCATGCTAACGATGAAGAACGTTCAAATCTGCCTAATAAGACAAGTGAGCAGCTGCGCTGGGGAAATTCTTTTGTGTTTTAGCTCTTTCTCTATATTTTCCCCCGTTTAATTGTAAGACACTCAAATCACTATGTTGTTGATTAGTGGTGAATTAAATTTCTATTCCATTTTTCCAATGGATTAACACGCGAAAAAGTTATAGATGGGTTAGCGCAAATGGCAGATAAACGGACGCTTAGTTATGGCTGACGGGAATTTGTTCGGCGTCGACCTCTCCACCATCCTCTGGATAATAATCATAGTAGCCGCAGCTATAGCCCTTGAAAGACTCTTCACCAGATACCTATCACACTTCGCCAAACGGGTTAAACTGAAACGCAGCACCGCCAACAACCTGGTGCTTACCTTCAGAATCCTGATCCTAATAGTCACTGTTCTTGCCATAAGCCGCGTAGGCGGATTACAGCCTGAATGGATACTGTCCATCTCGGCTATCGGTGGCGCAGCATTGGGTTTCGCTTCCACCAAAACCATCGGAAACTTCATCGCTGGCCTCTTTCTCCTCACTGCCCATCCCTTCAAGGTTGGCGATTACGTGCGCATCGGAACCGTAGAAGGCATCGTGCAAGAAATCACCATCAACTACACGAAAGTGCTCACCATCGGCAACAACATGGTTTCGGTAAGCAACCTTCAGATTCTAGACAGAGACATAACAAACTTCACTCATGAAAGCAGAAGAAACTTTAGTCTTTACTGTTACACCTTCGAAATAGGCTTCGACCATACCGTTTCAACAGAAAAGATTGCAGCAATATTCAGCGAAGTTTTCGAAAGAGTTCTCCATACACTTCCGAGAAAACCCAGCTACATGCTTACGCGTTCAGGCGCGTTTGAACGAGTGTAC
>DATDQZ010000078.1:0-5149 GCA_035292005.1 Bathyarchaeia archaeon | reverse complement strand
TGGTTTCCAGACGACGTTGCCTTTTAACCCCTTGATTATCACGTACATGAGTCCTGTTAACAGGAGCCATTGAAAAAGAAACGGCGTGACAGCGCTCAACGCCGAGGAGGCAAAGTATGAAATGCCATAGAGTTCAAGCGGATCTTTGAAGACACCTCTGAAAAAGAGACCATCGATTCGCAAATCTATGCTTGAGTTGCTGGACCATGTGAACTCCATTTTCAAGCCAGTGATGTTTTCCCATTTGGCATCAGCGCTGCTGTTCGACCAGTCTCCCGAGCCGACTGGAAGAGTTATGTTGTTCCAAACGTTCACTGTGCTATCTGAGAATGCGTTGGTTAAATCATAATAAAAGTTGGAGGCGCTTAATGAGTACAAGTATAGAGACACGTTTTCAGGTTTGACGTCAGGAGTCACTATCTTTATTCTGAGAGAAACGTTCTTGAAGCCGTCGACGCCGCAATCCACTGACCCGTCCAAGTTATTGAGTTCCATCCAAACGCTACTAGCATTGGAGGCGACAAACTCGATGCTGGTGCTTCCGTAGTAAGTGCTGTTTATGTAATCAGCGGTATTATTGCTAACAGTCGCATCTGCTCGCCACAATGCGGCGTTCTGCGTCCACGCGTCGCCTTGGTCACTTACTGGCATGGTTTGTTCAACAAAAGACTTGGAAGCAACTATGTAAGCGGCGCCTATTTGCGCTACTACAAAAATGATCAACAAAATGAAAGGTCCCAAGTATCGGGGATTTTGTATTATTTCTTTGAACACTTTATGAGGCGCGTACAAGACTTTTAGGATGTCATTAGCAACCAATTTGGTTAGGCTCCTTTTATCACATCAACTTTCCAGTTTATTAAATGTTCGTTACATTCCCAGCTTAAGCCGCCTATAAGTGGGGTAATCAACGTATTCCACAAACGGGTTTTCAGCTTGATATTTAACAGTAATCTTCTGACGCGGCCTCTTGCCGATTATTTGGCTTGTTGTTCTGAGCAGATAAGCATCGCTTCCTGCGCCCGAGCCGTAACTTGTGATCAAAATGCGCTCTTCAGGCTTGGCGACGTCCAGCACTGCGGCTAAGCCTATAGGCGAACTTCCAGAATAGGTGTTGCCGAACTTGTTGACTTGAAGCGAAACCGCGTACTGCTCATCCTTGAAGCCAAGCTCCTTGGCGACTCTTACTGGAAACTGCGGATTAGGCTGATGAGTAACAAAATAGTTAATGTCGCCTGCTCGCAAGTTAAGCCTCTCCATAAGCCTTGTAGCTGCCTTTCGGATGTGCTTAAAGTACGCTGGGTCGCCTGTGAATCTTCCGCCATGCATTGGAAACAGTTCGCCATCTCTGCGCCAAAAGTCAGGCGTATCAGAAGTGCACGAGTACCATCCTTCAATTTCAGCAATAACATCGTTTTTGCCAAAGATGAAGGCAGAACCGCCAAACCCTACGAAGAGGTCTAGCTCGCCGCCGGGGCAGCCTCTGGGCGCTGCTTGAGAATTATCCGCGCCAATAACCATGGCGTATTTTATGCCTGATTTCGGATAGTTGACAAGAGAAACCGCATCCTTAAACATGCTTGAGGCGGCTTTACACGCAAACTCTGTGTCTATCGCATCTACTCCTTGGATATCTTCATCTTCTTCGCCTAGTTTCAGAACCTGCGCAACCTTTGCCGCTATGGGCTTAACGGCGTACGGATTGGATTCTGAACCCACATAGATTTTACCGACTAGGGCGCTGTCCACTCCAGAGTGTATTAACGCCAGCTTCCCAGCTTCAACCGCTGCAGTTACAGCGTCTTCGTCAATGAAAGGAACAGCACGCTCGAGACCCTCTTCCTTTATCCTAAACCGTGAAGTGTAAACACCGTAGCCCACGATGCCAGGCACATCGTACTCTTTGTCAGGCTGGGCAACAGCATATTCTTGATGGGGATAATATTCATCGGCTAAAGTGAACGCTAAAGAAATCGTGGGAATGACATCGCTCTTATCAACCGAATATCGTCTTCGGAATCTCGGAATAACTTCTCGCCCCTCAAGGGCTGAAAAATCAATAACTTCTCCATCTTTTACTATGTGGTCGGTGAGTCTTCCTGGAACACGGATTTTCCCATCGTGAAAGGAAACTATACCGTAAACGTAGCTTCCTAATTTTGTGAACTTGTTCGTCGGTTCAGTGACTAACGTACATAGTTCGAGTTTGCCTTTCTCGTAGAAGAGGTCTATGCTGTCCATTTTTCCGAAGCTTTTTCTTCCGCAGTTTCCGCAGTAGTCTCTAATCTCGAAATACTCTTTCCCGCAGATTTGACAGCGGCTCGCTTTCAGCCTGTCGCCAAGGTAAGAGACCCTTCGCTCTATAGGTTCACTACTCATCTTGATTCTCTCCCTAAAATGCAGACATACCCCTTAGTGCCGAAGCCTTCAAGCTCGAGTGAGCAGCCGTGCATTGGTGTCTTATCGGTTTTAACTTGCCTTTCACCCGCTTCGCCTCGTAACTGCTTAAAAATTTCGAATATCTGCGCGCCTCCAGTAGCCCCTAGGGGATTTCCATCCGCCTTCAACCCACCGTTCATGTTGGTGAAAAGTTTCTTGCCGTTTATCTCATAATAGCCTTTGTAGTCTTGGCAGCTTTCATGTATGCTTTTCCAAGCTGTTCCTTGTTCGCAGAAGCCCATGTCTTCAAGGGACACCATCTCCAACACCGTAGACTGGTCGTATAGCTCGACAACTTGAATGTCCCACAGGTTTATCCCAGCCATTTTCAAGGCGTTTTCCATGGCGATTTTGACCGCAACAAAGTGTGTCAAATCCTCTCTTGCTGGAAAGTCAAGGTAGTCCGTTGCTGAGGAGCAGCCTAAAACGTAAACAGGGCTGGCAGTCATCTTTTTGGCAAGTGCTTCGCTTGTGAGGATTAACGCTGATGCCCCATCGGATATTGGCGCAAAATCGTAAAATCCTAATGGTTTCCGCGCTGCTTTCCTCGCGTTCAGGACTTGGTCAACAGTTATTTTTCTCTGGAACTGCGCGTACTCGTTTTTCGTTGCGTTGGCATGGTTTTTCACGGCGACCTGCGCCAGAGCAATGTTCAGTTTTTCAAGGTTTTCGCCTGTTACGCCATACTTCTGCACGTATGCCCGAAGCATCAGCTCATGATTTACTTCTGGCGTGCCGCCAGCGTAGTAGCTCCATGGGTCTTCGAGAAGCATTAAATCATCGCGGATTTTGCCCCAGCGGTCCGTCATTTTTTCTATGCCGCCTACTAGAACCGTGTTGTATGCGCCCGCTTGTATGGCGTGGCACGCCGTTAGCAGAGCGGCGCTGACGGAACGTGTAACTTCCATGGGAACGTGAAGTTCTGTGAGTTCTGAGAGGAAACCTTCCTCTAACCCTAGCTTGTTCGTGATTGGCAGGAAGCAGTCTGAGAGATAGCACGCTTCCAAGTCTCTGCGTTCTATGTCGCATTCTCTTGAGGCGGCGAGCCAAGCTTCTTCGATAAGCTTTTCTGGCTCCTTTCCATAATGCTCTCCGAACTTGGTTCTGCCAACAGCAACTATGGCTGGGCGATTTTGCATGACATTTTTCCCTTCTTTATAGCAATTATCCTTTTCCAAAAAGGCTTTTAAGTGTTTGCCAATTTTGCCATTTTCGGCATGTCGTTGCTTCCTGCGGAAAAGTCATCGCTGGGCTGAACGAACCGCACGGGAGCCAATTATGATAAGGACAACGCCACTAACTAATTCCACAAACGCCATTAGGTCCAAGGTTCCAGCAATCACCTTTGAGGCTCCAAGCGCCATCAGCAGCACACCAATAAAGAATATTACTGAACCAAAGTAGAAACCGAGGGTTCTAGGCAAACAATCACCAGTGGCATAGTGTAATAATGAGGCTTTTTAGATTTGCCCAAAACAGGCGCTTGCCATTTTTTGCCGCTTTAAGAGTCTCTAAGGGGAATTCAGAATCTCAGTTTTCGTTAGCTTTCTTTTCAGCTTTTTTATCAAATTTTCGAGGGCTTGGCTTAATTCCACAAGGTATGTCGGCGCATCAGTCAACTTTTTGTATTCATCAGGAAGCTTTGACAGGTTTTCTGAAGCTGTTGCTCGAATCTCGCCTAAGGATGGAAGATCACATGTTATTTTGCCATTTTCCATAACTTTGACGAGCAACGGTTCACCCTCCATTTTCTCGTCTGCTAACGCGATCACGTCTTTTGCAAAATTGCCCTTCTCATCTTTGAATCTGAAGACTTGTTTTCGTCCAGGCAACGTGGCTTTGCCTTCGCTTAACTTCATTATGGGCGAAAATTTGCCCCTTTCGCTCATCGTTTCGCACAGTTTGTAGATCACATCCACGTAAGGTCTGTCCGCTGAAGTACCCATTCGGGTTCCAACGCCGAACGCGTCAATTTCCGCGCCTTTACTCAGCAACTCGGCTATTCGGTATTCGTCCAAGTCGCCGCTTGCGAAAATGCTGACGTACCGCAAACTCTTCTCATCCAATAACGCTCGGACCTTTTTGCTTATCTCCGCCAAGTCGCCGCTGTCCAGCCGCACTCCGCCGAGCTTGCCCCCTGTCTTTTCAAGTTCTTTAGCAACTACCGCGGCTTTCTCTGCGCCTGCGATGTCATCGTAAGTATCGATCAAAAGTGTTGACTTGTTTGGGAAAGTCTTAGCAAAAGCACGGAAAGCATCTATCTCCTTCTCGAACGACATGACAAAGGAATGCGCCATAGTTCCAAAGACTGGAATCCCATACTTTAGTCCCGCCAAAACGTTAGAAGTGCCTTGGCATCCCGCTATGTAGCTGCAGCGGGCTACTTTCATTCCCGCGTCGATGCCGTGTTCTCTTCTTAAGCCGAACTCGATTATGGCTTTGCCCTTAGCTGCGTTCACGACGCGCGAGGCTTTTGTGGCGATTGTGGTCTGTAAGTTGACAGTGTTAAGCAGAAAAGTTTCAACCAGTTGAGCCTCTATTATCGGCGCGGTTACTCTAATCAGGGGTTCGCATGGAAAGGCTAAGGTGCCTTCGGGAACCGCCCACACATCGCCTGTGAACTTGAAGTTTCTGAGGTAATCGAGGAATTTGCTGTCAAATCCCTGCGTTCGGAGGTAGGCAAGGTGTTCCTCAGTGAACTTTACGCTTT
>DATDQZ010000077.1:0-6927 GCA_035292005.1 Bathyarchaeia archaeon | reverse complement strand
GGGAAGCTGGTTCATTACAATGAAAGTATTTAAGTGAAAAAGGCTTATAGTCGTTGCCGTGGCATGATAGTATGGTTTCAGAGAAACAGACCCAGACGATTGTTGGTCATGTTGGAATCGAGGTCTCAAACCTGAGCAAATCGAAGAAGTTTTACAGGGCCTTGCTTAGCGGGCTTGGTTTTGAGGTCATAATGGAAGCTGAAGATGGAGTAGGATTTTCTAATCAGAATTTTCAGGTCTGGGTAGGCGAGTCACAGGAACCAAGGGTTAAGCGTGAAGCCCCAACCGGAGAGGAGTTCGTTGTGGCAGATCATTTGGCGATCCTTGTTCGGGACAAGGAAACTGTTGACGCTATCGAGAGAGAGATGAAGAAGAACGGGTTCAAAGCCCTATTCCCATGTGAAGAGCATCCTCAATTTGAGCCAGGATACTATGCTGTGTCATTCTGCGACCCGGACAACTATGTAGTTGAAATCTACAATAGGCCAAAACTGGAGCGGTTTTAGCAGGTCACAGCGCGCGGCAAAACTGGCTGTGCCAGCACGTTCCAGCAGAAAACTCGCTGCATCTGGCTTTATTTCGCAAAATATTGACTTGGTGGGGCCGCTGGGATTTGCTCCCAGCCCTCAATGGCGACATCTCCCGCGATCCACTTTTTTTGAAACATTCACATTCTAGTCAGATTATCAATAATAAGGGGTGCGGGGGATGCCAAAATGATCCAAAAGCATTTAGAGGAAAATAAGCAAATCAAAATATAGGTAGGTAGGTGAAGTGGCTACTAACAAAGAGAAACAGGATAAGCACTTCCCTGTCTGGGGACTTGATAACTTCTTTAGAAGACTCGCTGATAATCCGAACAAATATTCCTCCTATGTTACAAAGGGGCAAGTGGTTGCTGACCTTGGTTGCGGTCCAGGCTACTACACGCTTCCTTTAGCTGAATGCGTTGGTCCTGAAGGAAAGATCTATGCAGTTGATTCTGATGAGAAGGCTATTCGAGCTTTAGAAAAAAAAGCCAATAAGCATGGTTATCACAACATCGAAGCGCACGCAATATCTGCTTCCGACCTGAGTTTCATAGAAGACGGGTCGGTTGACTTCGTCCTCGCTTGTGACATGTTGTGTTCCATGGCCCCAAGATATCGTGAGTCAGCAGTAAGCGAGATCAAACGTGTCCTGAAGCCTGCTGGGCAAGCGTACCTTAGCACCTCCTTAGGCGCTGTCTTGGGTCTGTGGAGCAGCAATATAGGTGAAGCTGACTGGGAGAAGGTGCTTGAAGGATTCAAGGTTGAGCGAAGGGGTAAGGACTGGGCCGTGGTATCTAAAGCATAACAAGGCGCGCTTAAATGTAGCCTACTCGACATTCTACGCGACAGTTTTTGACATACACAGGATTTGAGAACCCAGTAAGCAATGTACCAACACCCAACTTCGCGCGCGCCCGAAGTCCTCAGTCTAATTCGGGATATCTCACTTTTTTCTACTGACTTAGCAACAGTGATAAGATGTAAAATAGTGTGGTAGATAGTTCTAGGTTTTCTGAAGCCTTATTTGTTCGTAAATCTAATTCTTGCATTCCAAAGCGGTTCGTATCATTGTTATATTCATACAGATTATGATAAGGACAGCCCAAAAAGATAACAAAAACCACACGATAGGCGTAAATCCACTGATTGTCACGTTTAATGCTGCGGTAATAATACCAATAAAAAAGAAAATGAGGACCGGTATTTCAAGAATACCATGATAACGTGTAACTCTTTTCTTTTCCGCTTCATATTCTTCGTCAGAAATTTGTGCCATTTACTCACCTCCCCCAACTAAAATATACAAATGCTGTTTTCTTGTTCTTTGCTTAAATCACTTGTGCCATTGATTCATTCTCAGTTTTTTTATCCTTTTTCTCAAGTCCACTAATGCCATAATAGTCTACGTAGTCATGACAAAAAATGAAATAAGTTCTCGTGATTTGTGTAGGAACGCTAGCTTCATTCTAGATGACTTATGCCAAAGTGTTAGATAGTTAATAGTGGTAACTGTAAAGAGGGAAATTGTGTCTCTCATTCCAGCGTTTGAGTTAGGCTTATGGAATGCTTGGATTTTTATGCTTCCTTCTCTATTGCTCACGCTTTTCTCTCTTCGCTGGTTCATGGAAAAACGTGCACCATCACCAAACATGCCCATGTCCAAGACTAATCTGTCATTTTGCCTTGTTTCCAAGTTTACTTATTTTGCAGCCGTGATATACTCTGTTTTCCTACCCTTGAAATTAGGTACGATATGGTTCTACGCAGGTCTCCCAATCATCCTAATCGGGTTAGTTGGGAGTGTGATGACTGTGGTGAGCTGGGTTAACACCCCAGCGGGTGAAATAGTAACCAAGGGAATCTATCGTTTTTCAAGGCACCCTATCTATGTAACAGAAGTTCTACTTCTTCTAGGCGTGAGCATAGCTTCGGCTTCATGGGTTTTCTTGTTGTTTCCCATCATAGTTGGAGTTGGAGCAGTATACTTCATAAAGATGGAGGAAGCCCAGTGTCTTGGGCATTATGGGAACGCCTATCGAGAATACATGGATAGGACTCCAAGATGGATAGGCATTCCCAAATCAGAGAAAAAGGAGTAATATCAAACAATACCACTTTTTTGAGCGCGCTAAACTGATTGTGCATTTAATAGGAATATTAGCATTTTCGCCAGCCTCGAAAATAGAAAAAGGTTTAGTGGTTGTTGCTGCTATCGGGTATGGATTATTCTCGCTAATTCTTGCTCCAAAACAAGTAAGTCTTTGTCTGCAACAGCACCCCAACGAGCCTGAAAACTTCAAATTAAGCTTATTTTAGCCAAATACGGCTGAATTATGGTTGGTGGGGCCGCTGGGATTTGAACCCAGGATCGCCAACGCCCCAGGCTGGTATCCTAATCCAAGCTAGACGACGACCCCACAGGCATAGATCACGACCCCAGCCTTTCCCGACTGAGATCGAGGTATAACACTTTCTTCTTTCTAAAAAGCTTGCTCCTCTTCTGCGCGCTCCACGGTCGCGTCTTCAGAGTTTAATTCTATCAGCGGTTTTGCTTTTCTCAGATCTGAAAGGCACAGGCTACGGGCTTTACCTGATAGAGCGGATTTGCGAAGCCTATGGTTGGGCGATACGGGAAACAGGCAAGCAATGCCAAGGTGCGCAGTTCACCATGGTCATACCCAAAATTGGCAAGGATGGCAAGAGAAGCTACGAAATCAGGTAAGCGCTTTTCTGATGCGCTCTGTGGAACTATAGCCCCCTTATATATAATGGGGGTATAGTCACCGAGAGCACATAAACTTTCACACGCATAATGCGTACGCAGCATATCAATAACAAAAGAGTTATTACGCTCAAACCAACAGAAACCGCTTACAACAAAAGGAGCAAACAAAACAATGCCTATTGCGTTTATTATAGGAACTGCGGGTTCTGGCAAGTCCCTGTTCACAGCAGCCTTCAGTGAATGGCTAAAGATGTCAAAGCAAGATGTAGCCGTAGTAAACCTGGACCCAGGCACGCTAAAGCTTCCGTATTCGCCAGATGTGGATATCCGAAATTACGTGGATGTCGGAAATCTAATGGAGAAATACGGTTTAGGACCTAACGGCGCCTTAATAATGGCTGCTGACCTTATAGCGGACGAAATTGAAAACATTTCAAAAGACATCGAAGACGCGGACGCCGACATCGTTTTAGTGGATACTCCAGGACAGATGGAGTTGTTCGCGTTTAGAGCAAGTGGTCCTTACATAGTGAACGAGCTTACAAGAGAACCTAAAGCCATGGTTTACTTGTTTGACGCGGTTTTTTCAGTTAATCCGCTCAATTATGTTTCCAACATGTTTCTCTCAGCCGCAGTTTACAATCGGTTTTTCCAGCCTCAGGTGCATCTGCTTTCAAAATGCGATTTGCTTCCGAGAAAGGAAGTTGAGAGAATTACGGACTGGTCAGCCAACCCGAACGCCTTAGAAAACTCAATTGAACAACAACTAGAAGGCACAAAACGCCTTTTCAGCAGAAACATAATGCACGCGATTAGTCAGCTTGGCTTAAAATTCCTGTTGATTCCTGTTTCAGCCAAAACAAACGAAGGATTGATAAACTTTAACACCACTCTGGAGCGAATTCTAACAGGCGGAGAAAAATACACATACTAGCCACAGGCTCATTTTTCCTTGTCGCCGTCAAGAAGAGCCCAGCTTGCCGCGAACGCAGCATGCTTGGCTTTTTGCAGAATGTCAGCGCCAGCAATTATTATCACATCATTATCTTCTGGCTGGATGACTTTGAGAATTTGATTTGCCGCTTTTGGAAATTCTTTTTCTATGCTATTGCTTACTGATTCGATAATCAAGTGTCCGCCTTTGGATACTATGACGACAGCACGCTGCGCGCCTGCCACGATGGCTGCGTCTCGTTGCTCTATGCCTGACTTGACTTTGTGCCCGCTGTTTTTGACTAAGAAGGCGTAATTGTGTTCTGCCGTTGTTAACTCTGTTTTTCCAATTTCAACTCTCGTTGGGAAAAATTTTTCGAATTTTTTCCAAATGCTTAAACCTTTAGCTGTGAGGGTGCACCCTGTTTTTGAGGTTACGATGAGGTCAGCATCTTTCAAATGGTTTGTTATTGTGCGGATAGCGCCTTCTCCAACACTTAATTTCTCAGCCAACTTGTTGCGTCCGATAGGTCTCTCAGCCATGAGTTCTAGAGCATAGAATATGTGAGATACAGAAAATGTCGTAGCTGGTCCAGGTGCTTTTTCGCCTGCGATACTTTCGATAAACTGTTTAAATGCGGAAGTCATGATTTGCCACGGTTCTATTTTGAAATGGCTAATTATTATAATTTATGACAGAGAAGAAGCGCTGACAGTGTTATTGTGAAGCGAGTTTCGGCGCAAGCTGCTCTACAGCATTTTTAACTTTGTTCCATTCATCAAGGTTCCTCACGCTGAACTTGCTTTTCCGCTTCCAAGTGTCGTTCCTGTTCACCCAAAGGTAAACCCCTATTGCGCGTCTTCCACCAGCCTTCTCAAATACCACTATAGCTTCCCACCATTTTTTGCTTTTAAAAATCGTAACGTAATCAATCACTTTGTAGAATTCAGATATGGGCAGTTTCTCAGTCGACTCAGCCATGCGCCATTCCACCACGCTTAAGGGTTAGCCTTCACGCATTTAAGCATTTTTTAGCCTGCGTGATTTCATTCTTTGTAGGCGACAACCGCGATTTCCACGAGGGCGCCTAGCATCAGTTCTATTCCCACCGTAGCGCGGGCTGGAAGTTCCCTGTCGAAATATTTTGCGTATTCGCTGTTGAATTCGCTGAAAAGTTTCATTGACGAAAGATACACCGTGGACTGGACAATGTGGCTGAAGTTGTATCCTGCAGCCTGCAGTATCGCCTTGATGTTCTCCATGGCTCTGACGGTTTGCTCCCTGATGCCATTGGCAACTATTCTGCCCTCTTTAGGGTCTATCGCCGCTTGACCTGAGACAAACAGGAACTTGCCAACTTGTATTGCTTGACTGTACGGTCCTACAGGTTTAGGTGCGTTTTCGGTTTGTATAATCTTTTTCATGCTGTTATCCTTCTGTGGATTTTCAAAGCTTTGTATATGCTCATACTGTGGTGATAAACTTTCGGATGACACTTGAGTGTTCTAATTGTGGAGAAAGCCTTTTAAGAAAAATGTAAAGTATTAAAACCCTTACTGCAAGTTTATTCGAAGGGTCTTTATGAGAAGAAATGGAAAATGCTTGTTTACTTCAGAATCTGTGGGAGAGGGGCATCCAGACAAAGTCGCAGACCAAATATCTGACAGCGTTTTGGACGCTATCTTATGCAAAGACCCCAAAGCAAGAGTTGACTGTGAAACCTTAGTAATGCAGGGAAATGTAATAGTCACTGGTCAAATCACAACCTCTTGCTACGTGTCAATACCTAAAATTGTTAGGAAAACACTGAAGGAGATCGGATTTGATAATGCCAAGGATGGGCTGGACTGGGAAACTTGCGGCATTCTCGTTTCCTTGGAGGAGCAATCCCCAGATATTGCAAGAGGAGTGAATGAAACCGCAGCACATGAACAGGGCGCTGGAGACCAAGGAATGATGTTTGGCTACGCCACAACTGAGACGAAGGAACTGATGCCTCTGCCGATAATGCTTGCACATAAACTTGTTAAGAGGCTGTCTGAGTGCAGGAAAAAGAGAATACTGCCGTATTTGAGGCCAGATTGTAAGTCTCAGATCACAGTGGAATATTTCGATGGGAAACCAAAAAGAGTGACCGCTGTCGTGATTGCTGCTCAGCACACTGATAGTGTTAAATTGGAAAGGATCAGAGAAGACGTAATTAATGAAGTAATAAGGAAGGTCATTCCTTCTGGCATGTTGGATGCTGAAACAAAGTACATCGTTAACGGGACTGGAAGGTTCGTGATTGGAGGAACTTTGGCGGATTCAGGTTTGACGGGACGAAAAATCATCGTTGACACGTACGGAGGCGTTGGAAGCCATGGCGGAGGGTGCTTTTCGGGAAAAGATCCATCAAAAGTTGACAGGTCGGGCTGTTACATGGCAAGGTACATTGCCAAAAACATTGTCGCAGCGGGTTTGGCGGATGAATGCGAAATTCAAATAGCGTATGCCATTGGTATAGCGCAGCCAATTTCCGTGTTCGTGAACACACATGGCACGGGGAAGTTGCCCGATGAGGAAATTCTCGCGTTGGTGCAGAAAAACTTTGACTTGAGACCTAAAGCAATCATAGATTACCTATGTCTTCTCAGACCGATATACAGAAAAACGGCTGTGTTTGGACATTTTGGAAGGGATGACCCAGACTTCACGTGGGAAAGAACCGACAAGGCAGAAGAACTCAGAAAAGCGCT
>DATDQZ010000076.1:0-3014 GCA_035292005.1 Bathyarchaeia archaeon | reverse complement strand
TCGGAGGACAGAAAGAACACGGCTGCGCAAGTGACAAAGCTTTTGGAGTTCAGTGGAATAAAAAGCATGGTTCCCGCGCGATTGAACGAGATGACTAAGCGAGGGCAAGTGTTCAAGCCTGACCCGAACAAGCCAGAGTTTAAGCTGACGATCCAAGGCGAAAAATGGATCGAAGACGAAGTCGTAGCGAAACTCAGAGGAAAAATGAGTTGACAGAAAAACCTGAAAAAGTCGCAGTCCACGTAAAGTATAAAGATGTGGAAAAATCGTTTTCTGCCCCCATGGAAGAAACATGGCTTTTGCTGAACAGGTTCTTCAACGAGTTTCTTCCTTCATTTGAAATCGCGAATAAGCTTTGGCTCAGCGTTGACCTGCAGAAACTCGCGAAAGACTGTGAGGGCTTAATCGCCTTTTCGCAGGAAGGCTCAAGCTTACTGGTGCCTAAGAGCAAGTTAACAGATAACGAGACTTTGTCGCTGTGGCTTTTGGCGAGTTATTTGGGGCATGAGCTTGGCTTGCTGGAGAGCGACGCGCTTTCGAAAGAGGAGTTGCAGGCGAAGCTTGGAAAAAGCGGAAAAATAACCAGCACGCGCCTAGGTGAACTCGTGAAAAACGACGTGGTATTGAAGACTGTTGACGAAAAGTTTAGGATTACAACTTTTGGCGTTGCTCAGATGCAGAGGGAAATTCTTCCTAAAATAAAAGCGAAAGCAAGCGCCTGAAATCCTGCCTTTTCTTTTACATACTCGCCCCACTAAAATCTCACTAGCAGTTTGTTCTGGGCTGAAATCGCATTCCTCGTGATAGCAGCATTTTCTATATTGAAGAAACTTTGACGACCACGCCATTCCGTTCTTATAATTTGAAGAATAATCGTAATAGTCGTTGAGCCGTGAACAGAATCAGTGGAGCACCTTCTGGAATTTTAAGCCTCAATAAAGTCAAGAGCATGTTTACTTCTTTTTCCTAAGCACAAGCCCGATTATAACAATTAGTAATGCAACTATAACGATTAATGCGATTAGTATAGCTATTTCTATTCCGTTGAAGCCTGTTTGAGGTGTGGCTGGCGACACCGTTGGATTCTGTGAAGGTGAAGTCGCAGTTGATGTGCTTGGGGATTGAGTTGGTGGAGACGACTGCGTCGGAGTGGGCGTGGGAGTTGATGTTGATATGGGAATTGTTGGTGCTTCAGGGTTGGGCGCAGTCAGAAACGGAATGAAATTGACTGTGCCTATGTCAGAATCATTCTTATTGTCATAGATAGTTTGGTTTATCGCGTTTGTATCGGTTGTTCCCCACCAATTGTAAGTGACGTTTATGTCGCTGCTTACATCATTCAAATAAAAGTTGTAGTCGGAGTTATCTTGGATATTGTTGTTTATGATTTTTTGCAGGGGACGGCTAGAGCGAATAGATGTCTGGTCCTCGTGGCTAAGTTCCAGTCCCACAGAATTCTTGGAAATTGTGTTGTTTTGTATAGTCGGAAAAGTGCCGATGTTACCGCCCCAAGCATTGAAGAAGTTGTCCGTGTAGATGCCAATGTTGTTGTTGATAATCAGATTCATTTTGATTATTGGAAAACCGCCACCTTCGAGGTAACCTGAGTCTGTCTTGATGCCACCGTATTGCATCCAGCCAGAGACGACGTTGTTGGAAATGAATGCATTTGATTTGCAAAGAATTCCAAAGCCGTAGCTATCATATCCAGTGTTTGTAATAGTGTTGTTCAAAACTGTAGGTAGGCCTCCAGGGCCTGAAATCGAGATTCCAGTGTTAGTGAGTGTGTTGTTCGAAATCATAGGCGAGCCTCCATAGACGTGTATGCTGTAGTCGCCTCCGATGGCGATGTAGTCAAGAGTGCCATTGCCATTGAAAGAATTGAAGTTTATCTTGGGAGACACATTATCGATGTGTATCGGGGTCAAGTTGAAAACCGCATTCTCAATTAAGCAGCCAGTAGCCGTCTGCTCATTCCAACTGATACTTGATTGCGTGAAAGTGATTCCGTAGTTCCCTAGACCGCTAAAACTACTGTTGAAGTAAATTTTGTCGGTGCTACTACCTTGGGCGAACAGCGTGCCGTCCACTTGCATGTAGTAGCTGCCAAGATTCACAGTAACACTTGGCTCGATTGTTAAGGTTATCCCGCTGCTTACAAGCACGGGTTCTGTAAGGGTGTATGGGCTGTTTGCTTTCGTCCACGTAGTATCTGAATTGATTGTTAGCGTGCGATACTCTAGAGGTTGAGGTTGAAAGAATAAATAAGCCAAAATTGAGACCGTTACTATTATAACTATTAAAATTGCCCCTATCAGTTTCTTTTTCATTTCTTTCATTACCCTTTTTTTAGGCAATGGCTTAGCTTTTTCGACATCTATTTAAACCCTGTGCAAAATAAGAGGTTTACGCTTAGAAAATTGGCACATCCGTAGAAGAATGGATAACCGAAGCGGCACTCCAGCTTCCTTCATATAAGGGAGGGGTAGTCTGCAGAAAGCGCTTGTGCCGCTTAGCTTTTCACTAGTTGAACCTATTTAAAGAGGGATATAGATTTTTCCACGCGCTAGTTCCCAGCAGAAAACCATAGAGGGATATGGGCGTAGTTTTTCGTAGGCTACCTACCTGATGCAGCGCGTGCAGTGAGCACTAGAGAACATGATCAAACAAGCACGCTTTACGTGAACCCAAAGCAACCGACAACTTTATTGCCATTCTTTTTCATAAAACTTTTATATATGTTGGGTTGTGGATATGCATGTATCGGCTCTAATGGAACATGGTACTATGATGGAACCCAGTAAAAAACCTTTGAACGTCCTCATTAAACAGTTAAACGGAAGCATTGAAGTGGTTCTCAAGAACGGTTGCGGGTACAAGGGAACAATGATAAAATGCGACGGGCACATGAACATACTCCTCGAAGGAGCAACCGAATGCAAAGATGAGCAGTTGCTCACCAACTACGGAAACGTGCTGCTCCGCGGAAACAACATCCTCTACATAGTGTTAAA
>DATDQZ010000075.1:0-4842 GCA_035292005.1 Bathyarchaeia archaeon | reverse complement strand
CCCACTCGATTCGCTACGCGCTGGGATACGCTCCTATTCCTCCGCTGTGCAGGGAGTTTGAGGTGGCGATGGCGAGGACAAACGACGCCATACTCTACGGCGGAACCGTGTACTACACGGTTGACTATGACGATGAAGAGGAGCTGAGGAAAATCCTCGAGCAAGCTCCTTCTAAGGCGGCTAAAAACTATGGCAAGCCTTTCCTGCAAATCTTCAAAGAGGCAGATCGCGACTTTTACAAGATAGACCCAAACCTGTTTGCGCCAGCCGTTCTGATTATAAATAATGTGAAAACTGGTCGGGTCTTTAAAGCTGGAGAAATCAACGGTGAAGTATTGAAGGAATCTTTGGGTCTCTAGTTTGATTTTTCGTTTTAAGTGTTAAAGTTAGGATTTTTGTTTCAGCGTTTTAGCCTTGGTTACGCAGTTTCAGGTTTGAACTAACTACTTTTGCTATGAGCAAACCAATGGGAATTGTGTAAAGCGCCAGAGTAGCGTTGAAGAATCCTATCAAAGGCAGAGAGGCTATTATGGCTTCTTCAGGATATGAGTAGCCGATTGGTGGCGGGTAACGGAGGAGGGCATAATTCATTACGCTCATGATTCCCACCCTTAAAATGATTCCAAGCACCGTAGAAAATGCTATTATTTTGGTTCCATATTGAAAAGTGGAATTTTCCGTTTTTTGTATGCGAGCAATAAGCTTGTAAGCTATGTAGGTGCCGAGCAACATGGATAGCGAAGCGGCGAGGTTATAGAAAGGCCCCGTGGGGCTGGCGCCGGGGAAAATCGCCAGCAAGACTGCGGTGTTTATTATCGATATTGAAACGCCTGCTTTGGGTCCACCTAGTAAAAAGGCTGCAACTATCGGTATCTCCCAGATTTGATAAAAGAGAAATGGCGCGTATGGGGCGGCAACTGCCATCTTTGTAAAAGCGGGGTTTAATGCTACTGCGAGGGCTGCAAAGACAGCAGTTATTGCGACTGTTTTGGTGTTCATTTTCGGTCAGCTTTAGTTATTAACATAATTATTTAAGAGTAGCTACTCAAGAAATGGTACGTGGATTTGCCTAAAATTGATAAATACGAATCACTAATTATATTCCTAAGTGAATAGCTTTGTCCGAAGCCAAGCTTTCTTCTAGCGAAATAAAAGGCTGGCTCGAAAACGAAACCAGCTCAACCCTCACTCCAGTGCATGCGCAAGCCCAGAAACTCCGAGACGAGATGCGCATGGCACTTCAGAGCGTCACAGATGCCAGCAAAATGCTTCTCGATAACAGCGCGAAAGAAATCGAAAAGAGAAACATGCGCGTTTACAACCGTGCCAGAGCCTTAAACAAGCTCGCTCGCCTATTTCTGGACAGAATAAAAAAAGTCAACGTTCCAGACCAAGTCTCTTATGACAGCCTAAACAAGCTCGCCCAAGAAACCCGAAAAGTGTTCACTGTGACAGACATAGACATTAGAAACTGGTTTCCACGGATTTCTCCCTTCTTCATCATGGACAGAAGAAAATTCTTGACGGTTCACGAAAAAGCAAAGATAACGCTGGCGACCCTCAACGATTTTCTAACTGAAGAGTACGTTAAAACCAAAACTTTGGAGGAAACGCTCCAACTTATAAACGAGCTGCGCACTCTTGAGAAGCAACTATTAGAAGTGGAAGCCGAAAAGACAAACTTGAAGAATGAACGCCTCCCCATCGAGAAGGAAATAGCTGAACTTGAACAGAAAACTGCTGAGTTAAAGAGCAAAGGACCAATAGACCAGCTGAATCTCGTAGAGGCAGAAGTAGAGACATTAAACAATGAACTGAAACACGCGCTGCGGCATTTGCAAAAGCCCTTCATAAAAATGCAGGCTTTAGCGCTACAAGGCGGAGGTGCGGGCTTAACTCCAGATGAGCTTAACAGGCTCGGCCAATATTTGCAGAAGCCCTTCGAAGCCTTGGCAACCGAAGAGGCTGGGTGCCCACTGCTAAAGCAGATTTTGCAGAAATTGGCTCGCTTGATGGATGAGGGCAAGCTGAAACTGAAGTCGGACAAAGCGCGGAAAGCCGAGCAGTCGTTAGGTGACGTACTCAAGCGAGATTCTTTGGCTGGTATCTACACACGATGCGGGGATACAGCCGCGCGAAAAAGGCAGCTTTTGACTTCAGCGAAGTTGGATGAGACAAAACGCAGTCTTTCCTTGTTTCAGGAACAAATTGAGCAGTTCAAAGCGCGAAGAGCAAGCGTCGAAGCACATGAGACTATCAAAGAGCACGCACACAGCGAGATGCTGGATAGAATCAGCAATTACAAAAAAGCAATAGAAAAGAATGTAAACAGTTCTCTAGGCAAAAAGGTTCAAATTCTATAGTTTGCGGTGTGCCATTCCCTTGAATCTTTCATTTGTCGTCAAGGAATCCTCAACTGTTCAAAGTGATGGTTTCGTCAGAATTGTAGAAAGCGCCATCGATATGCTTCGTGAGGAAAACGGAAGAATTGGCAACTTAACCATTTCAGGGCGATTAGTCAAACTTGAACCTGTAGGCGAGGTTGTGGTGGTTGGCGATTTGCACGGAGACTTCGAAAGCCTCATTAGCATCCTAAACAGCAGCGGTTTCCTGCAGAGAATGGCGAAGAGCAAAGATTCAACTCTGATTTTTCTAGGCGACTACGGCGATAGAGGCGCGTATTCAGCAGAAGTCTACTACACTGTTTTGAGGCTTAAGCTCTCTTTTTCAGAACAAGTTGTTCTTATGCGTGGAAACCACGAAGGACCCGAAGACCTGTTGGCTTCTCCCCATGACTTGCCAATGCAGTTCCGGCACAGATTCAAGAAAAACTGGGCGGTCGCGTATGCAAAAACTCGCGAGTTGTGGGCTCATCTGTATAACGCAGTGCTTGTGGAAGAGCGCTACTTGATGGTTCACGGAGGCTTGCCATCGAACATCAGTAGCATCCAAGACTTAGCGTGTGCAAACATGACGCATCCAGAAAAAGAATTCTTGGAAGACCTGCTGTGGAGCGACCCAAGCGACACGGCTCAAGATGTTATCCTGTCACCGAGAGGCGCGGGAAAACTTTTTGGCAAAAAAGTCACAGAAAACGCGCTGAAGAAAGTGCATGCGAAAATTTTGATAAGGGGACATGAACCGTGCGAAGAGGGCTTCAAAATTAATCATGATGGCAAGGTTTTAACTTTGTTTTCCAGAAGGGGCGCTCCATACTTTAACGAGCATGGTGCTTACTTGGATTTGCCGCTTTCTGAAAGATTTGAGAGTGCAGGGCAACTGTTGCCGTGGGTTCGCAAGTTTTAGCGTGGTTTTTCACAGAAACTTTAAGAGTTTAATCCCGTAGCATTTTTTGCAGATTAAACGGGCAAGGATGGTTTGCTTTTGAAAATCGGAATTGTAACTCGAAACATGGAAGCTTGGAGTTCAACCCAGCTAAGGGACGAGCTGACTAAACGCAACATTCCATACGTGTGCTTCACTTTTCCGAGACTGGTCGCGCAAATCGGGTACAAACCCTACCTGAAAGTCGGCAACGTGAGCCTGCTGGAAGAGCTAGACGCTCTCGTAATTCGCCCCATTGGGCGTGGTTCACTGGAAGAACTGGTTTTCAGAATGGACATCCTCTACAAGCTTGAACGCTTAGGCTTTTGCGTCATAAACCCGCCCGAAGCCATAGAACACTGCGTGGACAAATACGACATTCTGGCAATTCTGGAAGACAACGGCGTGCCTGTGCCCCGCACCGTGGCGACAGAAAGCCTAAGCGAAGCGTTGAAGGCTTTCGCTGAACTAGGCGGAGACGTAGTGGTTAAGCCGATTTTCGGTTCAAGAGGCATGGGCGCCACAAGAGTCGTGGACGCGGAAATCGCATCAACAGTTTTCAAGGCTATAACCTTTCATCATGGCGTAGTTTACCTTCAGGAGTTCGTGCCTCATGGTCATTCTGACATTCGCGCTTTTGTTATTGGCAGTCGTGTAGTAGCAGCGATGCGGCGTGTTGCAGAAAGCTGGAAGACAAACTACAGTCAAGGTGCTCGGCCAGCGCCCATAACGCTTGACCCAGCCCTTGAGGAATTAGCCGTCAAATCCGCCAAGGCTGTAGGCTGCAAAATTGCAGGCGTGGACATTCTCGAAGGTCCCACTGGTCCAATGGTTGTTGACGTGAACAGTCAGCCTGGGTGGAAAGGACTACAAATTGTCACGAAAGTCAACATCGCCAACGATATTGTAAGCTTTGTCTTGTCCGAACTCAAAAAATAACATGAAGAGTGAGTATATCATGCACAAAGTAGAAATCGTAAAGCTTGACGTTTCAACGAAAACTTCCAAGAAAGTGACGGATTATGTTGCGGAAGAAACGCCCCTTCACCTGTTTGTGAATACTACTTATTGGGCTACGATTCTGTGTTCGCCCTCAAATCTGAAGGAGTTAGCGGTTGGGCATTTGCTTTCGGAAGGAATCCTGAAATCAATAGCTGAAATCGAAGAAGTAAACCTGAAAGAACGGGAAAGCTGCTGCCACGTTAAGCTGAAAGCCGAGATTAACGTTGATGAGCGGTTAAGCCTCTCGCGGCTTCACCAGCGCATAGTTACCTCAGCTTGTGGCGGTTCAGCGCCTTACCAGTACTCGCGGAAACCCGCAAAAGTAAAGTCGAACTTGACGGTTAAAGCTGAAATCGTTTTTAACTCTGTCAACCAGCTGAACTTTAAAGCTGAACTTTTTAGGCAAACGGGCGGAGTGCACGCCGCCGCAATCTACAGGGCTGACGGTTCGCTGGTTGCCTTGGCTGAAGACGTTGGACGACACAACGCCGTGGACAAAGTAATCGGAATGGCAGC
>DATDQZ010000074.1:0-8002 GCA_035292005.1 Bathyarchaeia archaeon | reverse complement strand
TTTATAGTGATGTCCGTTCAAGGCTTCTATGGCGTCGTGGACCATGCTGGCGCCCGTGCTGACTATCACATCGACGAGTCTTGAGCGAATCAGATCGGTGACAAGCGTGCGCATTCCAGCTGGGACGACTGCTCCTGAAAGAGCTAAAAATATTGTGCACTCTTTGTCTCGCACCATTTTTTCGTAGATGTCGCATGCCGCTGCGAGTCTTCCAGCGCCGAAAGAGCCTGAATTCTTGAACTGCTGCATCAACTGGTCCACCGTCAGTGTGCCGTTTATTTTTATGTGCTTCACTGGATTCTGGAGATAATCCTTTCGCTTCATCAAAATTCACGCTCTGGGCTGCTCTAATATTTCTGGAGATACGCAAATAGCTTTTTCTATATTTCTCTTATGAGGGGAACCCAAAACAGGATAGGTTTTAAATTCTTTCGGTGTATGATTTTCGATTGGAGATGTGAAATGAAAAGAGCTAGCCACGTTTTTGAGTTGATAGGAAACACGCCCATGGTTAGAATAAACAAGATGAATCCGAATCCCAACGTGGAGATTTACGCAAAGTTGGAAGGATGCAATCCAACGGGTTCCTTGAAGGACAGGATAGCTTTGCGGATGATAGAAAGAGCTGAGGAAGAGGGAAAGTTGACCAAAGATAAGATAATTTTGGAGGCGACATCTGGAAACACAGGAATAAGCGTTGCGTGGGTCGCCGCTCTCAAAGGCTACAGATGTATAATCGTTTTGCCCGAGTCTGTTTCCGATGAACGGAAGAAAATCCTGAAAGTCTTGGGAGCCGATGTGGTTTTCGTCTCAACGGAGACGGAGGCAGTTAAGAAAGCAAGAGAAATAGCCAAAAACGCGCAGTATTTTATGACGGATCAATTTGCCAACGAAATGAACTGGAAGGCTCATTTTCAAACTACTGGCGAAGAGATCTGGGAGCAAACTGAAGGCAGAATAACACATTTTGTGGCTGGTATAGGAACTTCAGGAACCATAATGGGCGTGGCAAGGAAACTGAGAGAGTTCAAAGGGGACATCCGGATAGTAGGCGTACAGCCTTCTCGTCCAGGCAGCAGACAGCAAGGACTGCTCAACCTGCGCGATTTCTGCCCAGAAATCTGCAAGTATGATGAATTGGATGAGATGCTTATGGTTGAAGATGAGGACGCTTTTAAAACAGCCCGAGATCTTCTCCTAAAGGAAGGCCTTTTCGTTGGCATTTCGTCAGGGTCTGCGATGTGGGGAGCTATTCAGAAAGCCAAGGAAATAAATGAAGGGTTAATTGTAACCATTTTTGGAGATAGCGGCTTCAAGTACCTAAGTACGAACCTTTTTTGCTAAGCGCCTGATAGTCAGGGTGTGTCGTAGCGAATACCAGACTTGTGGTGGGCTCAACCCCAAAATAGAAGCGGGTCCGCTGGGACTAGCCCCCAAACGGGTTCAAGTCCGTCTTTGTCAAAAAGTTGGAACCTGTGCAATTTCGGATGGTTGTGGCTAAAATTGGGATTGGCTCATTTAAGAAGTAAATTTTTGGGATAGATTTCGGTGGGTCGGACCGGACTTAACCCCAAACGGGTACGAGCCCCTCTTCACTGACCTTAACCAGCAAGTAATTTTGGCTTTAATTTTTCAAAGTTCACAATGGGATTTTGTCGCCAATTTACTAGTAAAAAGGGACTTGCGACAAGCAGCTTTATCAGTTACCAATTTTATCACTTAGCTGAAATCTTTTCATCTAAGGAGTTAGAAAAATGGTTGAGTCAAGAGACTACTCGATGAGGCAAAAAATCGCCTATTTTTCTATGGAGATCGGGCTGTCGAATGACATTCATACTTACAACGGAGGTTTGGGGATTCTTGCGGGGGATGTGATAAGATCGAGTGCGGATCTGAGAATTCCTCTGGTGGGAATTACGTTGATCAGCAAGAAAGGACATTTCAGGCAAGAGATAACCAGTGAAGGAAAACAAGTAGAACATCCCGACCCGTGGGAACCCTCAGAATTTATGCAATTGCTCTCCACGGAGGTTAAGGTGCAAATTCAGAAAAGAGATGTTCACATCAAGCCTTGGCTCTACACCGTAAAGAGCCAAACAGGCGGGGTTGTCTCTGTCTACTTTCTCGACACCGATATAGAAGGAAACAATCCTGAGGACAGGGAAATCACTTCCTTTTTGTATGGCGGGGATGAAAGATATCGCCTCAAGCAAGAGATTGTTCTTGGAATCGGCGGTGTAAGAATACTGGACACCCTGGGTTTAAACGTTCGAAAATACCACATGAACGAGGGCCATTCCAGCCTCCTTGCTCTTGAGCTGCTGCAAAAAAATGGAATGGACACCGACAAGGTCAGAAGCCTATGCGTGTTCACCACGCACACTCCTATCGACGCAGGGCACGACAAGTTCTCCTACGATATTGTTCGAGAAGTGCTGGGCGAGCCTGTCCCCCTTGACATACTGAAAAAACTGGGCGGGCAAGATAGATTAAACATGACGCTTCTAGCCCTCAACCTAAGCAGTTATCTTAACGGGGTAGCCAAGAGACACCGAGACTCTGCAAGAGCGATGTTCCCAGGATATGAAATTCACGCAATCACCAATGGAATCCATTCATACACTTGGACCTGCGAGAGCTTTAGGAACCTGTATGACAAATACTTTCCAGGATGGGCAAACGAACCTGACTTGCTTGTAAGAGCAGACGGGATTCTTGATGAAGATATTTGGCGAGCCCATGGAGAAGGAAAGAAGGTGCTGATTGACCACGTCAACAAGATAACAAATGTCGACTTGGACTACGACACTTTGACGGTGGGATTTGCGCGAAGAGCAACCGGCTACAAAAGGGCGGATTTATTGTTTTCAGACATAGAAAAACTGAAACGGGCAAATAGGAAAGGCAGGATCCAGTTGATCTTTGCTGGAAAAGCCCATCCCAGAGATGACTCTGGCAGGAAAGTGATCGAACAGATATTTAGCTGCACGCAGGAGCTGAAAGGCGAGATCAAGATTGTTTATCTGGCAAACTACGACATGGACCTCGCGGCCAAATTAGTCTCAGGGGTTGATGTCTGGCTAAATACTCCCCTGCGGCCCTTAGAGGCCTCGGGCACGAGCGGCATGAAGGCAGCCCACAACGGGGTCATAAACTTCAGCGTCTTGGACGGCTGGTGGATCGAAGGTTGGATCGAGGGCGTCACAGGCTGGGCAATAGGACCACACCCGAAGGAACAATTGTCAGCGGAAGAAAGCCACAGAAGAGAACTATATGATCTCTACAATAAGCTGGAATACATAATTATTCCATTGTTCTACAGCGGAAGAGACGAGTGGATAAAAATGATGAAGAATTCAATCGGGAAAATCGCTTACTACTTCAACAGCCATAGAATGATGCAAAGATACGCAACAGAAGCCTACCTATAACTTCAATTGTTGTTGAATAAAGAATCCATCGCCACCGCGGGATAGGTCGCCTTTTTTCCCGCCAAATTTTTCTACAGTTTTCAATATGAACTGCTTTTCCAACTCATCGGGGAGATCCACACTGATGCGACCCATATTCAATCGTATGTTTTAATTTAGAGTTTTATGCACGATTCCCACGTGTCAGATGTTCTTCCAATAAGCGAACTGCCAAAAGCCAAATTTTATTCTTGTTTTTGTTATCATTTTTCATTCACCTTAATTCGCTTATTCACATAACATACTATGTACGTACACGCGTATAGGGGTATTGGTTTATTAACTTAAGAGTTTAAGCGAAACAAATACTATTTACAACACGTGAATTGCAGAATAACTTAAAAGCGCGGAGCAGATACTTATGATCGGGTTGTAGAGTATGGTTCGGTGCTCATGCGGAACAGATAACATGAAGAAGAAATACTGCACGAATTGTGGCACGCAATTACTGCACGATTGCGAAAAATGCAAGAAACCTATAGATATAACGGAGAAATTCTGTGGAACATGCGGGACTGAGAACCCTCATTATGATGCTGAGGCATATAGCACGCACCCACGCTAACGCGCGCGCTAGGCTAAAGGAGCCGCAAAGAAACATCCTCAGGGTGCTCTGTTGTATAATCGCTTTATAAGGAAGGTTGCGTAGTATAGGGCAGTAGCGTTATGATGAAATGGTGATGGAAAATGGCGGAAAAATCGGGAATTGTTTTCATTGGAAATAAAATGCCAATGGACTATGTTCTAGCGATTATTACGGGCTTATCGGCGAGCAATGCTAAAGAGATAACCTTGAAGGCCAGAGGACGAGCAATTACCACAGCTGTTGACGCAGCTGAAATAACGAGAAACCGCTTCCTAAAAGACCTAAAAATAAGCAAAATCGCAATAGGAACAGAGGAGATGCCACCGAGAGAGGGCGAAACCAGAGCGCGGATGGTTTCAACGATGGAAATAACGCTTACAAAAGAGTAGGAATACCTTGCGAAACATGAGCGCTAAGCAAATATTAAGGCGCCGGCGTGTTTTGGATCTCTAAATGTCCTGAAAAATAAGTTTTTGATCTTTTTTGTTTTTCCTGGGACATTAGGTTTTAAGAACCTTAACAGGCCCAAATGCCTTTTTGGCTAAGCGCCCGCCAGTCATAGCAATCAAGGCGTATCGTAGCGAATATCAGACTTGTGGTGGACTTGACCCCAAATGGGAGCGGGTCCGCTGGGATTTGAACCCAGGGCTTTCAGCTTAGAAGGCTGACGCGCTATCCGTGCTGCGCCACGGACCCACATGTGAGACTTCATAATAAACCGCCTCAAGATATAATTTTATCCTTCCAGCTTTGCCTTCAACCATCGCATTTTTGTGAATCATTTAGATCGCCTGAAGAGTAACATACTGCGCATGTTAGCTTGAGGAACCATAGCTAAGCTACTATTTTTTGCTATAATAGAACACAGTTAACTAACATAGTCTTTTTTAGTCCAGAATGAAGAGCAAGCGCTCTTTCTGCAAAAGGCTTACGCAAAGCTACTCGCTGTTTTGTTGCGTTTTCAGAAGTCTTGTAAGATCATAACTACCATGGTTGCCCTTGTTATGGGCGTCTCGGCTGTAACATGCGAAAAAGTTATTAGGCATATTCTCTGATACGGTCGATTCATCTGAGAGACGAGAGAATGGCAAACTTGAACCCTGTTGTCTCTGTGATAGTTCCCACTTACTGTGAAGAGGAAACCATCGAAGGCTGTCTCAAAAGCGTTCTAAACCAAGATTTTGACATTGGCAGAATCGAAAGCATCGTGGTTGACAGCCACAGCCCCGACGACACAAGGGCAGTTGCCAAGAAATGCGCTGACAAGGTTATAGACTTGAAGGCTCGAGGAGTTGGCAGAGCCCGAAACGCAGGCGCACGAATCGCTAAGAGTCCGATTCTGCTTTTCTTGGATGCTGACACCTATTTGGAAAAGAATTTTGTAGCTGAAATGTACCGAACTTTCAATGACACTCGGGTTGTTTGCGTCTCAGGCATTCTGAAAAGTTTGGAAAGACTAAAACCGTTAGACAGTCTATTTGCAGTCTCTCACTATGGATTCTTGAATAAACTGGCGACGTTAACAGCGCATTTGGGCTTTCCTCTGTTTCCGTCTGTCTGCTGTGGTTGCAGGAAATCAGCTTTTATGAAAGTAGGTGGATTCGATGAAGACTTGGCGGTTGCTGAGGACATAACTTTCTCTCGGAAAATGGGCAAAGCTGGAAAGTGTGTAGTTAACAAGAAAGCCACTGCTTACACCTCTGTTAGACGAATCAGTAGCTGTGGCAAAAAAGAGATGTACTCCATGTATTTCAAGAACTACATTAGAGTTTTCGTCCTGAATCAAAGACCGTGGGTTCAACATTTCCCCCACATACGCAAAATCTGAAAACTCTTACGAGAAGCGTTTAACAGAATTTTAGAAGGCAACCCTTGAGCTACCATTGTTTTGTTACGCAAGAATAAAACTTCCCTAATTTAAAAGAAGCTTTCCCGTCTGCTTTTGTTATGTTATGACCAGTACAACTCCAAAAACCGTGAGAATTATGCTTGCTACGAGTTTAGATGATACGCGTTCCAGTTCTCTGAGGTAAAGGTACGCGAAGAAAACCACGAATAGCGGTTCTATTGAAAGCAGCGGCGTTATGATTGAAACTTCCTCATAGCTTAGAGCATAAAAGCTCAAAATCCACGAAAGCGCCTGGCCAACACCTGCTTTCCAAAAGAAGTGGAAATCTTGTTTCAAGGATAATTCTTTTCGTGTTGACGTAGAAAGCATTAACATCAAGAAGTACGGGAGAAGCGAGAAAGTGTAGGCTATGGCGACACCCAAAACTGGTGCGTTGTAAACGTCTAAAGCATATTTTCTGATTATGCTGGATGCGCCGAGGGTTAAGCCTCCCAGTATAGGGAAGATCAAGCTTTTTCTGGCAGATTTGTCTCCACCGTTGATTTCGCGGGAACTCATTTCCACGAAAACGACGCCGAGAACAATGCACAGAATGCCGACTCAGTTTTCCAATGATAGGATTTCGCTCAGCAAGAGCACGGCGAGAAGCGCGCTGTAGAGTGGGTAGACTGAAAAGATGGCTGAATTCACTGAAGCACCCAGCTTTTTCAAGCCGCTGTAGTAAAAAAGCCTCACCAATCCCGGTGTAAGCACTCCGCCTACAGCAAAGAGTATGAACCCTTCAAGATTAGCTGCTTCAAGATCTGTTAGCAGAACCGCGAGAGGCCAAAGGATCACCATGCCCACGCAGGAAATTATCAGGCTGACGTTGAAGGCGTTTGATTTTTTAGAATATTTGCCTACTATGACAACGGACAAGCCTGAAGCTACTGCCGAAAGCAACGCCAAAGCGGACCCAATCATGCCCTTCCTTGAAGGTGACGGAAATATTAAAACAAATCTTTTCAATGTGCGCTTTATGTATGATGCGGTTAACGCATTCTATCTCTCAAGTCATGGGTAAATGCTTATTTAAGGGAAAGGTAGCTTACTGAAATTGTGACAAGGATCAAGGCATTATCTTTGCTTTCTGGTGGTTTAGATAGTATTCTTGCTACTCGATTAATTCTTAATCAAGGCATTGATGTTGAAGCCATAAACTTCGTGAGTCCCTTGTGTTTATGCAAAAAGGGTGGGTGTGGAGCAGCTGAAGCTACAAGACAGTTAGGTGTACCTCTTAAGGTCGTAAGTGTCGGAAATGAGTACTTGAGAATGGTGCGAAAGCCCAAGCATGGGTACGGAAGAAACATGAATCCGTGTATCGACTGCAGAATCTTCATGGTAAGGAAGGCTAAAAAATACGCCAAGGAGATAGGAGCAGCCTTTATTTTTACAGGCGAGGTTCTCGATGAAAGACCCATGTCTCAACATTTTAAAGCCATGAAGATAGTTGAAGAGGAGTCTGGGTTGAAAGGCAGACTGCTGAGACCGCTGTCAGCGAGGCTGTTGCCTGAAACAGTCATCGAGAAAAAAGGCTTGGTTAAAAGAGACAAGCTGCTGGATGTTCGCGGCAGGTCAAGGAAACCGCAAATCAAGCTGGCTGAAGAGTTTAACATAAAGGATTATCCTTGTCCAGCAGGCGGCTGCTTGCTCACGTACAAGGAGTTTGCCAACAAACTACGAGACCTGTTCAGGCACAGAAAAAGATGTTCCATGGCTGATGTGGCTCTGCTGAAAGTGGGTAGGCATTTTAGATTTGGAGAGAGCAAGATAATTGTTGGAAGAAACGAAGCGGAAAACAAGATTTTAACTGCCAAAAAAATGCGTTATGATTATTACTTTGAGGTTCCAGACGTTGGCGGTCCGATAACCGTTCTTCAGGGATTGAAAAACAAAAAGGCAATCCAAGTGGCAGCGGCGTTAACCGCGTTCTATTCAGACGCAAAAAGCGACAGAGTCACCGTGAACTTTGGCAGAAACAGCCTAGATAAGTCCATAACTGTGCCCGTTCCCAGCCGAGCTGAAGTGGAAAGCCTCAGGATTATATAATAGCTGAAT
>DATDQZ010000073.1:0-22266 GCA_035292005.1 Bathyarchaeia archaeon | reverse complement strand
ATCGAGCCTATTCCAGCCGACGTCGAGGAAATGATCGAACAAGACCAGGCAAACATGAAGGCATTGGTGGTTGCCGGGCCTGTGCAACTGACGCCACCACCAAAACCACCCAGACCAAGACGGAGGCTGTCCTGTTTTTCCCTTCTCTTGATCCTGCTTATTGCTGGCGCAGCGGCGTTCTGGTATTTTGACGGTTTATCGGTAGTACAAGATGTGCTAGCAAGCGTGAATGCATCGCCTACGCAGGATGCCAATGATCCAAACGAGGCGGCGAGCGGGTTCTCACCAACCCTTAGACCCACCACGGCTCCGACCAAGGCTCCAACAGCCACGAGAATTCCAACCAAAACAGCAACGCTCCTGCCTACAAAAACTCTCACTCCAAAACCCTCTCCTACTTATGACCTTGGTTCGGTTTACAACCTTGAAGAATGGCATAAGGAGGGCGATCTTTGGATTCGCCTGACAGCCTATGATCTAGAAAACAATGGTTGGATATATTTCTTAATGGAAGTTTGGAATCAAACCTCGGACCAAATACATTTTTCTTGGATTTCTGCACAAAATTATTCTCTAAGAGATAACTTGGGAAATGTGTATTCCGAAGCGCGAACAGACATCATGTACGACCAGTTCTCCATCACGCTAGAACCGGGTGATTTTGAGAAAGTTGCCCGCTCTGGCGTTGGTTACACAGTCTGGTATGACGGCGAAGATACCATTCTCTCAAGGGATGTAACTGAGCTATATTTTACGATTACTGATCTTTCAAGGTTTGATCGGGCTACTTGGGTGATCTACCTAGCTAAATAATGTCATTACTTTCCCAACAAATATTTTTCCTTGCCTGGCTCAAGAAATAACCCAGCCAGTCCGTAGCCTTGTCAAGGAGACGCCGAAGGCGGACTTGCGCAGTCCTTGACGGGGCGAGGCGGCTGGTAAGCTTTTCGATCAGGCAACGGTTTAGCTTTTATCTATTGGGGTGATCTGCGCCGCTAGGCGCTTCCTTGGTTTTCGCGGCCAGGCAGAGGGTTTCGGGGAGATGCCGCCAGCCGCGCTTGCGTGTCGGCGTTGTAGACGCCGACTGCCAACAGGTTAGCTTGATGGAGGCGTAAGCCAGCAGCAAGCGTGGCGTCCTTTGGATGACCGGACAAATATAGGACGGTCAACCAGGGGCGCAGGATTGGCAGTCGGGGTCGACCCGTAACGCTTCACCTCGGGCTCAACCCGACACGCACCGCCTTGGTGAGCGGTAGGTGATGCCGGAAATGGTGTGCCGTTCCTTGGGCTTTTGTTTTCCAAGGCACACGATTTCCAGGCGCGGGCAGAATTCCCCGCCACCTATCCGAACAAGGCGGCTCTCCCCGCTCAGGCCGAGTGGCTCGATGCCCGAAGGCTTGAGGCCACCTGTTGGGAGCGTCCAACGCTTTTATCAACACCTGCTCCAACAAGGTGGGTCTTTGGTTTTCTGTTACAGGTTTCTTTGAATGTGCTTTCTTTGCCCTTGAGTGCTTGATTTTCCGTTTCTGGTTTTGGAATATCAAGCAATCTGAGTCTTTGCGCTTTTTCCCCCGTTTTTTGTTTGTGGATAACTTTTCGGCTTCTTTCGATCCCCTCTTGACAACTAACTCCACAAAATCTACATTTATTTCGCTACGCGAAATCGTTAAGCTAAAGCTACATTTTAGGTTTGCCTTGCTTAACCATTAGACTTGTAACGACGCCTTGGGGAACCGAGGCGTTTGTGCTTCTCCTCTCCCCTGCCGTTCTTTTTTCTCCGGCGGCGCGACCATCTACCTCTTTCGTTCGGCTCCTCAGCCTAGGACGATGCATTGTTTGCTTGTCGTCATCTCTACTTCAGTAAGTGGATTTGAATGTGCGGTTTCAAGTATCGCGCCTGACAAGCGATCGTCAAGAAGACAATCGCACCACGATACCAAGCGTGGTTGAGTGGTATCACGGTGGCATGGTTGCATGGTGTCGTGGTATCACGGTATCGTGGTATCACACACTGGTTAAGTAACATCATTCCAGGCAAAAAAAGCGAACGGGTTTATCGTTCGCTGGAGAATTCGACGAGTTGCTATCTATTCGTTGAGGAGTGTTAGAACCTGATCGAGAATCGAGTCTTTTCCGTTGTGGTTATGATCTTCAACCAGAAAGTTGACCGCGATCCGGGCAATTTCGTTTTCGCTTGTGCGGATACCTTTGCTTGAATAGGCAAAGATCAATTCGGCAATTTTTTGCTTTTCCTCCCTGGTAAAGCGGTGGGTGGCAGCTTCTTTTCCGAATTGCTTGACTGCTTTGCGAATGCTTTCTACTGTGGTGTCATGGTGTCGTGGTATCACGGTATCGTGGTGGCTTGGTTGCAAATCCTCTGGGGTGGGGGACTGATCTTTTTGACTTATTGGCAGTTTAGGCTGGATGGGCACTACATCGCCCAAATCCACCGCTTCCGGCTTGGGAGCCGTGCTTTCCTTGTACGTTGGGTCAAAAGCCGTGGGACGGGGTTTACGCATGGTCAGAGATCCATTGTGCTAATTGCTTATAAGCGAGTGCTCCTGGATGGCGCGGTAATAACCGCGTCAGAGGAACGCGCTTGTCAAAAGAGCGGGGGAATTCGATAGTTTCAGGGACCAGAATGTCCAGCACGTTTTCCTGATAGATACGTTTGGCAGCCTGCACGACACCAGGGGAATGCTTGGTGTTGGCCTTGTACATCGTAAACAGAATGCGAATTTCCTGGTCTTTCAGGTCATCTCGAAACTTATGCCAGAATATCTCCTGCACATGATTGACCAGATCAGAAATTCCATCGACCGACATTCGTTCGGCGCTGGCAGGCACCAGCAGCATATCGGCGGCTACAATTCCATTAAAAGCTAAAGCCGCTTTGCCAGGTGGAGTATCAACCAGGATAAAGTCATATTCGTCCTTGAGAGGCGAAAGCCGGTCTCGCAGGATGCGCTCATCGCCTGGCTCTAGGCTTTCCTCGATGGCGGCCATCAGTGACGAAGAGGGTAGCAGATCAAAACCAAAAGCAGTCTTTTTTCGAACTACGCTAGCAGGAACGTTCTGATAGAAAACGTGATAAAGGTTGTATTGCAGATCGCCAGGTGAAATGCCGACATGTCGAGTGGCCGAAGCTTGCTGATCCAAATCAACCAAGAGGACTTTCTTGCCGAGTTCGGCCAAGGCAGCGGCCGTATTGACTGCAGAAGTGGTCTTGCCGGTGCCGCCTTTGTAGATCGTGAAAGAGATGGTTTTTGCCCCCTCGAGTGATGGCATGTTATTTCACGGCCTTCATGTTTTTTCGCCACCAGCCGAGAAATTGTTCGTGGCTTACTTGATACTCATTGCCCATCTTTTGGGCTTTGCCAAATTTCTTGTCCTTCATCCAGCGCAGGATGGTTGCTCTTGGCTTGCCGGTGATCCGTGCGATGGTACTAACCCCTAAATATGTTTGCATAGTTTATTTGCGTCAAATGTAGCAATTGATGCAAATGAATCAAAGCACAGCGAGAAGGGGATTGTCAACTGGAATTCGAATCCATGATTTGCTATTGTCTAGATATATGGCTAATGATGAAGTGGATAAAAATCCATTTGGTGAAAATCTACTGGACAAAGCAAACCGCGATAAATTGCCGCCTTTGTATAGCAATGAGCAACTTGGCTTGATGGCAATTGCGCTCGTAAAGTTCTTTACGCCGGATAGCAACTGGACATGGTATGCCAGCGAGTTCGACGGCGATGATACGTTCTTCGGGCTGGTCGCCGGATTTGATGTCGAGCTTGGATATTTTCTACTATCAGAGCTGCAATCGGTGCGCGGCCCCCTGGGGTTACAGGTAGAGCGTGATCTGCATTATGAACCAAAGACCTTAGCTGAATTATTCGCCAAACTCGGAAACCTCAAGTAAAAAACTCATACGAGTAGAACAAATGTGCCGTATAATCCAAGTTGAAACAGTCGGTGCCTACGGATTCACGTATAGGTTTTTTGCGAGCACTCGTATTTGGAGGCAACTATAATGCGGATTCGCAAGTCATTCCATTCGAGCAGGTTTCCCTCTATATTGGATTGAGGATGAAATGAAGCAAAGAGAACACGCTGCCACCGGCAACTATTTAGACCTGTACAAAAAACCACTCCCGTCATCCAGGGGGGGGACGTTATATAGAGCATTCTCATATCCCACAAAAATATCTGCTGAAGCAATTGCGTTGTTTATAGCCATCCACACGAAGCCAGGGGATACCGTGTTGGATACCTTTGCTGGAAGTGGAACAACCGGATTGGCGGCAATATTGTGCGCGAAACCAACTCAAGAAATGAAACGATTGGCTGCTGCCCGCGACTTATCGGTTTCATGGGGAGCCCGAAACGTAGTTTTGTATGAATTAAGTGTTTTGGGTGCGTTTGTTTCTGAGAATCTTTGTAATCCTCCCGATCCTGATCGATTTGTCGAGTACGCAAATAAATTAATATCCGAGGTTGAACAAGAATGCGGATTTTTGTATGACGCGGATGATGACAGCGGAAAAACTGGGAAAATACGCTATTCAATTTGGACTGATTTTTATTTATGTCCGAATTGTGGCAAGGAAGTCTCTTTTTGGGAGAGTGCGGTTACCGTAAAGCCGGCCAATATAGCTAATGTTTGTTGTTGTCCGAAGTGCAAACATGAATTCAAGAAGGAAGATGCAAAATTTGTAACCGAGAAAGTCTATGATCCAATTTTGGGGAAACGCGTCAATCAACGCAAGCGGCGGATAGCGATGATCTTTGGTCAGACTGATGGTGTTCACTGGTCTCGGAGGGCGACTCCCTCTGACGAATCTCAGTACAAAATGGCAGGTGAAATTGACGTTCCAAGCTCTATTCCAAACGTTGAAATAGAGTGGGGGGATTTACTCCGATCTGGCTACCATTTCGGGATTTCTCATGTCCATCATTTTTATTCGTTAAGGAATCTAATAGTTACCGGAATGATTTTTGACAAGATTAAGACTTATCCGATCGAGATTCAATCAGCTTTGAAATTCCTAGCCCTAAGTTATAACGCCTCGCATTCGACAATAATGACAAGGGTAGTGGTTAAGAATGGCCAGGAAGATTTTGTTTTAACTGGTGCGCAAACCGGTGTCCTCTATGTGAGCAGTCTACCCGTTGAGAAAAACATTTTTGAAGGTTTGAAACGAAAAATTAAAACTATCTCGGAAGCATTTCATATTGCCAATGGGTTCGAAGGCAACATTGATGTGATTAATGCGAGCAGCACAGCGCTTAAACTTGACGATAAGAGCATAGATTATGTGTTCACTGACCCGCCTTTCGGTGATTTTATTCCATATGCCGAAATAAATTTGATAAATGAGTCGTGGCTTGGAAAATTAACTGAGTCAGAACAAGAAATAATAGTCAGCCAAGCGCAAGGGAAAACCGTCAATACCTATGGGGAATTAATGGCAAAGGTGTTCCAGGAAATCGCTAGAGTGTCAAAACCTTCAGCAAAAGCAACTGTTATCTTCCATTCCGCAAAGAGCGCTGTTTGGCAGGCCTTAATAAATGCTTTTAGGCAAGCTAGTCTCTTCGTTGAGACGTCCTCAGTCCTTGACAAATTGCAGGCAAGTTTCAAACAAACTAATTCACTTATTTCAGTTCAGGGAGATCCCGTTATTCTTCTTTCAAAGGAAAATAGAGCGAAAGAAAAGTCATTGCCGAGCCGAGATATGCAGGCAACTTTGGATCATTTGATAAAAGAGGCTACTGCAGATGGAAATTTAGCAGGCCTTAACGAACGACGGCTTTACTCGATATATGTTGGCTATTGCCTTGAAAACAACGTGCCAGCCCCAGTGGATGCGCGCATCTTTTATTCAGCAGCAAGATTGCAATTACAAGCATATGGGTGAGAATAAAAAGGAACTACCTTTTCCAAGAAGAAAAGCATTAGGCCAATACTTTACGGACAAACATATCGCTGAATTATTGGGAAATTTGGCGGCAACAGATAAGAGACCAACCAATATTTTGGATCCAATGGCTGGGCAGGGGGATATGTTATTTGGTGCTTATTCGGTTTTCGGAAAGACACCAAAGTATTTAGGACTTGAAATTGACAAGGATGTCATAAAAAACAGTCAGAATAGAATTCCAAAAGGTTTCCCAGGCAAAATTATCCAAGGAAATTCCTTTGAGGCCAGTTTGTGGAGAGGTTTAGGAAATATTCGTTTTGATCTGGTGATTACTAATCCACCATATGTTCGATATCAATCACAAAAAGAAGCTTCAAAAATGTACGGTCTGCCAGGTATCGAGGCGGTTCGAACTGGCTTGTCCAAAATCTTAAACCAATACTATTCCGTGAGGGATCAAGAGCACTCTTTGTTTAAAAGGTTGATAGAAGGATATTCTGGTCTCTCCGACCTAGCTGTTCCAGCGTGGATTCTGTGTGGGATGTTAACCAAAATCGGAGGGACGCTAGCAATGATTGTTCCAGAGAGTTGGTTATCGCGAGATTACGCTAGCCCGATATCATGGATGCTTCTAAAACTATTCCGAATAATGTTTGTTGTGGAAGATTCATCGCGGACTTGGTTTGGAGAAACGCAAGTAAAAACTACCTTATTGGTTGCGCAAAGAATTGAGTTTGTTGATAACCCCATAGCTTTTTGGGCGAAAAAGTCATTTGTTTACGCGAAATCAAAAGAACGACTAATTGATGTTAGTCCAATTAGCAAATTGTATAAAGGTTCCAGTAATCCGAATGCTGAATTTGCTAAGGATATGTATAAATTGCTTGGACAGAAAGAAAAAGACCAAAGCCAAGTACCGTTCGCCTTCGAAATTCGGCAATTCGGCAATGAAGTGCTCAATACACTAGCACGATTAAATAAGAATAAGAGGTTATCAAAAACTCTACTGACAGGGAAAGAGCAAAACTCTCACAAGAATCGCCCGTTTGTACCTCATAGCTTGAAGGGCATTCTAACGGCTAATTTTGACGCCTTTACAACCTTTGCGGAACTAGGGGTCGATATCGGTCAGGGACTGCGAACTGGAGCTAATGATTTCTTCTACTTAAAGATTGTTGAAAATAGAGACCGTCAGGAACCTTATCTGGTTCGGACATCGCAGTTATTCGGTTCAGCATTACTAGAAATCCCAAAGGAAATTGCGAAGCCAGTGTTTCGATTTCAATCTGATCTGCCGGAAAGTTGGGCGGATGTTGACATTAATTTTGCAAAGTGGATTTTGCTTGATCTGGATGATTACGCACTGCCTGATGATATTCAAAGAGCTTATAAGTCAAATTCCACATTAGTCCTACGCGATCTGTCAGCATTAATTCCGGAAGTAGCTAACTATGTCACGGCTGCCGCAAAGACGAGGATAGGGCAAGAAAAAGGAAAAGCTATTCCTGAACTAAGCGCGGTTAGGACCAATGTCAATTATTCAAAGGGACGCTTTTGGTACACATTGCCACCCTTGCAGAATCGGCATGTCCCCGATGTTCTAATTCCAAGGGTCAATAGCCGTACGCCTAGGGCTTGGCTAAATAGGGACAGAGCACTTATTGTTGATGCTAATTTTTCCACCGCATGGATAAAGAAAGAAGCGAAGATAGACGTATACGGACTGCTTGCTCTCTTTAATTCTGTTACTGTAAAAGCTAGTATGGAATTAACTGGATCGGTTATGGGGGCGGGCGCGCTTAAGTTGGAAGCTACACACCTTCGCGAGATCCCGGTGCCTAAGTTGACATTTGAACAGATCAGAGAGTTGTCAATTGTTGGCAAGAAATTGCTTTTGCGCGCCAATCAGGGCAAGGAGCAAAGTAACTCCATGATCGATAACGTCTTAGTTGGAAATCGGATCATAAAAGAATACCTGAGAGAGATGAATAGCATTAGTTTTGAGCATTTAAGCAACCGAACAAAGGGCTTGAGTTTATGAGCGACGGAAGCAATAGACCATCTACAGAAAAAGCGCGAGAGTTCTTGAAGACTGCCAGGGCAATGGGAAGTTCTTCAAAGCAAAAGGAACAACCCATTAGGGATGTGTTTACATCTTATCTTCCATCCATTTTTCCAGATCGACCCTATTGGGTTAGACGGCACATTGATACTTCTGAAAGTTCAATAATCAGTAGGAGAGGTGGAAAAAGCATTCCGATATTTGTTGATAATTTAGTTGACAGTACGGCCATTGAATACGAGATTGATTTAAGACAAAAAACATTGTTCAAGACAGGTTATGGTCAAGTTCAGAAGTACTGCGCTGGATTGATCAATGTAGGAGTTGATCCAGATTTTGTGACAGGCGTGCTTTCCGATACCCTTGAGTGGCATGCTTACTCAGTGGCAATTTCTAAGGAGGCAATTCCAGGACAAGTGGAACCCAACCAGATAATTCTTGCAGAGGAAGAAGTACTTAATCTGCATGATGAGCTTGATAAGGAAGGGACTTTACTTGTTAATTTTCTAACAAAATATTTGGGTAGAGAGGCGGCAAGAGCCTTATCAGCCGAAAATATTGCTCGAGATTTGGGCTTGGAGAGCGCTTTCTACTCTAACAGAATATCCAGGTTAAACGAGATCGTTCAGCAAGCCTTTGAAGCCAGCCCAGAGTATTCCAAAATCGTAACTACCTTATGGGAAAACTTAGTTGCGTATCTGGATCCCGATGAAAAGGAATTTAATTTAGCAACCTATGTCTCGGAATTTTATATTACGACGCTTGCAAAGATGATTTGTGCTAACGCTCTTGTGGGTAAGCCGTTAAATAGTTCGACCGAAGAAATAAAGTCTATTTTGACGGGAGATTATTTTTCAAATTATCAAATTGACAACATGGTGGAGCATGATTATTTTGGCTGGCTATTGAACGAGCCTTATTTGTCTGAAATTTCCACTATCGCCTCAGAAATGCAATCCGACTTATTAGCTTACTCATTTGCGGATATCCCAGGGAATAGAGACCTTTTTGGCCCATTAATGGCGCAATTGGCCGATCAAACTCGTCGAATTTTGCTTGGCCAAGAATGGACACCGTATTGGCTCGCGGAAAATATGTCAGACCGACTGTTTCACCAATTGCCCGAAGGTGAGAGACCACGTTTTGTTGATCCATGTTGTGGCTCAGGCACATTCATTTCGGCAGTAATGGCATCGGCCAAGACATATGTCCTGAATGAATGGGAAGGCGAGAAAGATGATTTCATCGACCTCTTATTGCAAGTAGTTGTTGGATTCGATATTGATCCGGTGGCGGTTCTTTTATCAAGGATTACTTGGCTTTTGAGTATTAAGGAATTCATCCCGGATATCTCAAGACCTTTTAGCATTCCCGTGTATCACGCTGATTCATTATTTTTGGTAACACCACTTGAGGGGAAACCACAGGTGAAATCTGGAGCCTTAATAAAACTTGATCTAGATGGGGAGAAGATTGATCTACCGGAGGTCTTGCTTAGCGCTGAATATATGACAACGTTCGATGACTTAGTTGAGCAAGCTTATTCAATTGCTGTGAAAGCCAGTGAATTGGCAAAGCAGGCGGGATCGACAAATACAAACCTTGATCTTAACAATTTAAAAGATCACTTTGTGAAAACAAAGGGATTAGAGAGCATGAGCGAAGCGTACAGGAATAAGGTTTCGGAATTTGCAGCCCTTCTTTCCATGAGGCTAGCGACATTGGATGTTCAAGGGCGGAATGGAATTTGGGCCTTTGTAATCAGAAATAGCTATAGGCCGATCTTAATGGCTGGTAATTTTAATGGCGTAATTTCAAACCCCCCATGGTTAGCAATGAGCAAACTTGGTAACAACCCCTTCAAGCAAGCTACCGAGAATCTTGCTATCAAGTATGGAATAAAACCTCGGGGTTCCGCATTTCCCCATCTCGATCTCTCCACTCTATTTGTAATGCATGCAGTTAGTCGCTTCCTTTCGGATAATGGAGCATTCGCATTTATTGTTCCGCTAACAGTCCTCAATGGCAATCAACACAATCCGTTTCGAGAGATTACGGCACCGCGCCACGCAAATTCAAGTCGGCTAACGGAAATTTGGGAGGTTGGTAAAGTCACATTCAAAAACCGAGCTGCTGTCATCTTTGGGCAACGTTCAAAGGCTCAGGTTGATACAAATACTCTGCCGGGACTTGTAGTGTCTAAAACCGAGCAATCTTCTCAAGATTGGCACTGGTCAAAATTGGGCAATCGGGCAATCTGGTCAAATCAGAAACCGAACCAATCTACTCGTGGACTTTTCAACTACTACAATTTTCATGAAGGTGCTGATATTTTGCCTAGACGACTATTTTTTGTGGACGAGATAGGTCGAAGCGGCAAGACCACCAGGGTTCGTTCGATTGACAGGAGAAGCCAATTAGAATTTGCAGTGAAGGATTCTAAACCGCCATATGACAAGTTTTCGCTTAAGGGGAATTGTCAAATTGCCAATGAATTTATTTTTACGACGCTTTTATCAAAGCATCTTTCACCTTACTTCATAGCCTCAAAGTTGGGGGTGCCGACGGTAGCCCCCATCAAGAAGGAAGTGGATGTTTGGAGATCGCTCAACAGCAGCGAGTTGGTGTTAATGGATAGGGCAACGAGGACGATCTTTGACCAAATAATTAACGAGCTAAGATCAAAGAAAGGGGAGAGCGGCAGGCACGATATTTGGAACGACATGCTTAATTTCAGGAATAAGCTTGCTAACCAAGTTTTACCTAGAGATGGCTTTTTGGTTTTTACCGGGGCAGGTGGAGGGATTCTGTGCTCTGCTTACATTGACTTGAAAACCGTGGATGCAGGCAAAGTATTGATTGATCAAACTTTATATTGGGCTGTAGTCAATTCTCTGGACGAGGCAAAGTACCTTGTTGGTCTATTTAATAGTCAATCAATCTATGATGTTATTGTAAGTTTTATTCCTAAGGGTGAGTTTGGCCCTCGGCACTTGCATACCCTCCCATTCAAAGTGACCCCTGAATATGACCCTGAGGATAAGCAACATCAGGCTGTGGTTGAGACAACAACTAAGCTGTTGGCCGAATTAACGGCAAGAACTCCAGAGTTAAATGCAATGGGAGATAAAACCACGGGACTAGGAATGTTTGATCCATCTTTGCCTCTTGCATCGCGTCGGCGCAAAATTCGGATGTTTGTGTCGACGCTTGAAGCGTATCCAAATTACGAGAAAGCTTGCCGCAGCTTATATGGACTTGAACAAAGTGAATGAGGGTTTCACCTTTAAGAAAAATTGCAAGAAACCCGAACAGAATTATGGGTGTTCTATCAATCTTTATGGGCTAAACATTGAATAGATCACACCTGGAGTTAGAAATTATAGAAGGTCGCCAATTTGACCAGGCCTGGTCAGGAGAGGCATAAAAGCAACATTGTGCGACACGAACTTGCGGTTAATAAGCTTCTATTTTGTAAGTATACTGACAGGCAGATAGCTCAAAGTTTTGCAGGTAATTGAGGGAGAATGAAAAGCCATGCCAATTAATTCACTAAGGATAAAGAATCTACGATCTATAAAAAAACTTACGGTAGCGCCAAGCAATTTATGCGCCTTAATTGGACCCAACAGCGTGGGTAAAACAAATATTTTGAAAGCTCTGAATCTTGTTATTGGCGAGGGTTGGACGACAAAGGCAAAGGTTGCTCGTGAGCTGTTTCATGATCCTAACCAGCGCATCGAAATAGAAGTTGGCTTTTCAGAGCCAATTGCTTTTACAGACAGGAGAGACAACAAAGTTCGGGTTGAGAGCATTAAGTTGGAAATGAGCATGGAGCCGGAACTTTCAGCGCAGACAACAATTAATGGCGGCTCCAAGTTTTTTGCTCAAGACGAATTTAAAAAACTTTGCCATTTTATACTTATTCCATCCGAAAGAAATCTTGTATCCGAATTACGGGTAAGCCAGTGGACAATGTTAGGTAAGCTAATGAGGCTGGTTTATGAAAACTATGTGTCTCAATACCGGGGTGATGAGCAGCGACTCAAGGATGAATTTGCGCTTAAAATTCAACCGGCCAAAGAATTTTTGGAGCACGATTTCCTAGAAAGCGAAGTTACATTCAAAAAGTTTTCCGATACCTTTAGGAAATATTGTAAAGAGAACAGCGCTGGTTTAGCCAACGATTTTGATCCTGTTCTTAATATCTATAATTTGAACTGGTTTTATAAGACATTGCAGATCAATGTTAAGGAAAATTATCCTGATCGACATTTTGACAGTGAGGAAGTCGGTGCAGGCATGCAAAATTTACTTTTGATTTCTATTTTTCAAACCTATGCGGAGCTTATGGGTGGAAAGGTGATATTTGGAATTGAAGAACCTGAAATTTACTTGTATCCACAGGCTCAGCGTGCTCTTTATAAAAATCTAATCCGTCTTTCTGAAAACACTCAAATAATCTATAGCACGCACAATCCAAATTTCGTTGACGCTGCAAGGCCGGATGACATCATTTCACTTCGCAAAAACCCCGATAAGGGAACCTATGTGTTGGAGAAAGACCAGTCGTTAAATACGGAAAGAGTTGAGGAAAATAAGCATAAAATTCACACTCATTTTAATCCTGAGAGAAACGAGTTGTTTTTTGCGCGAAAGGCACTCCTTGTTGAAGGAGAATCGGACAAAATATATTTCACAACCCTCTGTGAAAATATATGGAATATCAATTTAGATGAAAACGGTATCTCTATTATTGAATGTGGTGGAAAGCGTAGTGTGGCCTATTTCGTAGGCGTTTGTCGTTTGCTTGGATATGTCGATTATTTTGCTATTTGGGATAAAGATAAAGCCCTTGAAAAAGCAGAATTACTTGATGAGGCAAAAGCCACAGGAAAGGGTTTGGAATTGGAACCAAATCTGGAAGACGTCCTTGGGTTGCCAGCTGGAAGAAACGTGGACAAGGTTAAAAATGCTTACGAATGGGCTGCTAATGAAAGCAACAAACCTCCAACAGACTTCGAGAAGGTTCGACAATTTCTGTTAGAACCCGAACACGATCAATCGAGTGTTATCTCGCCTGAGAACGGCATCAATGCTGATGATATTCCATTCTGAGTTGCCTAGATGCTTGGGCTTTATTAACTTGGGAAAAATACAAATATTTTGAGAAGCACATTCTTTCCTAGCTTAAAAAACGGGTGCAATTCTGGTGCAAGATTTTTTAGCGGACTATTTCTCCCCAAGCGTGGCTGGTTTCCGAAAAAGCTTATTAATCTCCATCCACCAGGTTGAAACCAACACCACCGCAATAAGCACCATCCAGACATTCAGAGGAACGGCCATTGTGTGAAAATACGGATAAGCAAAGGGCACTATGGTCATAAACAAGGAGAGACCAATCATTCCAATTAGCCAAAAAGTGGCAAAACGATTAGAGAAAATCCCCTGTTTGAGCAAAGAGAGTTTCTCTTGTTTGAGGTTGAGGGCCAACATAATATGTCCCAATAGCCAGGTAACAAAGGCGGCAGTTTGAGCCAAGACCACATTATCTGTTTGGTAATAGAGCCAGAGATAGATTACTAGGATACCAATGGCTAACAAGGCCCCGTTTCTAGCAATCTGTAAGGCAATGGTTCTGTTGAGAAAGTTGGTTATTGTTTGAGGCTTTCTCTTTAACACATCAGGCTCCGCTGTTTCTGTTACAAAGATTGTTGAAGAGGCCAAGTCCATTAGCAGTTCGGTGAGGATGATGTGGATAGGAGCGAATGGAAAAGGAATACCTAGTGCCAGGGGAACCAGAAAAATAGAAAGAAGGATAGCTTTGGCAGACAGGTAGTAAGTCAACCCCTTGCGGAAGTTATCAAGCGCCTTGCGTCCCAACCCAATTGCTTCTGGTAAGTGGACATAGTTGTCATCGGTTAAAACCAAATCAGCGGTTTCTTTGGCCAGATCGGTGCCAATCTCGCCCATGGCAATGCCGACACTGGCAGCCTTCAGAGCTGGCGCATCATTCACCCCGTCACCGACAGCGGCGACTGTTTCACCGTTTTGTTTCAAAAGGGTAACCAGGCGCTGTTTTTGAGTTGGTGAGGTTCTAGCAAACACCCTCACCGTCGCCAGTTTATTGAGTACTTCTTCATCACTCAGTTTTTCAAGCTCGCTGCCCAATAGAACTTCACTGGTAATTCCGACTTCTTTGGCTACAGTTTGGACAGTAGCTGGGTGATCACCAGTCACAATGTAGGTAGTAATTCCTGCATCCAAGAGTGAATGTACGGCTTCTTTCACACCTGGGCGTACCGGGTCAACCAAGACGGCAAGGACTACTACCTCGGCTCCTTCCAGTGAGGTATTTCCCCCTTCATGATTCATCGCATATCCGACTACTCGATGTCCTTTATTGGTTTGCTCTTTCAAAGCGGTCAGAAGTTTCTCTCTTTGCTCTTTGGACAGATGTGCAGCTTTCGCAATTCTCTCCGGCTCGCCCGCGATTGCCAAAAGGTGTTTGCCATTGTCTTTATAGCTCAATTGTCTCCAGGGTTTATCGGCGGAAAAACCTTGTAGGGAAACATATGTCATATCTGACTTTGCTGCGTTAAGGGATTCGACTACCGCTTTGTCGGTAGGATCATTAGAATACTGCGGCAGACATAAGCTAATCTGGTGTTGGATATTTATTGGGAGATCCTTTGGACTCACCAATGTGCCGTTTGGCAAGATAAACGATTGAACTTTCATTTTATTTTCTGTCAATGTGCCTGTTTTGTCCGTCACGATGACGGTAACCTGCCCTAAGATTTCAACACCCCGCAGCCGTTTGACAACTAGTTTCTTGCCAGCCAGGGCAAATGAAGTTAAAGCCAGCGACATTGTGATAATCACTGGGGGTTGACCAGGAATCATCAGGAACGTGAGTGCTAGCCAGGTTAACACCATCTCCTGAAAACCTTGACCACGCAGAAAACCAACAGTGGGGATAATAAGACTGACGATAATTGCCAGGACTGCCAGAGTCTTGGCCAAACGAGTCATGGCATCCTGAATGAAGGTCTTTTCTTTCCGCTGGGTTTGCACCTCAGTAGCGATCGTTCCCAGTTCGCTTTTCTCACCAACCGCCATCACCACACCTTTACCCTCACCCGATAACACTGTGGTGCCAGAAAAAACGCAGTTGCGCCTTTCAGCGAGTGGTGTGTTCTTGTCAATAAAGACTTCAACATCTTTGTTGACAGGCTGAGATTCGCCCGTAAGGGAGGCTTCGTTGACAACCAATCCGAACGATTCAATCAGGCGGATGTCAGCTGGTACGCGGACTCCCTCGGAGAGAATCACCACGTCGCCTACAACTATCTCGCTGCTAGGAATTTCTTGTTGCTTGCCGTCTCGTAGTACTTTGGTAGAAGGTTGGGTCAACTCCCGCAAACGAGCCATAGTACGGTCGGTGCGGAATTTGTTAATAAACTCAACTGAAATATACGCTGCGACAACAAAGATCATCACAACCGCTTCAACCGGCTTCCCAAACAGCAGGGACAGCCCGGCAATGGAGAGCAGCACAATCATCATCGGTTCTTTCAATCCATCCAGGATAAGTTCAGCTATACCTGTTGGTTTGATTTCGGTAAGGGTATTGGCGCCGTAGGCTTGGCGATGCTTTGTTACTTGCAACTTAGAAAGCCCATGGTCGGTGGCGACTTCCAGAGAAGAAACAATATCTTCAGTAGGAACGCTCCACCAGTTATTAAAGATCTCGATTAGATTGTCATTTTTTAGGTTTTTCATAGAGTTCATCGACAAGTTCCCTTACTTTTTGTCTGGCTTCTTGTAAGTAGGTTTTACCTTTTGAGGTAACTGTGTAGTATTTGCGAATTTTTCCCTGAACATTTTCATCATATGACCGCAGTAATTGTTTTGCCTCCAGAGAATGCAGAATAGGGTAAAGCGTGCCCGGGCTGATGGCATAACCGTGGTTGGCAAGTTCTTCAATGATCCACAAGCCATAAATTGGCTCTTGAGAGGCATGGTGCAGAATATGGATCTTGATTGAACCTAAAAAAAAGTCTCGTAGCATGGTTGTTATCGAATTTCGATATCTAAGAGCAATATAACACAAACAACACATCTTTAGAAGTTAATGGTCAGCTAATTGTGGCTGTAAATTTGGAATGTGGATGTAGCCCGAGGAGTTTGCATAACTATTCTAATTGGATAAAAGAAACCACCAGCAAAGAAAAGAAATGCCAACCAAGCTACCAAAGGACTTTTAGATTTTGGTTCATGCTAAACAGTTATATTTTTTACTTGGTTGCACCAATAGAGTTTTGATCGAGAAACGCGTTCTTTCCTAGCCCTAAAAGTTGGGTGCAGATTTGGTGCAATTGGTATAGAAATCTTGGAAACAGTGCATTCTGTGGAAGCTTTTTTGCCCGTAAATTTGCTATATACTTCCCTTTACAGTGACTCGCCCAGGACTCATAAGCCCTTGGTCGGGAGTCCGAATCTCCCCCTCGCCACAACAATTTCCTCCGTAAATCGGGGGATTTTTGTTAGTTTTTGGTGAATTGGAATCGGTTTAAGCCGTTTTGGGTGCAATTTGGGTGCAATTATTTTTCTCTTGCCACCAGATTGTCCATCACATCTGCTGCTTCGGCCTGAATTGAAGGCATGAGATGCCCGTAAACATCCAACGTAATGCTTGGTTTTGCATGTCCTAGTCGTCTTGAAGCGACCAACACATCCACACCGTTATTGAGCATCAGCGAAGCCGCTGTGTGCCGCAGATCGTGAAACCGGACTCTATGCAGATCAGCTTTCTTCAGCAAGTGGTGGAATTGCTTGTTGAGGTTTGTTGGGTCAAGCGCAGTTCCAACCGATGAGGGAAAAACATGATCGGTGTCTTGCCACAAGCCGTTCGATTTTTCTTTTTCAAGAAGTAGCCGTGATTTTTGTCGACGCAAAACGGCAACGGATTTTTTGCCAAGCTTTATTGATCTCTCGGATGATTTGGTCTTTGGCTTTTGCAGTTTCAGGCCGCCACCTGGCGAACGGGTCAAACTGAATTTGATGTTCACGATCCCCTTTTCAAGGTCGACCTCTTGCCATTTAAGGCCAAGAAGCTCACCCTGGCGCATGCCGGTAACAATGGCCGTGAAGTACAAGGCATAGTTGTTATCGTCAGTGGCTTTGGCAGTCGTTAAAAATTTGTGAACCTCCTCTTGACTGAGGAAGTGCATTTCTTTATGGACTGGCTTAGGTGGTTGTGTGGCATCGTCCGGATTGCGTCCAATTAGCCCAAGTTTCATCGCCGCATTGAGCGAGGCATGGATCACGGTGTGCATTTTTTGCACCGTCCGTAAGCCAATGCCATCGGTAACTTTTTGGTTGTAGAAGCGCTGGATCGTTGTTGGGTTCAGGTCGCGAAGTTTGGTTCTTCCAAGAGCAGGCTGGATGTACGTCCTGGTAAGTTGGTTGTAGCTATAGCTTGTGCTTTCGGCATGTCGCTGTTTCACAGTTGCCAGCCATTCGGTGAGGAACGCCCCGTAGGTTGTTTTGGCTCCTTTGAGCGTCAGACCGTTGTCGGCCTGGTTTCTCGTTGAGCGGAGCCATTCTTGCGCTTCAATCCGAGTATCCCCGGTGAAACTGAGCCTGCCGCCATTAAGAGAAATTTGCGCCCGCCATTTGCCGTTTGGGCGTTGATAGATCGTCCCCTCTTTGTGTCCTCTTTTCGCAGTCATTTTCCTAGTCTCCTTTGGTTAGAGAGCTAGGAAAGACGGTTTCTCTTTGCAATATTCAGTTAGTAAGGTTCGATATTGCCAAGAGAATTTTAACCGAGCTTCGAGTCGCATGTGCAAATTCAACATCAGAAATTTCTCGTCAAATTAGCGTCAATGTAGGCTTCAAGGTCTTCGGGGCGCACACGCACGGCGGTACCTATCCGGACACAAGGTAGTTCGCCCGTTTGCAAAAGCCGGTAAGCTAAAGCTAGGCTGATATTGAGAATCTTCGCAACATCGTTTGCTCGCAAAAGTCGAGGGTTTGTATTAATTCCTGCCGCTTGTTTATTCATGTCTAACCTCGATAAAGCAATGCCCCTGCACGCTGTGGGCAGGGGCGATCACAAGCCCCGACAACGCTATTCAGGTTTCTTGCCACCCGAATAGTGTTCCAATCTCTCGAAGGCAAGTCGCAAGAGATTGCACAACCGCTTCCTTGTTTTTGAAGCAATTGTGCGGGACACCCCCACATAATGCAAAACTCTTTGTGAAAAATCAACGGGAAACTCCAATGTTACTCACTAGCGGAATAAGCTCGTCTGATCCACCCTTTAACCAGATAGGTATGTTAAGAACGGTGGAAGGTTGAACTTTGTCAAAAGTCGTAAACAGAAAATTGCCCGCTTGCTTGCCAATCACTTTTTCGGTTTGCATTTTAAGATTCAGCATGCGTTGTTTGCTTTTACAAACGACAAGCCAGCGTCCAGAATTGAAGCTGAACCGCTTACGATAGGCACTGCTGCGGATATATGCCAAGCCTGCGAGCGCCTTATCACGACCGAAGCGGTTCAAGGGATGGGTGCTGTTGTCAAGTTCCAACAAGAAGCGGGCTTTGGCTGGTGAATTGTCAATTTGTCGCAGGTGATCGACTAGAATAAAAAAGCCATCCGGCCGGACACCTTTGCGCTGCTTGTCTTTCTCCGAAATCGTCACTGTATCCATGTTGGTTAGAAATTCGCCTTCAGGTATCCATTCTTCGAGTGAAAGTGAAGGCCAGTGCTCAGCCGCTTGTTCCACTGTCAAGCGAAAATCGTTGACTGCTACATCGTGGGCCAGTTGGCTCCAGCGCGGCTCTCGCTGCCAACGGACTCCGGCCTCGCGAAGCTGCTTTTCTAGCTTTCGCAGTTTGTTTTCGTTGACCGGCGTTGGTGGATCAATTTCAACGCCAATTTGTGATGCTACAAAGACTATTCCTCGCCAACTCAGCCAGACCACCGGCTCAGGGATAGGGTGAATTCGTCGCTGCTCAAAATCTGGCATGTTTAGATAGCCTGTGTGGTAAAGAAGGGTCAGCCGACGTTCCATAGCCTGTAGGCTCGCTTGGGGCCAAAAAAGCTGTTTTATTTGCCGTCGTGCCAGCACCCCGTCATAAGTTTGGATAGCTTGCAATATTTGACCATCGCGGTCTTGAAACCGCATTGGTGGGGGTGAAACTTTTCGTTCGAAGCGTTTTTGTTGCACTAACATGTTTTCACTCTAGCACTCACGCAGTCCACAACGGAAGATCTTCTTGGTGGATTGAGAAGTCCTCGGTTTGTTTCAAGTCAGCTTTGCGGCGAGCAAATCGACTGCCGCTAAAATCCCTTAGTTCCTGAATCTGTTTTTGCAAGGCTCCTGTAGGATGCTTATCGGGCTGCCAAAAAGTAATTTCTTTGACCGGCTGATACAAGCCGCGCCGCCGGTACCAGAATTGGCGCGGCGCCAAAATCGCCAGTTCACGCGCCAGATCGCCCCAAGTTGTTTTCTCCAAATGTGGAAGTGTTAATAACCCGCGACGAACGTAGAAGCGCGGTTCTAAATGTCGGAAGGATTGGGCGGATAAGAAAATCTCTTTTGCCAGGATGCGAGCGTCATCAAAACCCACCCGAAAACTAACGAGACTGCCTGCGGTATTAAGCACTGCATGTCTAATGTCGGGCGGCAATTGATCAAGATATTGATGTGCCAGTGTCAATGAAAGTAGATATTTACGGCTCTCGGACAAGATGTCGGTGATGTTGTCAGTGGTGTAGTTTTGGAATTCGTCCAAGTAAAGGTAAAAGGGCGGCCGGTGCGGTGTTTCCGCTCTAGAGAGGGCGGCTTTCTGGATGTGCGAAACTAGAAAAGCTGCCAGTAGCGAACTCAAGCCTTCGCTCAAAATCCCTTTGGGAAGATTTACCAACAGGATCATTCGGTTATCCATGATGCCCCGAAAATCAATCGTGCTTTTGCCAGAAAACATTACGCTCACGTCAGGGTCAAATAGCAAGCTTCCGAGCTTGTTCAAAACAGGCGCAATCCACTGTTGCGCCCCCTTTTCCGTGACAGGGAATTCTTGTTCAAAATATGTTCGCACAGCCGGAATAGAAGTTCGCGATAGTTGCCCTTCACGAAACTGCCGATCTGCTAGAAAACGCGGCAGGTCTAAGAGGGTTAAGCCCAAATTCGACAAAGCCAGGAACGTATTAGTAAGAAGCCAAACCAGGCGCGGGGCGTTGGTGACGTCAAGTTTCCACATCTTGATACAGACATCAGTCATGAAAAGCGCTATGCGCTCGCTAAAGCCGCGGTCAACAGCTTCTAGCGGATTGAATCCCACCGACCAAATGGGGTCAGTCGGATCGATCAAAATGACCTTTGCCCATAATTCAGGGTGCCTGGCTAGGAACGTAGTTAGATGATTGAATAGATCGCCATGGGGATCAATGACTCCCACTCCCCTTCCGGCGAGAATGTCTTGCATGATCCAGGTTTCCAACGCTTTCGACTTGCCCATACCTGATTGACCAATGACGTAGGTGTGCATCGAGCGTTGACGCTCTGAAAGCGTTATCTGGTCATGCCCCATGAGCCAAGAGTTAAGCGAATTCATTCCAGCCTCGAACCTAGATGAAAATCATCGGGCAAAATGATGTGCTCCCACGACCAGCCTACATAGGCCCCGTGAAGCAGGAGCAGAACTAGTAACCAGGTAGGCAGCGATAGACCCACAAGCGCCATGACTCCCCAGCCGATTAAGAGCGACAAGCCAATTGTCGACAATATACGTGGAAGTTGGGCTAGTAAATCGAGGCCAGAGATTTGGGCAACATAAGGGCGCAGCCAGTTAAGGACACTTGAATAGAAGTAAAAAGACGCTCTCATCATCCGGCGAAACAAACTGGATCGGCTGCCTGTTGAGCTTCTTAGAAATAACCTGAACAGCAGTAGTGAAACCACTGATAAGCAGATACTGCTGCACAGGTTGCCAAGAATACTAAAAATCATCGCTAGCATCTATTCCACCCAGCGGTCTACCTCGATCCATACGCCGTCAGCCACCGCGATTAAGATTGGATCCAAAAGCAGTGCACTGCCCACAGCAAAAATGGCAGGCAGGACGATCCCCGCCGCCGTCACAGCGGCGATGGCAATCGCTCCAACAGCCTTTAGGCCAACTCCCAACGCCTTGTCTATATCAATGGTGAAGTCATAACCTGGGCGAACAACCACCTCACCGTCAATCACGTCCGGTACTGATGCCGGTAACTGCATTGGCAATTCGTGTACCACGACAAAACCTTGTGGTCGGATGCCTTCGGCATAGATGGTCTGAATTCGCTCCATCGCATGTTGTGGCATTGGCGATGTATCCAAGTGGGCAGGCACAATCCGCCACTTGGAAAGCGAGATTGGCTCTTGTGGCATCGGGGCTATCCCCAACACAGCAAACGCCCAGCTCTGCTTCTGGCCCAAGGCCATGAGGGTTTTGGTTGTCTTGCTATGGGCAAGGTGAACTTGCGGATCATATAAAGTTACAGCTTTCATGTATCCTCACAGTCTTTCAATTCGGTGAATGACGGTATCGATCACTCGTAGAGCTTCGCGCCAACCAAAGCTGGCAAACCAGGCAAAGCAAAGCATGGCGACTAACCCAAGCCAGAAAAACCCAGCTGCAGGCAGTGACCACCAAGCCACCAAATATCCGCCGCCAACTCCAACAAGCCACATCGTTCTTGGCGAAAGGTGGACTCGGAGACGTCGATCAAACCGCAAAGTTTCAAACGGGTTTTGGTTCATGTGCTTTCTCCTTCTGTGCTATAAATCTCTGCCGTTCCCAGGGAGATCGCAGAGTGACTGGAAGATACCAATCCCGAAGCGAAAAAGCATCCCACATAGGGTTGAAATTAGGTTTAACTTCACACCACGACATTTTCTAGAAAGCACTTACTCTTTAAACCAATGGATAGGGAGAGCAAATGAATTACATCGAGCGGTTTAACGACCTAACGGACAGGGAATGCGAAGTCCTTGACCTTTACTGCCAAGGCTTAACCTATGAGCGGATTGGCGAACAATTGTTTATTGCCCGCCAAAGCGTCAAGTCGCACATGCATCACATTTATGTGAAGCTAGGGCTTATAGATCAACCACCAAGATCCAGAGCGTTTACGCTCCAGGAAGAATACTGGCCTCTTGTCAAGTCGCGGTTGAAGAAGATCAATGTTTCTCAGCCGGAAGAAATAAAGTCGGAGCCAGAAATTATCG
>DATDQZ010000072.1:0-7109 GCA_035292005.1 Bathyarchaeia archaeon | reverse complement strand
CTCGCCAGTAGCAGCATCTATTGTAACCGAGTACGTCTGCACTGGCTGGGCAGGTACTGGAAGCGTCCCTGCATATGGGACAGCGACCAGCATGTCCTTCACAATAGACCAGCCCTCAAGCATCATATGGAACTGGGAAACCGCGTATTTGGTTACGAATTTGCTAGTGATAATAATAATTCCGGTAGCTTTTGCTGGATTAGCAGTTTATCTGCTGTTGCGTAGAAGGCAGAAGGGAAAGAGTGCGGGAGGCGCACCTGAGCCTACTTTACCTCCACCTCCGCCTCCACCCGTGTCTCAGAAACTAGCTGCACCGATCAGCGTTATAAGATGATTTCTTTTGTTGTTCCAGCGCGAAATGATGGACCACGATTTCTCAGCGCATTGCTCGTGCCTAAGAGCGTGCTGTCAATCATATTGGTCCAAAACGGCAGATGCACGCTAAACGAACACATTTAAGCGAGGCTTGTGTCCTCGCGTCATCCGTACTTGGTAGTTACTAAGAAAACTGTACGCTACTAGGTGGGTTTTAGAGTTGCTTTCTTTACGAGTGAAATAATCGCCACAAAAATAAGGAGCACTATGCTTGAGGCGAACAAATATGTGGCATAAGTGACGATTTGGACTCTGGTAGGTAAATCTGCTATCTGCAACGATAGCCCAGCAAGGTACATCGATCCTACTAGAAAAACGATTGAAAGGCCTATGACGGCATAATCGATTCTCAAGGTCGGTCCCTAGTAGATTTGGCTTGAATCTTGTGGCTCTTAATTAATTGCTTGGAGCGCTACATGTAAAAAGCATTATGAATCTACGAAATATATTTAGAATCACAATACTGCTCAGCATTCCTTTGTGGCCGCATAAGAACGAATTTTCTGATAATTGCTGACAAAACTGTAAGCGGATTTTTTGCAGAAATTTCGAAATTTTCTTCTAAACGAAAATCTTAAATTGTTTAGCGCGCGCGTTTTCAATTCTTCCTACACTTAAGTAAGACTTGGTAAAATGTTTGCGTAGGTCAGTTCTGTATTTGAAATTCGCAAAGTTTAGAAAGTCGCCGGTTGGTAACATTCAAGAATTGACAGGAAGTGGCGAAGGGATATCATGGAAGCCTTCTATTTCAACTTCTTTGTTCTTCCTTTAGGAATTATAGTGATTGTTTTGGTCGCGTCAGTTTACTATTATGCTAATAAAGGGGAAATCGCAAGGAAAAAAACAAAGAAATTCATACAGGCCTGCATCAAAGAAAAGGCGAAGCAGCAAGAGGCCATGAACAAAGAGCTGGCAAAAATAGACAAACTCCTCGAAAACAAATCAATCGATAAAGAAACTTGCGAACGCCTGAAGAATGTGCTGATAGTGATGAATACAAAGAAACGCGAGGAAACAACGGATTTTCTCAAGCACATGGCAAACAACAAATAAATTTCTGATTTCGCGCCGGATCATTTTAGAAAATCAAAGCAACCCTTTTCTCTTCGTTCTAACTAGACTCTGAACAGTGTAAGCTGGTAGCTATCTGTTTATCTTTTTTCACTTCATCAAGCACGAATATCATAATAATTATACATGGTCTAAAACGGGTCTTTCTATTTTTGACATATTTCCCTGGTTGTAGGTTGGCTTATATTCGATTTCAAGCTACAAAACTTATTGTCCTTAGAGAAGAGGGGAGAATTCTGCTCAGAGAACTACGTGAGTTTTTTAAGGAAATACATAAAAGTGGAAAACTTCCAAGCCCGGGGACGCCTAAGGTTATAGCGAAAAAGAGGAAACAAAAGAGGCTCACAAGTGAAGAGTTTCTTAGAATTTATGAAATACTTTGGGAAGAGGGCCCTAAAGTGAAATATGTGAACCCTGATAACTGGGTAGAGCATCGCTAAAACTCTCAGTTAATCTTTTTAGCTCATAACCCACTGCAGAAGAGAAGAAGAAGGGAATGCAAACTCCGCTCTAGCGTGCACATGCATCATCAATATTATATATTGAGACGTAATATTTAATAGAACGGAGAATCCACTTAAGTAACGGAGAATTACATGCCAAAGCTGCACCTAGCAGGCCTGAAGAAAATCAGCATTCACTTCAAAAAACGCGAAAAACAACTCCCAATTCTTCCGTCTCCGCCTAAGCCAATACCAAAAGGACTCAAAGTCATCGACAAATACCCATTATACGAACCCTTCTCACACGTTGTAATAGTTCAAAATCCCAAAACAGGCGAACACAAATACATGCTCGACGAACTTCAACTCGACCCTCTTGAAAGAGGCGTTTACAACCGTATTTTAGAAATCTTGCTCGCAGAAATAGAATCGCCAAAAGAGGAGATAGCCGATCCCCGAAAGTTCTTCGCAGAAGAAGCCAAAAAAATCGTAGATAAGTACCGAATAAGCTTAGGCTGGCTTCCCGACGTTTCATGGTACAAAATTCTTTACCATGCAGAAAGAGACCTTGTCGGATTCGGCAAAATCGACCCATTAATGCGCGACCCAAACATCGAAGACATTTCATGCGACGGAGTAAACAAGCCAGTTTACATCTGGCACAGAAACTACGAGAGCCTCGAAACAAACCTCGAATTTGAAAACGATGAAGTCCTCGATAACACGGTAGTTAAACTCGTGCACATGGCTGGAAAGCATGTCAGCTCAGCCTTCCCCATAGTCGACGCCTCTCTTCCAGGCAAGCACAGGCTTTCAGTTTTATACAGACGAGAAGTCACGCCGTTCGGAACGGCTTTCACTATTAGAAAATTCAGAGAAGACCCCTACTCAATCATAGACTTAATAAATATAGGCACGTTCTCCGAAGAGATGGCAGCTTACTTTTGGGTTTGCCTAGAAAACAGATCTTCCATAATGATTCTGGGCGGAACAGCAGCAGGCAAAACAACCGCGCTGAACGCATTGGCATGCTTAATCAAGCCAGGAAGCAAAATCATCACTATCGAAGAAACTGCAGAGCTCAACCTGCCTCTTGAAAACTGGGTTTCACTTATTGCAAGGCAAAGTTACGGTTTAGGCGGAAGCAACGTAGGCGAAGTATCCCTCTTCGACCTTGTGAAGACTTCAATGCGGCACCGCCCAGACGTATTGGTCGTGGGTGAAGTAAGGGGCCAAGAAGCCTACGTTCTCTTCCAAGCATTGGCTACAGGCCACGGCGGCATGTGCACTATGCACGCTGAAAACTTGGACTCGGCAGTAAAGCGTCTAACCCAGAAACCCATGGAAATCTCACCCGCATACATTCCGTTAATGAACGTTGTCCTTTCAATACAGCGAGTTCACATCACGAAAAACAACGAGAAAAAAGCGTACAGAAGAGTCCTCACGGTAAGCGAAATTGCGGATTATGAAGACTATAGAACAGCTTTCAAATGGCACCATGCCAAAGATGAGCACATAATAGACTTAGACAAGAGCAAGGTGTTATCTTCCATATCCGAACGCGAGGGTACAACCAAAAAAGACCTGCTCGAAGAAATGGGCAGACGCAAAGATGTTCTGCACTGGATGCGAGAACGCAACATAAGAAGCTACAAGGATGTAGCCGCCATCATCGCAGAATACTATGCGAGGCCCAAGCACATTTACGAAAAAATTCTCGCAGGGGAGGAAGTAAAAACAGTTGCCACTTATAAAGACGCTTGAGGCGTGGTCCTTTCGTCTCTTCGGAGGCATAGCACCCTCCTTTCTGAAAAACGTTTTTGAATTCAAGGCCATGTTGGAACGGGCACGAATCAAGATTTACCCCGAAACCTACGTCTCATTAATGTTCTTCATCGCCACATTAACGATTCCAGTAACCATCACATCCATAGTGCTCTTGTACTTCTTCGGGTTCATGCCGATCATCTTTTTGGTTCCCTTTCCATTCTACGTGATGGTCGGTTTTCTGCTGATACCCATGTCCAGAGCCAGCGACAGAGCAGCTGGCTTAGAAAGAGAGATGCCTTTTGCAGCAGCTTACGTCAGTGTTATGGCGTCAGGAGGCATAGCGCCCTACTCGAGCTTTAAGCGGTTATCAGAAGTGGAGTTAATGCCTGCGATGCGAAGCGAAGCAAGGGACATCACAAAAGACGTGGAAATCTTTGGCATCGACCCTCTAACGGCACTAGAGGCTGCGGCAAAAAAGAACCCCCTAGACACATTCAAAGATTTTCTTTCAGGCTACGCCTCAACCGTGATCATAGGCGGGGACATAGGACACTTCCTCGAAAGAAAAGCTGAAGACATATTCAAGACGCGAGCCCTGCGCGTCAAGGCCGCTGCAGAACGTCTTGGAATGCTCTTGGAAACGTTCATCATCGTGATGGTTTTGATGTCGCTGTGCTTTTACATACTGTTCAGCGTGGAGCAGATTTACAGCACAGGCATATCATCTTTCTCAGGCATATTACTGTACACTTACTTGTTCACGCCCATGTTGTCTTTGGTGTTTATTTACTTGGCTCACAGCATGCAACCAAAGACGCCGGTTGTGGACATGCGACCGTACAAAGTGTTCGGAGTCTGCAGCGTAATCGCTATCGTCATTTTCCTGTTGCTCACGAACTTCATGGGATACATATCTGTTCCCTTCTTCAACTCGCTTCAGACGATAGTTGATTTGCCCATCGCGACAGCCATCGCCCTATTCATTGCGACGGCTCCAGCCGCGATTGTGTACGAAAAGCTGTCGAGTGAGAAAAATAGCATGGAGAGGGGCATTAGCAGTTTCTTGAGAGACTTAACTGAAGTCAGGAAGACCGGGCTGTCTCCTGAAAAATGCATTGAAAGTCTATCTAGACGTGACTATGGAGCATTCAGCAAAGAACTGCGCAAGATAAGCTCAGAGATTTCTTGGGGCGTTCCCGTGAAGAAGGTCATAATGCGATTCCTCAAGCGAACGAAAAGTTGGATGACTCAGATAGTCATGTTCCTCCTCGTCGAAACCATTGACGTAGGCGGAGGCACCATAGCCATGATTGAGTCACTGGCTAGGTTTAACAATTTGACTCAGGAAGTTGAGAAGGAAAAGAAGATGATGGTTCGCCCTTACATAATGATGCCCTATTTCGCTGCTATATTGCTTGTGGCAACAACAATTATGATGATAAGTTTCACGTCAGGCACCCTCACTATCGGTGCGCCTGACCAGGCGACTCAACCAAAAGACTTGAGCCTAATGATAACAACGTTCGTCACAGCGGCAATTTTCCACAGCTACCTCATAGGCGTAGTAGCTGGAAAAATAAGTGAAGAATCAGTTGCTGCAGGCTTCAAGCATGCAGCCATACTAGTTGTACTTGCTGTTGCAGCCGCAAAGCTGGTGCCAGCATTCGTAAAATTCGGGTAGGAGAGGAAACATACGCGGTTTAGACATCGGAGTTTAAGGAAAGATAAGCGAGCTATCAGCCCCGCGATTTCAACGGTTATAATAACAGGCACTGTTGTCGCGCTACTTCTTGTGACGATTGTGTTTGCGAATACTTTTTTGGATGCGCGGATTGCTGAAAACGAGTTTAGCTCCAATAAGCAGTTTATGCTTACGACAGGGCTTCAAGTTGATGATGTAGCGTGGACTATTGGGCGCACGCAGACAGTGCGCTACTCAAGCAGGTATGGAAACGTAAAGTTTGAGCCTTCGGTTCTGAACTATACCTTTGATGTCACTCGTAGCTCAGGTTCGCCTGTTAATTACACGATAACGACCGGCATTATCATGTATAATATGCCAACAAGCATAATCACATATGGTAACAACTATTTCGAACGCATTTTTCCGTCCAACGATTCGTTTCTGTTGAGTGGTTCGTCAGCGCCAGTGACTCATGTGTTCGCTGTGGAAAAACTGCCAATGCCTGACGGCAGCTATACGCGAGTTGTGGTTGCGCCTTCAATAAGAATGTTAAGCTCGACTGTAAGCGGGACAAGTTATTTCAAATTTTTTTTGCCATCTCTCAATGAAGGCTCAAATCCGCATCTTTCTCAGTCTCTAACGCTCACAGGAAACGACATCAATAAGTTAAAGATAGACAACGTCACGCAAGTTAGAATCACTGTTGCTTCCTCTGCTTCTCAAGGGTTCACACAAGATTTCTTCCGCTTCAATTTGACCAGTTCGCCTAGCTTGCCAGCCAACTCTGTTGTCGAACTTTACGTTGGTAAGGTGATTGTCTCGTTAGGACTGCACACGTAAACAACATGGAGGATTACAAGTGGCACACGTAACTATCGAATACGTCATCTTGGTTCCGCTCTTAATTTTGCAGATTTTCCTTTTTCCCTTTGCAGCCAGCGTGGCAATGAACAGTTGGGTGAATTCACGCCGAACGCTCGCTCTGCAAGAAACAGCAAGCCACTTGGGCAGTTCCATTCAGCAGACATATCTCTCTTTGAACTACACCACCATTCCAGCGGCTAATGTTACAAACAAGCTGGATGTTCCGCCTTTCATAGAAGGCTACGCGTACACGGCAACCGCGACGTTAAGAACAGTTACAGAGCCTGCTTCAGGTTCCAAAGTTTTGGAACTAACTCTCACGTTTAAAGGTGTTGACATCTCGGCTACTGCGACAGTTACGTTGGGGCAGAACGTTGAATGGAAAGATTCGACTTTCATTAGCAACTCAACCAGCGCATGTTTGCAAGCCGTGAAGTACAGCAACAAAACAATTCAGCTATCTTTCGGGTCATAGGAGATGAAGTAGCTTGGCGGGCGCAACCATAGACCATCTGGTTTCGGTTACCATTTTCTTAGCGGCTATGCTGCTTTTCATCAGCCTCTTTAATCAGACTATTCAGACCGCGGTGATTTACCAGCAGCACAGAGCCATAGCAACAAAATGCAGCGATTTGTTGGACACCATGCTGTTGAATCCTGGTATTCCTTTGGATGCGCCACCGGCGGTTTTCGGACTGCACGACATTAACTTCATGCAGTATGTGCTTAATCCTTTTTCGCTTATGCTGCTGAACTCTTCAACGGGCACTCCTGTTCCTTACGAGAAAACAGGTATGACGTACAGTAACATGACCGTGGGTTTTGGCAACTCCTTGCTGATGCCCATGAGCAATGTCAGTGACTATTCTTCGGCGTTGAAGATGCTTGGGATAAACGGC
>DATDQZ010000071.1:0-3752 GCA_035292005.1 Bathyarchaeia archaeon | reverse complement strand
GCGAAAATTACGTCGCAGCCGATTTCCGATGGAATTGTTTTGTCGCCTGCCATTGCGGAGACGCTGTCAATCGCCAGCATCACGTTGGGGTAGTCGTTTCTCACCATTTTTCCGATTTCGTAGATTGGGTTCCGCACTCCAGTGGAAGATTCGTTGTGGCATACGATCAGTGTGTCATACGCGCCTGAATCAAGTTTCTCCGCGATCATGTTGGGTTTAACGGCTTTGCCCCAGTCCACTTCGAGATAGTCAGCTTTTTTGCCGCAGGCTCGCACAGTTTTGCCGAATCGCTCGGAGAACGCGCCGTTAATGCAGACAAGGGCTTTCTCTTTCACGATGCTTCTGCCGACAATGTCGAACCATAAGGTGCCTGAAGATGTTGTGACTGTTGCCTTGTAATTGCTTGTTAATTGGAAGAAATTTTCAAGTTTCCCGATGATTCCGCTGTACAATGCCATAAACTCTTTGTCTCTGTGGCTGATAACGGGGCGAGTTTGTTCGCGGAGTATTTTTGGGCTTACTTCTGTGGGTCCAGGAATCAATAGTTTTTTGTGCATTTTCCCAAATCCTTTTCGTGATTGAGCTTTCCCGAAGTTACGGGTAGCGACGCGTTGAATCTTTTTGTTCCGTTCATCCGCTTTTTTCTTTTCATGTTTTACACCTCAAACCAAACAGCAACCGAGAAACGAAAACGAAGACAAGTGAAGGTTAACTGCTGTCTAGTTTTGGCCGTGTCCGGAACTGCAGCCGGACCAAGAGAAGTGCTTACCGCATTTAGAAGAAACATACGTTGCAAATCTTGAGGTTATCACAGTTAACCACAAGAGCAAGTGTGTTCTAACTTCGGAATATAAGGTTTACGCTGATAACAAAGGGATATGTTTGTTTTTCACGGCGTTTTGTAGTGTTTGTCTGGATATTGAGGATAGTCATTAGAAATAGAATTGGAATCTAAACAAAAGCACAGAATTGTCTATAAGAAACTTCTAAAGAATAAACTCATAAGACATTTAAATACCACAATCCATAACACCATGGGGAGAGACCACACGCTCATGGAGTCCAAAATTGCGATGATTCTGGAGATACTCAGCGATGGAAAATGGCATGGAATAGAGGAACTGCAACAACGGATTGAGCTAGATGAGTATAAAGTACAGGAAATCGCAACGTTCCTGAACAAATATGATTTCGCGACGATTGATGGCGCAAACAAAAAAGTAAAAATCAACAGGGACTTCCAAAGGTTCTTAGCTCAAACCACAACTTAACCAAAGGTCTGTGTTATACTCGCCAACTGTTTTGATGAGTAACTAAAAAATTTGCTTAAATTTTTAAAACAGAAAGTGTTGTGGACAGTTTAGTCTGGCTAGGGTGAAACTCGCCTTAAAATGTCAGTGTGATCTGCGTCTTTTTCCATGAATATGCTGGCTTTGTTTTCGCCCATGGTTATGCAGAGTGCTTTGCTGTCCTTGCCTTGGATGAGGATGTTTTCGATGTCGCCTATATCGAATAGTTCTGAGATTTCTTTGCCTGAATCCAGCGCTTGGGAGGATAAGGTGGCGTATTCTACTAATTTTGTTGGGTCTTTGAGGTCTATTGTGGCTGAGGTGGCGTTTCTCAGTATATAGCCTAAGACGCCTTTGCATTTGTTGATTTCCGCGAGGTTTGTGCGCAAACTTGTGAAGGTTTGGTCTTCTTCAACTGCGGGAGCGGCGGTTTCGTGGTCGATGACCGCGGTTGTTGCGGTTTCGTGTGTGCTTTTCTTTTTCTTAACCATCGTTTGTTCCTCGGTTATTTGACCACGGGCTTGACCATGGCAAGCTCGCCTTTCTTTGTTTGCAAGGTAAGCTGTATTTTTTCGGGTATCTGGATTATTCCTTTTCCTTTGTGTTTTGAGCCTTTTATGGGTTTGAATTTGCAGCGCGTGGTCTTTCCGTTTAGGGTTTCCACGTCAACTTCTCCGATTTTTTTGTCGCCATATAGGTCCTTCCACTGTGCTGTTACCGCACTGTCGATGCGCACGGTGTCTGAGGGAACTAGTAAGCCGCTGAGGTTTTCAACTATGAGTTGGTTCACGGGAGGTTCTGGAAGCAACGGTTCAGACTCAGGTTCGGTTGCGTCGGTTTCTTCCATTGGCAGCTCTTTCTCGCAGACTTCAGCGTCTTCGATGATTTCGTCAGCATTATTATCTTCTGTAGGTTCGGGTTTTTCTGTTGTGAGAGTGTCATGGTCTATGGAGGCAGGGTGAATCTTCTCTAATAGTTTGAGCACGGTAGGAACCAAAACTCGAGTTAAGGTGTTAACGTATTTTTCGTCAGCCTCTTTAGAAGTGACTGTGGTCAAGTAAAGATCGTTTATGCAGGCGATGTTCACTCGGCCATTAGTGCCGTGGAAGGTTACGGATTCTAGGCCGCCTATGGCGTTTGCTCGTTCTGTTATGGCGTTGAAAGCGGTCACAGTGCTGTTTGCGGTTTTTTCATCTGTGTTTTCGTCTTTGGCTATGATTTTTTCGTCTTTGAAGAAGAAAGCGTGTGATAGGTCTGGGCATATGTTTTTTATTTCGTTTAGAGTGTTTTTTAGAGCAAAGGCGTATTCTTCGTTATTCATGCGTTTCTGCTTCTGTGTTGGTTTTTTAGGAGCATGGTTAGTTATGAGACTTTGAAGAGGATGCGCTCTGGGACTCCTTCGTTTTCCACCACTAGGTACTTCAAACCTTCGGTGTCGCCGAGTTGGTCTAGCCATTTTAGTGCTTCGCGGGCTTTCTGTAGGACTATTAGGCGTTCTTGGTGGCTGCGTACGACGGGTTCTATGGCTGTTAGTTCATGGAACGGGTTAGCGTCTAGGACGATGTTTAGGTTGCCTACGGTTATTTCTCCTAGGGTTTCGGTTGCGGCTTTTTTGCCTGCGAGTTTCATGATGACTTCGCGGATTTTCTTTGATTTTTCCGCTAGTGCACGTATGTCGTCTAAGCGGCGTAGGTATTCGCCTAGTGCGCTTTTGGTTTCGGCTATTTCCTTGTCTAGGGTTTCGGCTATTTCTTGGGCTGATTCGTACTCTTTTATTTCGACTACCATTTTTGTTTTTGCACCTCCAAAGAGGAAACTAGAGAAAGGGAAAGTAAAGAGGGGATTGTTTACCCTCACCCTTGTGAATCTCGAAGCAAATAAAAAGGGACGTTTATGGCGCTATTGCAGGGTACTGGAATGGAGTGCCTTTCGCTGAAATTAACTTAAATAGATAGTTACCGCCGCTTACGATTTGAGTCTGGTTGCTAATGGTTATGGTTCCTTGAAGGTTGCTGTTCAAAGTAGAGCCGGAAGACAAGCCGTATGTTAAGTCAGCAGAACCAATCTGAGTTGTTCCTACCCAAACTTGGCCAATTGTTACGGATGATGTCCCTGTGTTTCTGACTCCAAGTACTATCGTGCTGTTGGTAGTGCTAGCGCCAGTTATAGTTGCGCTTGTTATGGTTAGTTGTTCTGTTTGCATGAATCCTGTGCTTAGTGCGCCCATCCATACTGCTACGGCGATGCTGACCGCGACCGTGACAGCGATGAGAATGATTGATGCGACTACGGGGCTAAGAGCTTTCTTGCTTCGTCTGAACGTTTTCATTTTTTCTTTTCTTCCCTCCTTTTTTAGGATTAACGTGTATGATAGAAGACATAACACTAATTTAAATCTTACGACTCAATACACCATATCGCCTATGTGCAAAACAAAACTACAGAAAAAAGAGGAACCCCGCC
>DATDQZ010000070.1:0-4705 GCA_035292005.1 Bathyarchaeia archaeon | reverse complement strand
TCCTTATCCATCTTAAAATGCAAATTCGGGTCTTCAGTCGTAAGCCTATGCATCACCTTGTCGAACAACGGCAAGTCTTTAACGTCCTCCGGCTCCACGGCAACCGTAACCACAGGATCAGACACGTACTTTAAGCCTTCAAACGAGTGTGTTTTCACGCCATCTTCCGCGACGGTTTCGCCTACGTGGATTGCCGGTAACCCTGAAAGCGCGGCAATATTTCCCGCTGGAATTTGATCCACGATAACGCGGTCGGTTGCCATGCTCATGTAAACCTGCTGTATAGTGCCTTTTTGGTGGCTATTTATGAGCTGGACGATTTTTCCTTTGGTAACTGAACCGCTGAAGACGCGGCCTATGGCGACGACTCCGCTGTGAGGATCCACCTCAATAGTGGTTACGCACATGAGAAGCGGTCCGTTCGGGTCTACTTTCGCCATGCCCTTGCCTGTCGGGCTGCCAGCTTCACCTGGCCAAATCTGGCTCTGCCTGTACGGCTGGGCTTCCAGCGGGTTCGGCAGCTGCTCACAAAACATGTCTAAAATCGGCTCGTACAATGGCGCTTTCTTGCTTAGCTCGTCAACTTTCTTTCCAATTTCTTCTGGAGCGCCAGTGTAAGCGTCAATAATGTCCTTGAATGTGATTCCTTTCATTTTCATGTGGGTTAGGTTTAGTCCCCATTTGTGAAGTGCCGAACCGAAGGCCACGCGTCCGTCTTCTACTTTGACTTGCCAATCCTTCTTGTGCTCAGGCGGCGCGTACTTCTCTATAAGCGTGTTGACTCTTACGATGATTTTTGCGAATTTGCGTTGGACCTCTTCAGAGGTTAATTTGATTTCTTTTATGAGCCTGTCAACCTTGTTAATGAAGAGTATCGGTTTTACGCGTTCTCGCAGAGCCTGCATCAGCACAGTTTCCGTTTGCGTCATCGGTCCTTCCACGGCGTCTACAACCACGAGGGCGCCGTCTACCGCGCGGAGACTCCTAGTTACTGCTCCGCTGAAGTCAATGTGCCCTGGCGTGTCGATGAGGTTGATGAGGAAGTCTTTACCTTTGAAAGTGTGAGTCAAGCTGATGTTTGAGGCGAACACGGTCATCTGCCGCTTCTGCTCAAGTTCCCACGAGTCAAGAAACAGTTTCTGACCAGCTGTTTGCTCGCTGATTATGCCCGCCGCAGCCAAAAGGCTGTCTGACAGCGTGGTTTTCCCGTGGTCTACATGGGCGATTATGCTTGTGTTCCTTATAATTTCCGGCGTGTTCATCAGCCTGATGATTTCTTCAATTTGCTTGTAACGCGCCATGACTAAGCATTCTCCAACCTAAGTGAATGGTATTTAACCCATCGAGTTTCAGTACACAGACCTGTTTTAACGAATCGAAGCATTTTCTAATTCTCTCTTGAAGAGATAAGCTACATGGAAATGAAAACTGTCGCCTATTAACTTTATGGCAATCGTTTTTGGAATGTCTGATGATAGAAATTGATTCTGTCACGATTTTAATTATTCCTTGAAAACACGTGCCATAACTTCTAAGGCGAATCGCGCAGAAACCGTGGCGGGTCCACCTCCAAATTCGATTCCCACCTCAACGGCTTCAAGAACCTCTCTCATGGAAGCGCCTGCGGCAGCAGCCTGAGTAATGTGCCATTCCATGCAGGATTCACAGTTAATTACAACTGAAATTCCGATGGCAATCAACTCTTTTTGCTTCTTGGTTAAAGCTCCATCGGAATAGGTGGCTTCTTCCATTTGTAGGAACCTCTCATAAACCTTTGACTTCAGCGATAACAGTTTAGAATGGGCTGCTTTTCTTCTTCTCTTAATTTCTTCTATCTTATCCATCAACCAAGTCTCCTGCATATCTGAATAGTTTGTTTCAGTATGTATATTTAGTGTGTGGTTAGAATCGGTCTATGTTCAAAGTCATCTTTATGTCCGATTAGTTTAAATTCAGCCGTCGATATTTTAGCCAAAAACAATACCTTAAAAAGGTAAATGTTGCTGTATAAAGAGGATTCCAATCGCCGAGGATATGAATGTGCCTTCAATCTGTCTTGCTGCTGAGAAATGAGTTGCCGTTCCACGTTTTCTTAGCTTCATCGCTGCTTCCGCCTAATTATGCCCGAGGTCCGTAGCTCACCTGTTCATTGAGGTTTAAGCGGGGATTTTTTTGGATAAAGCTGCTTCCATGCGTCTTAATGAAGTCTTTGACGCCTTGAATGCGTTGCCTGAAGGGTTAACCACTGAAGAGGCTGAATTGCGTCTTAAAAAATACGGGTTCAACATGCTGGTTGAAAAGAAAGTCACTCCCTTTTCGTACAAGTTTCTCGCTCACTTCAAAGACTTATTCGGCGTATTGTTGCTCTTCGCAAGTGTTCTCGCCGCCATCAGCCAGCAGTGGGAACTGAGCCTCATAATCCTCGGCGTTGTGCTGCTCAACATTTTCTTTAGTCTATTCCAAGAAGCGCGTGCGGAAAAAGCCATGCAAACCTTGCGGCATTGGATGCCCGAATACGCTAAAGTCATCCGTGATGGAGAACTCCGAAAAATCTTGGTGAAGGAAATTGTTCCCGGCGACATCATAGTTTTGGAGGAGGGCGACCGTGTTCCAGCAGACGCACGTTTGATTGACGCCTTCGACTTGTGGACGAATAACGTGCCCTTAACTGGTGAATCTGAACCGCAGCCAAGAACAGCGAAGCCCGCGAAAACTGTTGAAAAAGCGTATCTGTATTCGCCTAACCTCGTTTTCATGAGCACAAGCGTCGCTCGAGGCAGAGGGAAAGCAGTCGTGTACGCCACAGGCATGAATACACAATTTGGGCAGATAGCCAATTTGACGCAGGCAATACGCGAAGAGGATAGTCCCCTTCAACGAGAAATCGCCAACATGGCGAAGTACGATTTCATTTTAGCCGTTGTTGTTGGAAGCGTCTTTTTTGTGGCTAGCATGATATGGCTTCATTTGCCCTTTTACAGCAGCATCCTCTTCATGATCGGCGTCATGGTTGCGTGCGTTCCAGAAGGGTTGCAAGTTACAGTCTCAAGCGCTTTGGCTATCAACGTTCTGAAGATGGTAAGACAGAACGTTCTTGTTAAGCGCTTGTCTGCGGTTCAAACCTTAGGCAGCGTCACCGTAATCTGCACTGACAAAACAGGCACGATCACCAAGGGCGAGATGACCGTGAAGAAATTATGGGTTAAGGATCGAACTGTGGAAGTTTCAGGCGTAGGCTATAACCCCATAGGCGATTTCATTTTGAACGGCAAGGCACTAAAAGAAAGAAACCGTCGCGGTTGAAACGCTTCTTGAAATCGCTGCCCTCTGCAATGGCGCTAAAATTGAACCGCCCTCGGATAAAAACAGATCTTGGAGTGTGATTGGAGACCCAACTGACGGGGCTTTAATCGTTGTTGCCCTAAAGTACGATGTGAACATTCCGGGCATTCTTGGTGAAAAGCCCATAATTAACATCATGCCTTTTGACTTCAAAAGGAAAAGAATGACCACGGTTCACAAAATCAACGGCGATGTGCTTCTCTACACGAAAGGTGCTCCGAGAAGTATCCTCTCCATTTGCAAAAAAATACTTGCAGACGGCAAGGTAGAGGATCTAACAAAGGAGAACATGCTGTCGATAGAAGCAAAAATTCATGAGTTTGCCAGTGAAGGCTTACGCGTAATCGCGGTTGCCTACAAAAAACTGCCAAAAAATGAGTATTCAAAAACCAAAATGATAGAGAAAGACATGACTTTTGTGGGTTTGGCTGCCATGCGCGACCCTCCGAGACTTGAAGTAAGAGAAGCCGTGACGAAGGCCAAGCAGGCTGGCATAAAGACTGTGATAATTACTGGCGACTATGGTCCAACAGCGCAGGTCATAGCTCAAGAAGTGGGCATCGTGGACTCGGCGTGTTGCACCATAGTCCGTGGCGTAGACTTGGAGAATCTGAGCGATCAGGATATAGTGGATGCAGTTAAGAGGGGAAATGTGATTTTTGCTCGTGTTTCTCCAGAGCAGAAACTTCGCATAGTCAAAGTTCTAAAGGAGAATGGCGAAGTCGTCGCTGTCACTGGGGATGGCGCTAATGATGCGCCGTCGTTGAAGGAGGCGGATATAGGTGTGGCTATGGGTGTCTCTGGAACTGATGTTGCCCGCGAAGCAGCGGATATCATTTTACTTGACGATAGTTTTGAGTCTATAGTTAAGGCGGTGGAATCAGGTCGCGCCATCTATGAGAACATTAGGAAGTTCATTGTGTACGTTTTTTCACATAATTGGGCTGAGCTAATTCCCTATGTGCTTTACGCTGTACTGGGTATACCCTTGCCCTTGCTTGTTGTGCAGGTTTTAGCCATAGACCTCGCCATAGACGTTGTGCCTTCCTTGGCTCTCAGCCGCGAACCGCCTGAAGCGGGAATCATGCAGGAGCCACCGCGCAGCATTAAGGAAAGGCTGTTTACCGCCAAAGTTTTCCTGCGGTCTCTTTACATCGGCGTGATAATAGCCATTGGCGCCATGTACGGTTGCCTAAGCGCGTGGATGGCTGGCGGCTGGCGTTTTGGGATGGCGTTGCCTCCTGACAGTCCAGTTTACATTAAAGGTGTTACGATGACTTTCGCGGGCATAGTTGTGGCTCAAGTGGGCAATGTTCTCGCTTGCAGAACAAGCAAAGTGTCCATTTTTAGAACGAAGCTTTCA
>DATDQZ010000069.1:0-3230 GCA_035292005.1 Bathyarchaeia archaeon | reverse complement strand
GCGCCTGTTTCTTTGACAAGCGCAGCGAGCTCTTCTACCTTTCCTGCGCCTATCTGATAACGGGCATCTGGTTCTCTGGTTTGCTCTAATTTTGCGACAACCGTGTATCCAGCGGATTCCGCTAGTTTTTCGAGTTCTTCTAAACTTGATGTTTCACGATTCAGTCGTCGTTGCACTATGATGGCTTTCGTTCTGCTGGCTCCTCCCTGCCCTTCTTGTTCAGCGGCATTAGGTCTCCCAGTGTTAACTCGCGATTTTGCGCCTTAGGAATCTGCTGCGGGACTTTTTCTTCTGCGACTGGAACAAGTAACTTGATTTTCAAAACATGCTCAAGCTTTGTGACAAGCATGTTGTTAGGCGTCATTTTTCCCGTCTCAATTTTTCTTAAAACCGACGCTTTTTCGCTTATTTTTTTGCCCAGTTCTTCGTGGGAAATGCCGAGTTTTTCCCGAGCTTGCCTTATCTTCGAGTCATAGCCTTCTACTACTTCTTGAGTAGTATCCACAGTGGCTTTTGGAGTTTGCTTTTTTGCTAGAATAGGCGCGAAGGGCTTTCTTGCTGGTTCTTGTTTAAGTGCTGTTTCTTCATGGATTATTTTTCCATGCTTTGAACACTCAATGCACACTGTCAGCTTAGCGCCTTCAATTAAGGCTCTAATGGGACTGCTGTGAATTTTGCGCCCACAAACTTCACATCGCAATCACTTTTCACCTAGCTGTCTTTATTATATGGTTGTGTTTATAGTTGTCGAATCAAAAAATGTGTAACAACGGTGAACACTCGTGGAAAGTGCGCTGAGGCGAGTTAGAAGCATTGCGGACTACCAATTCGGCAAAGGCTTGGGCGTTAGGCTCTTTCCGGAAAACGTGAAAATCTTATACTCCAAAACGACTGGCAGAATCCGCTACGTTAACTTAAACGGTGAAAGGCTTGCAACTCTCCGCCCTACCGATGGCTTACTATCCCTCAGCATTATTGCAGCTAAGCGTATCGTTGAAGACGCGCGTTTTGCCCAATGCTTTGTGACGGTACAAAATGATATATCCAAGTTTGTTGCTGACGGAAGCGACGTGTTTGCAGCACACGTTGTCAAGGCTGATAATGCAATTCACGCGAAAGACGAAGTTGTCGTTGTTGATGAAGCTGGCAAGGTTTTAGCGGTTGGACGCGCCTTGCTGTCAAGCTCAGAGATGAAGGCTTTTAAAACTGGCATCGCCGTCAAAGTTAGGCATGGATGTGCAAAGGAAAGTTAAGTATATGAGGTTCTACTGCAAAGTACTTGGTGGAAGTGGGTTCTTATGCAGAGACGTGTGAATCCTCGGGAAGCAAAGCGCATGATGCAGCGCATGGGCATGAGCATGGACGCTGTCCAAGATGTTGAACAAGTCATTATCAAAACCAGCAGCAAGGAAATCACCATAGAACAACCCGAAGTAGCAATCCTGCAGGTGCAAGGGCAAAAAATCTTTCAAGTGACGGGCGGAAAAATCACCGAGAAAACCGCTGAACGCAAAGCTCCAGCCCTCGCTATAGCTGAGGAGGATGTGAGGCTCGTTGCGGATCAGACAGGCAAAAGCATAGAAGAAGCCAGAAAAGCCTTAGAAGAATGTGAAGGTGACTTGGCAAAGGCTATACTGCTGCTTCAGTCATAATGCTTGAGATGGTTATTTTAATGGAGCAGCTGCTACGGCAACGGATATTTCGATTTTGTCTATCCTCACCACTCTTCATCTGGTTCGCCTAATAACCCTAAAGTTTCTTCATCTTCTTGCTCTAGTTGCTCATCCAAGTTTTCCTCTGTTTTTTCTGTGCCCATTGTTTCTCCTATTGTATTTGTTATCGTTGACTCTTCTTCTGTTGATTGTTTCAGACTTTCGAAAAGCCCAACAATATAAACCAAGGGCGCAGCCCAGTTTTGCCCTCCCAAAAATACACCGAGGAAAATCAACAGAATAGGAAGCCCAAAAATCAAGATAGGGCAACCAATAAACCAGCCCAACGCTGTCGCAGTATCAATAAATAATAAAGCGACAGCAGGAACAAGCCAAATGAATAATATCGAATATAAAACGTGTCTCTTGGTCCTTATATCCTTTATTTTCGCATTTCTTCTTTGTTGCTCCCAAATCATTTTTTGATGCGTTAAATGTTTGTATTCTGGGCTGTTGCGGTAGGCTGTGATGAATTCTAATACTTGTGGCATTTTGTTTTCTCCATAGTTTTCATGGATAAATTCAATGTTAGAGTTGGCTTCTGCGTGATACTGCATCAATGCAGTTTTGCGTTCGTCTTCGATATCTCCTATTTCAATCAAAAATGTTTTTCCTTCTGTTTCCGCATAAACATCAGCAATAATTTGTGCACCTTTAATTCGAATGGTTTTTTCTAGGATAACGCTACATCCATATTTTTCTAATGTGTTTTTCCATTCAGCTTGTCGCATTAAATGTTCTTGTCTAGGCATCGTTTACAACCCATATTTTCTATTACGTTAAGTTTTTATTAGATATATTTCTTTTACTAATTTGAGACACTAATTAATTGTACCAGTTCTGATAGCTTTCACTGGAAAGAATCTGCATTGTCATTCGTCATTCTACACTTAAAAAATTCAATTTCCGAAAAAGGCTTACAATTCTGAATTTCAGATTTAGAGCATGAATAATTGTTTTTAGGGAATTGAGCTATTTCTATATATTAGTTGTCTTATTACATGTGTCACGTGGATTTAATGGAGCTTCGCATTTCTGATGTCACCGTGGTTGGTCATTTCTCAATAGATTCTATCTTCTTGCCCAGCCGACATCCTTTCGTCGTTCTGGGTGGCTCTGTAACTTATGTTTCTCTTGTAACAAAACGTTTGGATGGAACCGCTTCTATAATTTCCAAAGTTGGCGGGGATTTTCCAGAGGCTTACATGTGGTGGCTTCAGCAAGAAGGCATCGACCTTTCTGGAGTTATTAGACTTGAGAATGAACGGACCACGCGCTTTGAACTCGAGTACAACAAAGACTTGTCAAACAGGACCATGAGATTGAAAAACAGAGCATCTCCCATCAATCTGAGTGATTTGCCGAGTTCTCTGCGAGCCAGAGCTATTCACATCGCGCCAATTGCTGGCGAAATTTCATACGAAGTGGTTGAGCACCTAAAGCATTGTGCTGACGTTTTGTCCTTTGACCCTCAAGGTTTGTTGCGAAGTTTTGATGAAGCTGGAAACGTTACATACG
>DATDQZ010000068.1:0-8683 GCA_035292005.1 Bathyarchaeia archaeon | reverse complement strand
TTCGCGCTCCATAATGCGACCCGCAGCGCTTGGCAACACAGCAGTGAAGCCAATCATTGACACATGCCCTCGATGGGCTGCAGCGAAAGCATCGTTAACAAACAAGTCCGCCAGTGGCGCAAGGTTCTGGACAAGCTCGGTCTTCGCGTGTTGCTCAGGTGTACCTTCCTTGGTTTCTCCCGCAAAACCTCGCACGTTGTCTAAAACAAGGATTTCGCCGCTTTTCAGGCTCTTAATGGCGTTTTTGGCTTTTTCACCGTAAACATCGTCAACGTACTGAACTGGGCACTTCAGGATTTTGCTTAGAATTTCAGCGTGCTGTTTAAGCGGTATGAAGTCTGGGTCGCCTTTCCTTCCTTGATGCGCTAAAACCACGACTTTGGCGTCTTTTTCTGCCAATTCCTTTATTGTTGTTTCGCCGTGCGCTCGAATTCTCACATCATTCGTGACCTTTTTGGTTTCAGGATCCACTTCTGAGTTGAAGTCTACTCTTACAAGGACAACTTTGTCTTGGACTTTAACATCGTCTAATGTCAAATACTTCGCCATACTTTCACGCTTCCTTAAAAAGAGAAAAATGGATGGAAAGGTTTTAAAGTTTAGTATTCAGAGAGTTTAGAGACCAGCTTTTTTGCCGATTAGCTCGATTAGTTCGACCATTCTGCAGGAAAAGCCCCACTCGTTGTCGTACCACGCGAGTACTTTAACGAAGTTGCTTTTGTCGCCCAAAACCATTGTTGATAAAGCATCGAAGACTCCTGAGTACGTAGTGTGCAGCACGTCGGACGAGACAATTGGATCTTCTGTGTATTCAAGTATGCCCTTCAGCGGACCTTCGCAGGCTTTCTTGAATGCGGCGTTTACGTCGTCTTTGGTGACGTCTTTTCCCAGCACCGCTGTCAAGTCTACGATTGAGACGTCTGGGGTTGGGACTCTCAAGGCGATGCCGTTCATTCTTCCACTGCATGCTGGCAGAACTAAGCCTATTGCTTTTGCTGCACCTGTGCTTGTTGGAATTATGTTCAGTGCGGCTGCTCTTGCTCGGCGCAAGTCTTTATGCACCAAATCCTGTATTCTCTGGTCGTTTGTGTACGCGTGGGCTGTTGTCATTAACGCTTTTTCGAGTCCAAAGTTGTCGGCTAATACTTTTGCTACTGGGGCTAAACAGTTGGTTGTGCAGGAAGCGTTTGAAAGGATGTTGTGTTTTTCGTGGTCGTATTGCTCGTCGTTTACTCCCAAGACTATTGTGACATCTGGGTTTTCGGCTGGCGCTGAAATGAGTACTTTTTTTGCTCCTGCCTGTAGATGCTTTGATGCGGCTGCGCGGTCTGTGAACAGTCCTGTTGACTCTACAGCCATGTACACGCCAAGGTCTTTCCATGGAAGCATCGCTGGGTCTTTCTGCATTAGGACTTTCAGGTCTTTTCCGTTGACGACCAGTTTATCAGCTTTGGCTTCAACAGTTCCAGGGAATCTTCCGTGTATTGAATCATATTTCAATAGGTGTGCAAGGGTTTTGGCGTCTGCAATGTCATTTATGGCTACGAAGTCTATGTTTGCGTTGCGTTCGATTGCTGCTCTGTAAAGTAGTCTTCCAATTCTTCCGAATCCGTTAATTCCTACTTTTATCGCCATTTATAATCACCTGTGCTTTGCGAGTTTATCAACTACTCTATCTTAATTAATTTTCCGACGAAAACAAGAAAGAGGAAAAAAGGAAAGAGGAGACTTAGCGGAGTTTCATGAGGACCATTTCTGCGGCTAAAACCATGGGTTCCCACGTTTCGCACAATGGCGGAGCATAAGCCGTGTCCGCTTTAGCTAATTCGCGCACGGTCATCTGCTTTTGTATGGCGAATGATATGGCGTTTATGCGCTGCGTGACTTCTTCACCGCCGATTATCTGAGCGCCTACTATACGCTGCGATTCTTTTTCAACCACAAGCTTTACTTTTATGGGCAAAGCGTTGGGGTAGTAATCAGCCTTCGTCTTGGAGCTTATGGTTCCAGTGACAACTTCCATTCTAGCTCGTTGCGCTGCGGCTTCAGTCAAACCCGTTACGCCTGCTTCCATATTGAAAAGTCTCGTTACCGCCGAAGCCAATACGCCTGTGAACTGCGCGTAGTCGCCAGCAGCGTTTGCCCCTGCCACTTTTCCCTGTCTAACCGCGACAGTGCCTAACTGCGCGCACACTGGTTTGTGAGTAATTATGTTCGGCGCTTCTGCGCAGTCGCCTACAGCGTAAACATCTTTGACGTCGGTTTCCATTCTGGCGTTTGTTTTTATGGCTTTAGATTCGCCCAACGGTATGCCTGCGTCAACCGCAAGCTTAGTGTTCGCTCTCACTCCGAAAGCGCTAATGAACAAGTCTGCCTCAATCTTCTCGCCGCCAGCCATTATAGCCGTCACTTTCTTGTCACCGAGGAACTCTTCAACAGCTTTTCCAGTGAGAATGCGCATGCCCTTCTCCTGCAGCGCCTCCTGAACCATCTTCACCATGTCCGCATCAAGCATCTGCGGCAATATCTGCGGCAGCATCTCAACAACGGTTACTTTTAATCCTCGCTCAATCAGGGCAACGCCTGTTTCCAGCCCAATCAAGCCTGCACCCATGATTACTGCTGATTTTGCTCCGTTCTGGACTGCTTCTAGAATTTTCTCTCCGTCTTCGAGGGTGCGGAGGCTGAGTATTCCCTGTTTTTCACGGCCTTTAATCGGCGGCATGAACGCGTCAGCACCAGTTGCCAGCACCAAACTGTCGTACTGCAGCGTTTCTGTGACGCCAGCCTTATCAACGGTGGTAACTGTTTTGTCTTTGGTGTTTATGGCGGTGACTTTCATCTCGTTTTTCAAGTTTAACTTCAGCATCTGAAAGTAAGCTGGTGAATAAACTATTAGGTCCTTGAAGCTCGCTATCTGACCGCCTATCACGAAAGGCAAACCGCAGCGTGAGTACCCCGCAGTTTTTTCCTGTGTTATCAGCGTGATTTCAGCCGTGCGGTCTTTCTTGCGCGCCGCCGACGCCGCTTCCACCCCCGAAGCGTTGGCTCCAACTATTACTATACGCTTAACCATCAGCCTTCCTTCATTTTGCCTGATTCCTGTGCCACTCTATTGCTTGGTTGAAATCCATTAAGTTGGGCAGTTCTGCTTGCAGATTCGCAGGTTTCACAACGAGTAGCCAGCCTTTCACGTACGGGTCTTCGTTCAGGAGTTCAGGTTTCGACTGAACTTCCTCGTTGACTTCTTCCACCGTTCCGCTTACGGCAGCAATCAAATCGGAAACGGCTTTCACCGACTCCACTGTGCCGTAAGGCTCGTTCTGCTTCACTTCTGTCCCCGCTGCGGGCAGCTCAGCGTAAACGATTTCGCGGAGTTGTTTTTGGGCGTAGTCAGTTAAGCCCATGCGGACTTTGTCTCCTTCAATCTTTATCCAAGCAAAATCTTTTGAATAGTATAGCTCTTCTGGCACTTCGTATCCGTCTACTTTCACCATGTTTGTGCACCTCTAAATAGTGAGTATTCTGTTTACCTTCGACCCTTAAAAGTTTTCATTAAGTGTTTTTCGCTGACCAGACTGCAGAAAAGGGAAGTGTTAGCGTTCTCTCACGCCTGAAATATATTCTTCCACCCATTGTTTGGCTGTGGGGTCAGGCACTTGAATCGGCGGGTGCTTAAACGCGTATGCGGATACGCTTAGCAGCGCGCCACCGATTTTTCGGTCTAGCGCTAATTTTGCGGCTCTTACTAAGTCAATGACGACGCCCGCGCTGTTGGGCGAATCTTCAACCTCAAGTTTGACGTTTATCGTTATCGGGCGGTCGCCGAATTTTCTTCCTTTAAGCGTTATGTAACATATCTTCTTGTTCTTCAGGAAAGCGACATAATCTGATGGGCCTATCCTAGTGGGCAATTTATAAGGCACGAGGCTTGTGACAGCCTCGGTCTTGCTGACTCGTTTTGTTTTTAACCTTTCTTCCACGGTCATGTTCAAGAAGTCCGTGTCTCCGCCGAGATTCAGCTGGTATGTTTCATCAACTATGACGCCGCGGTCCAAGCAAAGCCGCACCAGATTCCTGTGCAAGATAGTTGCGCCTACTTGGCTTTTTATGTCGTCTCCTGCTACTGGGAGTCCAGCAGCTTCAAACTTTTTGCTCCATTCTTGGTCTGAACCGATGAATTCTGGCATGCAGTTTACGAAGGCGCATCCAGCGTCTATGGCGGCTTGAGCGTAAAAGCGCGTAGCTTCTCGGCTTCCCACAGGCAAATAGTTGACCAACACCTCAGCCTTTACATCTTTCAGAACCTTCACCACATCCGCCGTGTTAAACCCGCTGTCATCGTAAACGTTGAAAGGCTTTCTCATGTGCTCAGCCACACCGTCCAAGATTGGGCCTGGAGAAACCTTCACGTTCAAGTGTGGGACATCTGCGAATTTTGTGCAGCAATTCGGCGCGGTGAATATGGCTTCACAAAGGTCTTTTCCTATCTTGTCTTTGTTCACCTCAAAGGCGGCAACGAACTTTATGTCGCGTATGTGGTAGCCGCCAAAATTCACGTGCATAAGCCCTGATACTGTGGTGTTTTCTTTTGCATCTTTATAGTATTGTGTTCCTTGAATGAGAGCGGATGCGCTGTTGCCTACGCCCACAAGTGCTACGCGGATTTCTGGCAAATCGTACACCTTCTGTTGGTGAAGGCTTAATGTTTGTCTGCGCTATAACTTTTTCCCATTGTTGCGTTGTGGTGTTATGTTGTGTTTGTTTTTGTTTAGTTGTTGTGGTGGTGTGTTTTGGTGTGCACTACTTCTTTTTTAGTTTGTTCGGTTGGTTGAGTTTTGTGTTTTGGTTTGGCTCTGCTGTTTGTTTTGGTTGTGCAGATTGCCACAAGCAGCATAAACAACAAATAAAAGTTCAAACCCAAAAGCGCCACCAAAATGGTCTACACCCAAAATGACTAACCAGATTTGTTCATTTTTAGCATAGTTAAACAATAGCATCAATCTCATCCATCACCCTCTGTTCGGCGGAACATGCTACTAGTGGAGACATCTCCCGCGTCTTCTTCCCTCTTTTTCTTTTAATAAAGTTAAACCAAAGTTCCGAAAATCACTATATAATTCCATACTGCTGACTGATTGGGAATGCCGATACTTCACAGCATTAATAAATCTCAAAACTAGTAGATTTATGAGAGATTCAAGTGCCGAAGAAGAAAAAAATGATTAAATGCAATCGATGTGGTAGAACAATACCTGCGGAAGATTTTCGCGGTCACACACTTGGACACCTTGGCAAGAGTGTTGTCACGCCTTCTAAATTATTCGCGAAAAGCATTCTATCAAGGTTTGAAGCTTCACTAAGAGAAGTGAATGCTCATTATTCTGCTATTCAACTTTTTGAAACTGAAAAACCAGTTAATGCTCAGGTGAGTTTTGATGAGAAAAGAAAGTTGACTTTGACTTATAACCCCCGTATTCTTAGGGGAAAAGAAGAAATTGTGCTTGATGGAATTCTTCTTCATGAAGCTTGCCATGTGAGCACTCTTGTAAGTCCCTTTCTGAAGGTTCCAGATACAAGCAACCCTCATATGACAAAATTCTTGGGCGATAGTCTTACCAACTACGATGAATATTTAGCTCATGTGGAATTTGTTAAAAAGTTTCGAAATGACCCCCGATTTGAGGGGTTGAAAAGGCAACAAATTGGGCTTTTTAAAAATTTCGAGAAAATCATTAACTTATTGAGAATGGCGGAACCTGAACTTCAAAGCTCCAGAGAGAGTTATGCGGAATTTATTGCACTTGGGCAGTTAGGCTCTATTATTTATGATTCGATGTTTTTCTTTGTAACTAGCGACAATTCATTCTCAGAGTGGTGCATAAGACAGTCTCTTACCGAGCTAGAAGTTCTAATTGGTTGGGTTTATCAGGATTTTGAATATATTAGGTCACTCAACTTGTCTCAGGAAAAAAGTCATGACAAAGTAATTGCCTCGACAGGGCTTTGTGGGCATGTTAACCCCTTAAAGCTCCTGCTTCATAACAAGATTGAGTTCTATGACGCAACAAAAAGCTTTCATGAAAACTGGCGAAAAATAGGGCAAGATACAGACTTGGTTGAGTTATGGGAAAAAAGACGATTGAAATACCAAAAAAACTGAATTCTTCTTGATTGGTCTTAGTTAACGAGGGCTTGAGAAGCGGTCTAGCATTCTGTCAAATTCATCAATACTCACTATTAAGTAGGGCAAGTCTGGTTCGACATACCAAGGGACCCGGGTAACTATTATCCCAAGCACTTCTTTTACTTGCGTTTCAGGCAGATTCAATCGCTTAATCAGCATTTGAGCATTTTCTTTTGCCCATCTGACTTTATTATCGTGTTTTTGGCACCATTTTCTAGACCTCTCGAAATGCAATTTGGCTTTTTCCATCGAGAGGTCAATTCTGGGTGCTTTTGCTTCAACAATCAGAAGCACCCCTTTCTTTTCGTGAAAGGCGACAGCGTCGATCTCACCAACATCAGGCGGCGAATCGGTTACTCGAAGAACTCGAAAGCCTTTGTCGAAAAGCATCGACCTAACGTGTTCCTCAAACTCAGGACCCTTTTCCTCTTTCCAACGTTCGGCAACATCGCCTAACTTTATTATTCCCATGTCTATATCAGCAAAGAGGAGCAAAATTGCTCTAGCCAAAACATTTCGACCGAGATAAACCACGTCGCCTTTTTGTCCAGAACCACTAAACAAACGAATTATCGGTCGTTTGGACACACTTATTGGTGCATCGTAGAATCTATAGTATTGGTAACCTGTCGAAAGCATACCTTTGTCTATTTCGAGGAAACGGAGTGCCTTCTTTATATCTTGTTTTCCATAAAGCGTCTTTCTTCTAACTCTCTTGAGTAGCTCATTCTGAGAAATAGATACAACGCCAAACTTTTTCTTGCACACGTCAAAAACGATTGATTCAGCACACCCGACTATCGTAGATAGTTTAACACCGTACGTTTCTTTAAAGAGCGGATCATATGGCAAAGCATCCCCCTTCAAAGAGGCTCTTTTTGGATTGGTTAACAGTTCTAGCTTGTCTGCACCTGAAACCATTTTCTCACTGATTAGGCCAATCTTTCCAAGGAAATCCTCTTCGGATTTTCTAACTAGGGCATTGTCTTGAAAGGTGATATCACCGCTTTTGCTGACTGCAAAACCGCCTTTGAAATCATTTCTGAACAAATAATTTGAATACACGCACGCTTCCAAAAATATACTAGCACCGTTTACTAAGAAATGTATTTCTTTCTCAGTCAATTCGTCCCGCTGAATTTCCGAGGATAGTATTGTTGCTTCCAACAGATAACGGAAGATGGTCGGTGCCTTCTCCATTTTGATTATATACGGAAGGTCGTAACTTTGGAAATGCTTACCCTCAAAGATGTGACAACAGGCTTCGTCGAACAGATTGTAGAAGATTGAGACTGCTTTGGATTTTTCAAAATAACTGCAACGATTCAAAACTGCTTCGTGCATCGCTTTTGATATTCGATTGAGAGTTGAATGGGCTTCCCTGCCGGAAAATTCTTCAGGTTCGCATAAGCTAAGGATAATTTCTCTAGGTTGTAGATGGTTCGCCATCGTACTTTTGCCGCCAACTGAGCCATAAATAACTATGCAGCCCATCGTTTATGTCTATGGATGAATGCGTCTTTTGAAACCTGCAAAATGAGCAGCTAGGTTAAATACGCAAAAGCGAATTTGCGTTTCTTCGCAATTTATTACTGATTTCCTATAAAGTAATTTTAGGAAATAGAATGAAGTATTCAGAAAAGGAAGCTTGACTTTGCCGTAAGAGTAGCTTCAACTTTAAATGAAGCCTGCAAATTTCTCGAAGTCGGATTTGAGTACGTTTGTGAAATGGACGACAAGAAACTCTTCAATAAACGTAAATGATACCGTACCGTTCAGCCAAAATACCTAAGTTTGTTGGAAACAGAGGTTGAACGAGATGGCAACAACCTCGATTGAAAACCCGTAGCTTTCTCGTTTTTCTGAAAACTTTCATAGCTGTCTCCAGTGGTTGCAGTTATTAAGCCAGCTCTAACGATAACCTCGATTGGAACCCAAGAGTCTCTTAGCGGGGTATGATTGTTAGGAATGGTTCTGGTTCCATGTTTGCTGTGGCGTATACTGCTAGTGCTGTTGCCCAGAATACGTCGTCGTGTGTGCCTGTTGGGTGGTGGTAGCCTATGGTGCCATCTTTGTGCAGGCTGTAGCGTTCTACGTTGAGTTCAGTGCATATGTCTCCTCGATAGGGACGTTCCCAACTCATCATGGGATAGAAGAACTGGTGGTTTGCCATGCGTTGTTTGAGCAGGCTTGCCATTTCGCTCTTGCGGGGCACACTGAAATTTACGCCTTCTGCATTGTTGATGCCTGCATTCTCCATGTCTGCAATGATGCTGGGTCCCTCGCGTGTGAAGTCTACACGGATTTTCTCGAATCCTCCCCAGCGGTCCTGCAGCGCTTTTGCGTAGCCTAAAACGGTTGCGTACACCGTGGGTTGCTGGAAAATCTTTAAGTGACGCAGAAACAGCTTATCGTTCTGCCTTTCCACTACAGAGAGGACACTGTAGTCTCGGGTTTGAGCCAAATCCAGCCCCGCGAAGAATTCGCCATTGTAAC
>DATDQZ010000067.1:0-9677 GCA_035292005.1 Bathyarchaeia archaeon | reverse complement strand
TCGATAGCCGAAGCCGTAGAGAAACTGCAACTGGGAATGGGAGTCGGAAGCCAACGCGCAGCCATAGAAGACAAGAAACTCGAAAAAACCTTCGCCATAGCGAGAAAAAAAGCACCCACCGCCTTCCTAATCGCTAATATAGGCGGAGTGCAACTCGCCCACGGCTACGGCCTAAAAGAAGTGAAGAAAGCCATAGAAATAATCGACGCAGACGCCGTGGCAATTCACCTAAATCCGCTGCAGGAAGCCGTGCAGCCTGAAGGACAAAAAAACTTCACGGGAATTCTCGCGAAAATAGGCGAAATCACAAGAGAGCTGGACAAGCCAGTAATCGTTAAAGAAACTGGTTCAGGCATTGCCGCGGAAGACGCCAGAAAACTCGAAGCGGCAGGCGTGAAAGGAATAGACATCAGCGGCGCAGGCGGAACAAGCTTCGCAGCCGTTGAACACTACCGTGCGAAGGGACAAGAAAATAACGTTCAACGCTTATTGGGCGATGCTTTTTGGGACTGGGGCATCCCAACCGTTGCGAGCCTTGCAGAAGTAGCGCAAACGGTCAAAATACCGGTAATCGCTTCTGGCGGAGTGCGCAACGGCGTGGACATAGCTAAGGCTTTAGCCCTTGGCGCTAGTTTGGCAAGCCTTTCTCAGCCAGTGCTCCAAGCCGCAGTTAAAGGTGCAAAGGATACGGAAAGCATACTTTCGCTTTTGATAGAAGAACTGCGGAATGTTATGTTTCTTGTGGGAGCCGAAAAAGTGGAACAATTGAAGAAAGCGCCTATTGTAGTAACGGGCAAAACAGCCGAGTGGCTGAAAACTAGAGGCTTCAACGTCGAGAGTTACGCCAGAAGAGGAGCGCGTTAGAGCTTTGGACATCGAAAAGTTTCTTGAAGAAAAAGCGCCCCTGATAGATAAAGCCATTGAGAAGTATGTTCCAAGAAAATTCACGGGGAATTCTATCCTTTTCAAGGTTAACCCGCCCAAGCACAGCTACAACGTTGAAACTTTGAATAAGGCGATTGCCGAACCCATCTGGGAAATGCTGGACAGAGGCGGAAAAAGATGGCGCCCAGCCCTCTTCTTGCTCATCTGCGAAGCACTGGGCAAAAACCCTGATGCGTACTTGGACTTCGCCATAATCCCAGAGGTCATCCACAACGGCACCTTAATAATTGATGACATAGAAGACGCTTCAGAACTCAGAAGAGGAAAGCCCTGCACCTACAAGATTTTCGGCTTAGACATAGCCATAAACGCTGGAAACGCCATGTACTACCTGCCGCTTTTACCGTTGATGGAGAAAAAAGCCGAGATTCCGCCTGAAAAACTCCGCGACCTCTACGAGGTTTACGTGCAGGAAATGATTAACCTCAGCATGGGACAAGCAATGGACATCGCATGGCACAGGGGCATAGCTAACGCGGACGACCTCGGCGAAGAGGATTACTTGCAGATGTGCACCTACAAAACGGGCACTCTGGCGCGGATGGCGGCTAAACTTGCAGCGGTCCTATGCGGTGCAAACAAGGAATTAGTTGAAAAACTCGGGCATTTCGCTGAAAGCATAGGCGTAGCGTTCCAGATGCAGGATGACGTTCTTGACTTGACTGGAAAGGAATTTGCGGAGAAAAAAGGCGGTCGCGGACAGGACATCACCGAGGGAAAAAGAACGTTAATTGTTATTCACACGCTGAAAAAGGCAAACAAAGCGGATAGAAAAAGGCTAATTGAGATTCTTAACATGCACACTTCAGAGCAAGCGCTTCGAGACGAGGCGATTGCGATAATGCAAAAGTACAACGCCATAGAGCATGTGAAGCGGATAGCCGCGCAAATCGTTGAAGGAAGCTGGAGGGAAGCGGAGAAACTTCTGCCAGCGTCGGAGGCTAAGGAAAAATTAAAAGCCTTCGCGGAATTCTTGATTAAAAGAAACATCTAAACTTTCACGGGCGTAAATTGCATTGGCACTGGTGGAAAACAAGGAACTAACGGAGCTTATTCGAAAAGCTGCTTTGCTGAATGCGATTCAACATGACAGCAAGGCTCAAGCAGGCCCGATTGTAGGGAAAATCATAGGTGGAAAACAAGAATTAAAAACCAGAGTGAAAGAACTTTCGAGCTTAATCGGCGCGGTGGTTGAGGAAGTTAACAGCCTCTCCTTCGAAGAGCAGAAGCGGATAGTTGAGAAACAGTGGCCAGAAGCCCTTAAGAAAGAAAAGGTGGAAGAAGAAAAGCGTCTTCCGCCCCTGCCAAATGTGGACAAGTACGCGCAGGTTGTCACGCGCTTTTCGCCGAACCCAGACTGCGTCCTGCATTTGGGCTCAGCAAGAGCCATAATACTAAGCCACGAGTACGCACGCATCTACAAAGGAAAATTCATTCTGCGCTTCGAGGACACAGACCCTAAGGTGAAAAAGCCCGTGTTGGAATTTTACGCGCGCATCAGAGAAGACCTGAATTGGCTGGGGTGCAGAATTGATGAAGAATATATTCAGAGTGACAGGATTCCCATTTACTACGAGTACACTGAACAGCTTTTGCGAGATGGCAACGCTTACGTCTGCACGTGCCAGCCCGAGCAGTTCAGGAAGAAGGCGTTAGCCAGCAAGCCGTGCAGTTGCCGCAACCTGCCCGCAGAGGAGCACTTGAAACGGTGGAAGCGCATGTTGGAAGGCGTCTACGCTGAAGGCGAAGCCGTAGTCCGCGTCAAAACCGACTTAAATCATCCGAATCCTGCTGTGCGAGATTGGCCTGCGCTCAGGGTTATCGATACAGAGAAGTCTCTGCATCCGAGAGCTGGAAGTAAATACCGTGTCTGGCCCTTGTATAACTTGGCTGCGGGCTTAGATGACCACCTCATGGGAATAACGCACGTCATCCGAGGCAAAGAGCATTTGACGAACATGGTTAGACAAGAGTTCATGTATAGGCATTTGGGCTGGGCTTATCCAGAAGCCATACACTACGGCAGGCTAAAAATTACAGGTGCTTTTTTGAGCAAGTCGAAGATTGTTCAGGGAGTGCGAGAAGGGCTTTACAAGGGCTGGGATGACCCGCGACTGGCTACGTTCGCTGCTTTGAGGAAGCGCGGAATAACGCCCGATGCGATTAAGAAGATGATAGTTGACGTTGGACCCAAAACAGCCGATGTTACCTTGAGCTGGGAGAACTTGTACGCTTATAACCGCAAGATTCTGGACCCAACAAGTGACAGGTACTTTTTTGTGTCAGAGCCGATTGAGCTAAGAGTGAAACAGGTTCCCAAAGTTTTCAATGCTAGGCTTCCTTTGCATCCTGAGAAGCCTGAAAGAGGATTCAGAGAATACACTGTAACGCCCAAGGGAGAAGACGACGCTGTTACCTTTTGGATTGCAAAAAAAGACGCAGACGCCGCAGAGGTTGGAAAAGTGATTAGACTCATGGAACTTTTCAACGTTAAGATAGAAGACACAAAAGCCTACTCGGCTGAGGCATCATTCGCAAGCGAACCCTACGAGGAAGCGAGGAAAGCGAAAGCTAGGCTAATCCATTGGATACTCGTGGGCGAAGACGTTCCCTGTCAAGTGGTGATGTCTGACGCCACGGTGAATGAGGGAATCGCGGAGAGCGCCTGCAAAAAGTTAAAGCCAAACACCGTGATACAGTTTGAACGCTTCGGTTTCGTGCGCGTAAACGAAGTCGCTGCGAAATTGACAGCCTATTACGCCCACAAATAGCCGTAGGTGAAAAATGGACATGCGCAAGCAAGATAAAGCCATAATTTGGCCAGCCTACTTCGACCAAGCTAAAACTAGAAAGGAGGGACGGCGAGTACCGAAGAGTTTAGCGGTGCAGTCTCCGAAGATTATGGAAATTAAGGAAGCAGCGGAAAGGCTCGGTTTAAAACACGAGATTGCCATGGAAGCTGGCTATCCTAAAACTCCTGGGGTTAAGACTGGAATGATAATGGTTGAAAAGAAAGGCTCAAAAGAGCAAGTGATAAAGAATATTGCAAAACAGTTGTTGAAGATTCGAAGTGAAGCCTCAAAGCAGTAGTGAATTCAGCTTTTTTCTTCTCTGCTGAGGAGAACAGCGTTTATGACGCCGTCGTTGCCTGGGCGAGAGGTGACACGGGCGAGTCCCAGAGAAGTTTCTATTTCTGCACCTCTGGTTATTACGCCTCTTCTGTTGTAGTCCACGTTCGCCGAGTTTTTGACGACGCGTAAAATTTCGGTTTTTTCTGTTTTCCCAGTTTTTGGGTCAGTTACAGACGCGTATTTGGCTTTTAAGGCTTTGACTTTGATGTTGCCGCCGTATCCTCTTACGTTCTTCGTTTTTGGTTCTCCGAGGGTGGTTTCTGCTGGGAATGAGCCTGTCTCAAACTTTCTTTTCACTCTGTAAGCGCGTTTTCTGCCGCCTGTGAGTTTCTTTTTGCGTGAGCTGCCATGCCAAACTGACATTTCACATTTCCCTTTCTGATTGCTATGTTTGAGTGGTGACTATCAACTGTTATTTTCCATATAAACGTATCCGTCTGGGAGGCTCTGTCTTAATTCGATTCTGTTAGCTAACTTGTCAATTCGAGAGAGTATCGCTTCAGTCATTTGTCACAAACTCCGCGATTTAGAGACAAAAACAACAGTTCAGAAACAATTTAGAGAAACTACTACTTCTACACACAAGTTGAACCTATATATAGAGGGGGTATAGTTTTTTCCACGCACTAGAGAACACGCAACCGTCCGCAACAAACAACTTGAACGTATCCGTTTTAGGATTGGCTTTCTTCCTTTATTGCTTCCCCGAAAATGCGCTTTAGCTCCTTCTTCATAGTCGCAGTGTCCTGGGTTAACCCAAAATAGTCCGCGAAATAATCAGTCGTCCTAAGAGTCATGGAACGCCCACTTCTCTCAGCCACAACTAACCCCATCTCCTTAAGAAGCTTAATATGCCCATAAGCATGCTGACCACGCACATCGATTACTCTTTTCTGCGAAATCGGCTGCCTGTAAGCAATATAAGACAACGTCTTCAACGGACCCGAAGAAAGCAAAGGACGATTCACAAACTTCTTAACCAACGGCGTGAAATCCGCCTTCAACTGCAAAACGTACCGTTCATCCTTCAACGCAAGTATCTCAAGCGCAGTGTTTCTGGCTGCATACTCCTGCATGAGAGTTTTAACGAACTTCTTAGCTTTCTTCTTCGACCGACTACCCAAAACCGAGCATAACGCATTAAGGTCTAAAGGACGACCAGCAACGTACAATGCGGCTTCCACCAACGCCAAGCTACGCCGCGTTTTCTCCGCATCCAGCATCTGCTGGTCAAGCGTTTGGTCTTTCATCCCTTCCAACGTTCAGTTTCCCCACAGCAATGTATATCTCTTCAGTCTCCTCATTCTGCCACAAACTCACTCTTCCCTCCTGCGCCAAAAACAAGAGAAGAACAAACGTGCGCACCGCTTCTATCCGAACAATTCCTCTTATAAGAGTTGAAAACTCGATTATTCCCACACCCTTAACTTTCTCGCAGAGAACAGCGTACAGTTTCTCTATCTGCACCTCGATTTCCATCAAGAAAATGTCCAACTGAGGCAGAATATCCGAAACTGCAGGAAGAACAGGCTGCGCAACAACATCGCCAAGGCGAGACAACTTTTCACCTTTCAATACATCATCCAAAACTTCCAGCAGATGCCTTATAGTTGTTGACGTCAACTCATGCCTCAGAGGCAAAAACAATGGTGGCGGAACAAAATCCTGCGGAGCTTTCGGAGGTGCTGGTGGCTCCTGAAGAACGAGCAGAAGCTTCGACTTCATTAGATAAATGAGCGCAGAAGAATCCAACGCCACACCCGAAGCACGGAAATCCACCTTTCCCGTTCGTTCCATTTCCGAAAGAAACGAATTGAGCAAATAAGCGATGTTCACGTTCCAAGGCGTGAGCTTTTCAAATTTGCTGAGTTCGAAGAGAATGTTCCACGGAGGCCGCAAGTAAAAAGGCCTTCTCATTGCTGTCGTCATTTAGGTGGTCGCCTCCAAGAACTTTGCTGCGATAACGTTTGAAACTCCATTGCGCTCATAAACCCCGTAAATCCTCTGAGCTTTGTTCACAATTTCCGGCTTTAAAGTGATAACTATGAGCTGGATTTTCTCAGACTCCTCCAGAAGAACATCAGCAAGTTTTGAAACATGAAAAGCATCCAAGTGCGCATCTATCTCGTCAAGAATATAGAACGATGTGGGCGCAAACTCGTTCAAGGCGAATATGAAGGCGACAGCCGAAACGGAACGTTCCCCACCACTCGCACCGCTGACAACTATCGACGGCTTATTAAGAAACTGCACGAGCATGTCTATACCGCCGGAAAAGGGGTCATCTGGATTTTCAAGCTTCAAAGTGGCACCGCCGCCTTCGGTCAGCTTTGAGAAGTATTTTTGCAGGTTAAGGTTTATTTTTCCAAAAGCATCCATGAAAACTTGGCGTTTCTTGTTTTCGATTTCATCCATAAACTGCACGATAGCTTGCTTCTCTCTTTCAAGTTCATTCAAACGCAAGGATAATTCTCTGTACCTTGAAGTTTGCTCAGCGTAATGCGACAGGGCAAGTTGGTTCACCGCGCCTATTCTTTCAAGTTCAAACTGCATCATTCGAATGATGGTTTCCGCTTCTTCGAGTTGTTTCACTGTTATTTCCAAAGGCTTTTCGTAGCCAAATTGCCTAAGCTGGCTTTGATGCTGCTGAAGCCGCAACTGACAAGTTTGAACGCCGAGATGAAGCCGATTCAGAAGCATTTCAGACTGCTCGTACTCCGCGTCCAGCAGGCGAAGCTCCGTGTCAATAGTATCTATTTGCGAAGTGAACTTTTTGGATTCTTCCCTCGCAGAAAAAACCGCCTTAGAAAGTTCAACGCGGCTCTTCTCCAACTCTGACAGCTCCTGCTTAAGAGATTCCCGCTCCTGCAGCGCCTCAGCCACTTCCTTCTCAACTCTCCTCTGTTGCTGCTCAACCTTCGAGAGTTGAATCTTGGAGTTTTGATAACCAACCCGCAACACATTGTCAAATTGCGATTGAAGCGTGGAAATTTCAGTTTGAACCGTGCCAAGTTTCTGCCTGAAAGTATTTATCCCCTCAGCAAGCCGTTCTCGCTTGACCTCCAACTCCTGAATGTGCCCAACATCGGTTTTCTTCCTTAACACGGCTACTTCGGCTTGAAGCTTTTGAAGCTCTTTCTGAATGAATCGCCTTTCAGACTGGTACAGCCCCATCTGGGCTTTCTCAGCCTCTATCTCCTTTCCAAGCTTGGCACCGTATTTTTCCACGCGCCTAACGTTGCTTCTGGTCCGCTTCACGCTCCGTTTCACTCTAGCTATTTCCCTGTCAAGAGTAACTATGGAGTCCGACAAACGCGCAATCTCGATCTTGGTTCGCTCAATTTCCTCTTCAAACGCTGTTATATCGTTGTCTCTCTGAAAAAGATGCTGCTGAAGGGCTTTGACGGCTTCATCGAGGCTTTTGATAGCTGTTTCGCTGGGGATAATAGCGGAAAAATCTATAGGAGCCCTATAATAGCCGCTTTCAAAAGCTCCACCGGCTTCATAAAGGTCACCATTAACCGTGACAACGCGGTAACCTTCACTTGAGAGAGCAAAGGCAATCTTATCGTCAGAGACTACTAGCGTGTCCCCGAAAATGTAGTTGACTGCTGATTCGTGATTTCTCTCGTATTTAATGAAGACGGAAGCGCCGCTGACGCCCTCCCGCGCAGGCATTTTCAGAGATCTGGGATTTGAAGTCCCTTGGAGCGGGATAATTTTTATTCTTCCCAGTTTCATCCTCCGCAAAGTCTCCGTACACATAAAAGCGGAATCAACGTCTTTTACGACCAGAGCGTCAAGCCAACCGGCAGCCGCCGCTTCTATCGCTTTCTTGTAAGTCTTGTCAATTGCAATCAAGTTGCGCAATCGTCCATAAACACCCGAGATTGCGCCTAACTCGCCCAGTTCCTCTATGCTCCTTAAAGCGTTTTCTTCAGTCGCCACTGTCTCAGCGAGTTCTCTCTGGGTAACGAATTCTACTACTGCTTCCTTCGCGGAGTTTGCTATTTTTCCCGCTTCAGAAATTTCTCTTTCCACAGCTTCCTTTTGGACAGTTCTTCGCTCTATGGTACGCTCAAGGTTCTTAAGCTGCGCCTTCTGCTCCTTCTGAACCTTGTCAAGTTCAGCCAGTGAGTTCTCAATTTCAGAAAGCGTGGCGACGAATCTTGCCTTGCGCTCGTTCAGCTCCCTAAGCCGTCTAGAGCCGAGTTGGATGGCATTTTGACCCTTCGCGTATTCCGATCTTAGGAAGGACAGTCTCTTGTAGCGGCTGTCGATTTGCAGTTCGGTTCCGCGTATTTTCTTGCTGTTTTCTCCGAGGTTCTCCCAGAGCTGAGCTGTCTCCTGCGCTAAAGCATAATGCTCGGTTTCCTTCGCGCTGATCTGAGACTGAATCGCCTCATGTTCAGCTCTGTACTTCCTTATCTTCAGCCGATTTTCGTGGATTTCACTGCGAATAGTTTGGTACTGTTCCAGATTGTTTTCTCTCACGCGCTTTAGTCCTTCGAAGCTTGACTGCCCAGAACTTATTTTCGTTGTCAGCTCTGTCAGCTTTGATTTCAACTCGCCGATTCCTATCTGCACTTTCAGTACTTGCGAGCCACCTTCTTCAACAATTTCCGAGCTTAGCTTTCGCCATTCGCCTTCAATCTCTCGCCTTTTGGACCTGCGACCTTCGCGGAGTTCTCTAAACTTATCAACTCTGCTTCTAACCTTATCTGCTTGAGTTGAGGTTTCTTCCACTTTTTTGTTTAGCTGGAGGATGTCGTTAGAGATTTTGATCGCTTCGAATTTCTTGATTTCGTTCTGGATGTAACTGTATCGTAAGAGTTCGTTGCGTTCCCTTTCAAGGTCGTCCAGCCGCTTTTGCACCTCGTCTATTCTGCCCATGGCCGTGCGGATTGAAATGTCCGCCGTTCGCAGTTTCTCTTCCGCCTCAGCCTTTTCAGAGTCGTACTGGGCTATTCCAACCAAGTCTTCGATGATTCTTCTGCGTTCCATCGGGTTAACGTCGGTTAACCTTGTTATGGTGCCCTGCAGTATTATGTTTTGGCTCGCACTGCCTATCGCAGCCATGGAAAGGACCTCGATAATGCGCGCCCGTGAGATTCTTCTGCCGTTCAGCCTGTAAACGCTTTGGCCGTTTCTGTAAACTTCTCGTGAAACCGTAACTGTGACCGTGTCAACGGACATTATGCCGTCTGAATTGTCAAACTGGATTATCACCTTAGCCATTTTCGCCTTTTCTAACCCAGCCTTCTCAGAACCGTGAAAAATCAGTTTAGCCGCGTTCTCAGCGCGAAGCCTTCGCGTGCTCAATTCGCCGAGAGCAAATAAAACTGCATCCAGAATGTTGGTTTTTCCGCTTCCATTCGGCCCAGTTATAACTGTGAAACCCTTATCTAGAACTACTTTAACTGTCTGCGGCCCGAAAGACTTGAAGCCTTTGAGTTCGATTTTTTTAATGTAGGGCATTCAATCTGCGCCCTCGCGTTTAGAAGCGCGTAGCCGTCTTATTTACACAACTTATCAACATTCTTATAAAAGCTTATACCACTACTTCTGCGTTTATACGCATACTTTTGAAAACCTCTTTGG